>DAINRU010000001.1:0-63858 GCA_036741695.1 Vulcanimicrobiota bacterium
GCGACTCGGCGACGTCGGTGCGAGCGAGCTCTTCCGCCGAGCTGCCGGTGGCGCAGTGGCCAACGTCGCGGTCGGCATCGCACGGCTCGGCGGTGAGGCGCATTTCTCAGGCGCGCTGAGCCGCGACGCGTTCGGCCGCTTTCTGCTACGCACACTTGAGGGTGAAGGTGTGAACGTGAGCGGCGTTCG
This sequence comes from Vulcanimicrobiota bacterium, assembly GCA_036741695.1. Classification (GTDB taxonomy): domain Bacteria; phylum Vulcanimicrobiota; class Vulcanimicrobiia; order Eremiobacterales; family Eremiobacteraceae; genus JAFANK01. Next base: position 190 of record DAINRU010000001.1, read on the forward strand.
CACGGTCGATGCCCACACCACGCTCGCGTTTGTGGCGCGCGGCGAAGCGGGTGAGCGAGATTTCGTCTTCGTGCGAAATCCCGGCGCCGACAGCCAGCTGGCGGACGTCGACGAAAGCGAACTCGCGCGCGCACACGTGTTGCATTTCGGCGGCGTTCTCTTGAGCAGCGAGCCCGCGCGCTCCACCTGTTTTGCCGCCGCCGCATCGGCTGCTCGCTCCGGCGCGCTTGTGAGCTTCGATCCAAACGCCAGGCAGACGCTCTTCACCAGTTCGCACGACATGCACCAGGCGCTGCGGGCCGGCTGTGCCGCCGCTCACCTCGTGAAGCTGTCGGACGAAGACCTGCACGCGCTCGGCCTGCACGTCGAGGACGCGCCGGCGCTGCTCGGCGAGATGACGCGGGCGGTCATCGTATCGCTTGGAGCGCGTGGCTGCCGCTGGTTCGCATCCGGGGGCACGACGGGCGACCTTGCAGCACCACGCGTGGACGTGGTCGACAGCACCGGGGCGGGCGACGCGATGATGGCAGCGATCCTGTGGCGCCTCGGCCCCTCCCACGCCCAGGACCTGACCTTTGCCACGCTCGCCGACGCGGCCCGATATGGCATTGCCGCCGGAGCGTGCGCATGTCTGCGCGAGGGCGCGATCCCCTCGCTGCCGACGCCCGCCGAGCTTGACGCTATGCTCTCCAGGGTGGCCAAAGCTACCTAGGGAAGTCAGGCAAATATGCCCGCATCGCGCCCGGTTCTCGTCTTCATCTGCGCGCATAACGCGTGTCGCAGCGCCATCGCCGAGGTCATCGCCGCCGCCGAGGCGCAGCGGCGCGGCCTCTCGGTCCACGTCGCGAGCGCGGGTACGCACGCCTTGCCGGGCTATGCTGCTGCGACCATCGCGCAGGCGACCATGAACGAGATCGGCCTCTCGCTCGAACATCACCGTTCTCAAGCTGCCAATGCCGAACTCGTCGCGCGCGCGACGCTCGTCGTCACCATGACCGATCCGCAACGCGACATGCTGCACACCGCATTCCCCAAGGATCGCGAAAAGGTTGTGAGCTTCAACGACCTCACCGGGCTAGGCGACGTCCCCGATCCCATCGGCGGCGATGCAGCCGAGGTGCGCGCGGTGCGAGATCAGCTGCAGTCCTCTATGCCCGCCATATTTCGCGCGCTCGAGCGGCGCGCCACCTGATTTCGGCGCGCTGTACCAGGCTCAAAACGACGACGAGGAGAACGAGCACATCGTGGTGACCGCCAACAACAGCCTTCGCATCGCCGTGGGCGCGGATCATGCGGGCTTCGGTTTCAAGGGCATGATCGCCGAGCATCTGCGCGGCTTGGGCCATGAGGTGGTGGATTTCGGCACCTACTCCACCGACCCGGTCGACTATCCGCTCATCGGCTTCAAAGTCGGCGAGGCTGTCGGCGCCGGCGAATGCGATCGCGGCGTGCTCGTGTGCGGGTCGAGCTTGGGCGTGGCCATGGCGGCCAACAAAGTCAAAGGCGTACGTGCCGCGTCCATCGTCGAGCCATACTCGGCGCGATTGTCGCGCCAGCACAACGATTGCAACGTCATCTGCTTCGGCGAGCGGCTCACCGGTTGGGAAATGGTGCGCGAATGCCTAGAAGTCTGGCTCGTCACCGAGGCTGAGGGTGGGCGCCATCAGCGTCGCGTCGAGCAGATCGACGACTACCCGGCGGCGCGGCCGGAGCACACCACGCAGGGAGTGACGCGATGAACGCGCGGCTACTCGAACAAGCGGCGCTGGCCTCAAGCGACCCGCAAGTCGCGCGTGCGATCGAGCTGGAAGAGGAGCGCCAGCGACGCAACCTCGAGTTGATCGCATCCGAAAACTACGTCAGCGCGGCGGTACGCGAAGCAGCCGGCTCGGTGATGACCAACAAGTACGCCGAAGGCTATCCGGGCAAGCGCTACTACGGCGGGTGCGAGTTCGTGGACATCGTCGAGACGCTGGCCATCGAGCGGCTCAAGCTGCTGTTCGGCGTCGAATACGCAAACGTCCAGCCGCATTCAGGCGCGCAGGCCAACATGGCGGTGTACTTCGCGGCACTCTCGCCGGGCGACACGATCATGGGCACGGCGCTCGACCATGGCGGACATCTCACCCACGGCAGCAAGGTCAGCTTCAGCGGCAAGATGTACAACGTCGCCACCTACGGCGTGAACGCGAAGACCGAACGCTTCGACTACGATGAGATCCGCGCTATCGCCCGCGCCCACAAACCGAAGATGATCGTCACCGGCTGGAGCGCGTACTCGCGTCTGCCTGACTGGAACGCCTTTGCCGACATCGCCCACGAGCAGGGAGCCTTGCTCTTCGCCGACATCGCGCATGTCGCGGGCCTGGTCGCCGCCGGGATCCATCCCAGTCCGGTCGGGCATGCGGACTACGTGACGACGACGACCCACAAGACGCTGCGCGGACCGCGCGGCGGCGTGGTCATGACCGATGCCGAGCGGGGCAAGGGGATCGCCAAGACGGTCTTTCCAGGTCTGCAGGGCGGACCGCTCATGCACGTGATCGCGGCGAAAGCGGTCTCCTTCGGCGAAGCGCTCGCCCCTGCGTTCAAGCAGTATGCTGCGCAGGTGGTCGCCAATGCCAAGGCGCTGGCCGCAGCGCTTGAGGCTCGCGGGTTGCGCATCGTCACCGGCGGCACGGACAATCATCTCATGCTCGTCGACGTCTCGGTGCGCGGCCTCACCGGCAAAGTGGTCGAGGAATACCTGGACACGATCGGCATCACGGTGAACAAGAACACGATCCCGTTCGACAAGAATCCGCCGTCCGTGGCGAGCGGCGTGCGCGTCGGCACCCCGGCCATCACCACGCGCGGGCTCAAAGAGCCAGAGATGGAGGAGATCGCCGACATCATGAGCGCCGCCATGGACGACGTCGACCATGGCATGAAACGCGATGCATTGCGCGCGCGCGTCTACGAACTCACCTCGCGCTTCGGCGTGCCCTAGAACGGCGGGGGCGCTTACCGCTATGAAGGGTCTCATCACCCATCCGGATTTCCCTCACCTGGAGATCGTCGATCATCCACTGGTCGCCGACAAGCTTGGACGCCTGCGCGACGCGGCGACGCCGAACAAAGAGTTCCGCGAGCTGTGCGCAGAGCTTGCCACCTTGCTCGCCTGGCCCGCGACCGCCGACTTGGAAGTGGCAGACACGCAGGTCGCGACGCCGCTCGGCTGGGCTCCGGCGAAAAGTGTGGTGCGCGTGCCGCTGCTCGTTCCCATCCTGCGTGCGGGCCTCGGCCTCGTCCCCGGGTTCCACGCGCTCATGCCGCAGGCGCACGTCGCGCATGTCGGGATCTACCGCGATCCGGACACGCTGCGGGCCGTGCCATATTACGTCAACCTTCCCGACAAGCTGCACGGCTGGCGCGCGTTCGTGCTGGATCCGATGCTTGCCACCGGCGCCTCCGCCATCGCGACGATCTCGCTCTTGCTCGAACGCGGCGCGACGATCGAGGATCTTCGCTACATCTCGTTGATCGCTGCGCCCGAGGGGGTGCGAGCGCTGTTCGGCGAGCACCCGAAGCTGCGGGCGTTCACCTGCGCGGTCGACCGCCATCTCAACGACCATGGCTATATCATCCCGGGCCTCGGGGACGCGGGGGACCGCCTGTTCGGCGCGGGCGCGGGGCGGATCCCGGAGGTCGCCGCTCGCACGCTCGACCGGCAGGGCACGGGCGCGTGAGCGACGCGACCTCGGTGCTCAACCCGCACCTGCACGATCGTCCCTCATGGGATGCCTACTTCTGCGCCATCACGCGTGCGGTGGCGACGCGAGCGACCTGCTCGCGCAAAGCCGTCGGCGCCGTGCTCGTCAAGAACAAGCTCATCCTCGCCACCGGGTATAATGGCGCTCCGGCCGGGCTGCGCCACTGCGACCACACAAGCGGTGGCGATCTGCTCAACGGACACTGTGCGCGCTCGACGCACGCCGAGCAGAACGCGATCGTGCAAGCCGCACGCCACGGCATCTCCATCGACGGCGCGACACTGTACTGCACCAACAACCCGTGCTTGAACTGCACCAAGCTGCTCATCAACGCAGGGGTCGTGCGCGTCGTCTACGAGGAGACCTATCCCGATCCGTTGGCCTTCGAGCTATTGGCCGAATCGGGTGTGGTCCTCGAGCGGTTCGCCGAGCCGGCGGGCTAAGCGGCCCGTGTATCAGCACCTCATCAACATCAACATCTACTGGTTGTGCGGGCTGACCTTCGTGCTCGCCGCCGCCAGTTGCGCCATCGTCACCCCGCTCGTGCGGCGCATGGCCTTCGCGCTCGGCGTGTTCGACGAACCCGATGACGAACGGCGCGTGCACTCGCAGCCCACACCGCGCCTGGGTGGGCTTGCGATCTTCATCGGCTTCATGCTCGCGCTCTTCGCCATGCTCAACGTCGCGCTCACCAACAATTTCGTCATCCACCATTACTTGGGCACGCGCGATTTGGCGTTCATCATCGGCTTGCTCTTCGGCAGCACGCTCATGCTCGGCGTGGGCCTGTGGGATGACGTCATGGGGATGAAGCCCGGCCGGAAATTTTTGGCCCAGTTGATCGTCGCGGCCATCACCGTCATCCTCTATAAATTCACGGTGTACGGTTTCACGCTGCCGCACTTCGGCTATGTGGAGCTGGGCTGGCTCGCCATCCCGTTCTCGCTCTTCTGGTATCTGGGCATGGTCAATGCCATCAACTTCATGGACGGTCTCGACGGGCTCGTCACCGGCGTGACCATCATCGCCTCGATCACCATGGTCATCGTCTCGTGGTGGCACCACGAGTATCTCGTCGCCATCACCATGTGCGCGCTCGGCGGAGCGGCAGCCGGATTCTTGCCCTTCAACTACAATCCGGCGCGCATCTTCATGGGTGACGGCGGGTCGCTCTTCGTCGGCTTCGTGCTGGCCAGCGCCGCCGTCATGGGGACGGAAAAAGTGGCGGTGGGCATCTCGCTGCTCGTGCCGCTCATCGTGCTCGCCCTGCCCATCCTCGACACCGCGCGCGTGATCGTCGCGCGCATCGGCAAGCGAGCGCCGCTATTCGACGCTGACCGCAGCCACGTGCATCATCAGCTGCTCGACGTTGGTCTTTCCCAGCGACAGGTGGTCAACCTCATCTACCTCGTCTGTTGCATCCTCGGAGCCATCGCCATCGTGCTCTCGCGGCCGGGAGGCCCGCACGTGTTTTGAAGTCTCCCCTCGTGGTGGCGGTCGTGTTCGGCACGCGTCCGGATGCGGTCAAGATGGCACCGGTGGTGGCGGCGCTTTCACGCGATCCGCGATTCCGCTGCGTCACCATCGCGACCGCGCAGCACCGCGAGATGCTCGACGAAGTGCTGGATCTCTTCGGCATCACGGCCGAGTACGATCTTGGCGTCATGACCGAGGGTCAGACGCTGACGGACGTCACCACCCGCGTGCTCGAGCGCATCGGCACCGTTCTTGCTGACGTGCGACCGGATGTCGTGCTCGTGCACGGCGACACGACGACCTCGACCGCGGCGGCGCTCGCGGCCTACTATCAGAAGATCCCGGTCGGTCACGTCGAGGCCGGTTTGCGCACGAGCACGATCTACGAGCCGTTTCCCGAAGAGGTCAACCGGCGGCTTACGGGGGTGCTTGCCACCTATCATTTCGCGCCAACGCCGCTCGCCAGGCACAACCTGCTGCGCGAGGGCAAAGACGCGACGAGCATCATCGTCACCGGCAACACCGTCATCGACGCGTTCATGCAGATACACGCGAGCGTCAGCGACGCCGATGCCGTCGCGGTGTCGACGCCGCGCATGATCTTCGCTGAGGCGCACCGTCGCGAGAATCTGGGAGAGCCGCTCGAGGCGATCTGCCGTGCGTTCAAACGAGTGGTCGGCGAGCGGCCCGACGTGTCGCTCGTCTGGCCCGTGCATCCCAATCCGCCGATCGTCGAAGCGGTGCGCCGCAACCTCGAAGGCGTGCCGCGGGTGCTGCTCATGCAACCGCTGGGCTACCGGCGTCTGGTCGCGACCATCGCGCATGCCACGCTCGTGGCCACTGATTCCGGCGGGCTGCAAGAAGAAGCACCGACGCTTGGCAAGCCTGTGCTCGTGCTGCGGCGCGTCACCGAGCGGCCCGAAGGGTTGCAAGCCGGAACGCTGCGCTTGGCCGGCATACGAGAAGAAGAGATCGTCGGGCACTTGAGCGAGCTGCTCGATGACAAAGCCGCGTATCAGAAGATGGCGAAAGCGGCCAACCCGTACGGCGATGGCAAAGCGTCACAGCGCATCGCTCAGGGTCTACAAGCGTTGTTGCGCGGCGCCCCGCTCCCTGACGAATTCATCCCGGCACCATGAAGCAACAAAACCCGCTCTCGCTCGCACAACTCGGCGGCGCAGGCGTGTCGGTCTTGGGTACGATCATCGTCGGGTTTGGGCTGGGTTGGCTTGCATCGCGATTCATGCATTGGGACTGGGCCATCCCAGTCGGCATCGTGCTTGGCTTTGTCGGTGGCATCGTCTCGATGTTCCGCCAGCTCTCTGAAAAGATGTAGCAGTGGATGTGTAGCAACGGACCTTTAGGTCCGTTCGCGAGCGCCCATTGGCACATGGCGTGAAGGTCCGTTGCCACAGCAGGGCCGAACGACCTCGAGCCCCATGCCAAACCTGCGCCATTTCTCGGCAGCGGTCGTGTCGCGTAGTCTGGTGTTTGCGACGATCGCAGCGCTGGGACTTGCGATATTCGGCCACACGAAGGTCCCGGCGCTTGCGCTCGTCGCCGGCACGCTCATCGGCCTGGCCTACCTTTTCCACATCGCCACAAGCTTCAACCGGCTGACGAAAGGCGGCAAAGGCTACTTGCCGTTTTTGACGATCGAATCGCTCGTCCGTGTGTTCGTCGCCGGCGCCGCACCCCTGATCATCGTTGGGCGCGGACCCTGGCTCGGCTACTTCACGTACCTTGCCGGATTTGTCGCACCATTAGCAGTGTCGATTCTCACCTATCGGAAACAAATCAGCATCGAGTGCGCCCAAACGGAGACGCACGAGAAGAGTTCGGCACAGACGAGCGCTTAAAGGGGAGCGATGCAGGAGACTGTCGGCACCCATCCGCTGTGGCATCTGTCGTTCATGCCGCCGCCGTTCAACACGGTGCACATCGACACGGTCGTCATCACCTGGGTAGCCATGGCCCTTGCTCTGTTGCTGGTCGGCGCGCTGGCTGCCACGCACCCGATCACGGTCGTCTCCAAGCGCTACAGCGTCATGGAGCTCATCGTCAGCTATCTGGCCGAGACGACGACCGGTATACTCGGTAAGGCCGGCCTGCCGTTTGTCCCGTTCATCATCTCCCTCTTCGTCTTCATCCTGTTGCTGAACGAGATTGGGCTGTTTCCATTCATCGGCAAATCACCGACGGCCGATCTGAACACGACCGCAGCGCTCGCAGTCACCACCATCCTGCTCATCCAATTCGTGGGCATCCGGAATCACGGTCTGGGATACTACAAGCATCTGGTGATCAAACCGTTGTTCCTCGGGATCCCGATGCTCCCCATCACGCTCATCGACGAGCTTGCGCGGCCGGTCACGCTCGCCATGCGACTTTTCGGAAATATCTTCGCGGGCGAGGTGCTGCTCGTCGTTGTCGCCGCGGTGATCACCGCTGGGATCGTCCTCACCTTTCACGTCCCGATCGTCATCGGCATCGCGTTGCTTCTCATCGCCTTCATGACGGCCGCCGTCCAGCTCGCGCGTGCGAAGCGGGCCGGAAGAACGCCGCAGCTCGTCGTCCCGATTCTCATCGCTGTGGTCGGGGCCGGCCTGACGGCGCTGAGCATCGCAGGAGGTCTGCCGATCTCCAAGATCGCGGTCGTCGTGCCGCTGGGCATCTACTTTTTCAATCTGATCATCGGAGCGATCCAGGCGGCGGTCTTCACGCTGCTGACCATCGCATACCTCATAACACCAACTCAAGAAACTACGGAACACTAAAGGGAGTACACTTGTGGAAAATGCAATCCTGACCGCGTCTGTCATCATCGCCTTCGCGCTGATGGTCGGATTCGCCGCATTCGGCTCGGCGATTGGCGACGGCATCATCGGCAGCAAGGCGGTGGAATCGATCGCGCGGCAGCCCGAAGCTCGGCCGAACATCTTTTTCTTCTATTTCCTCGGCTTCGGCATTCTGGAAGCGTTCCCGATCATCGCGATCGCGCTCGCGTTCTTCCTGCTCATCGGTGGCGGCGGTCTCGGCGTGATGAAGGCGCTCACCCCCATCCTGGGCGGCCATTAGAACCACAGCGACATGCTGCTCACGATCGACGGCACGTTCCTCGTCCAGATCCTGAACTTCATCGTGTTCTGGGTGCTGTTGAACTATCTGTTCATCGCGCCGACGCGGCACGCGATCGAGGAGCGGCAGCGCTACGTCGCCGGTCTCTACAAGGAAGGAGACGAGCTCGCCGCACAGGCTGCGAAGCTCCAGGCGCAAGCCGATGGCATCTTGGGCGAGGCGCGGCGCCGCACCGAAGAAGCGCTGCGTGTCGCCGGCGGGCAAGCCTCGGACGCCGCGCATGTGATCGAGCGCAAAGCCGCCGAAGAGGCAGCGGCCTCCGTCGCATTGGCGCACGCAACCGTCGCTGACGAACGAGCGCGGGCGAAAGAGAAGCAGCAAGCCTTCGTGACGGAGCTCGCGCGTAGCATGGTTGAGCGCGCGACCGGCGAGCAGGTGGCGTAAGCATGTTCATCGCCCATTTCAACGACGTCGTCTTCATTACCAAGCTCATCGATTTCGTCATCTTCGTCACGGCCATCGTGTTGTTGTTCAACAAGTACGCGCTGCCACAGCTCGTCGTTCAGCAGCACAATCAGAACAAGCTGGTGGAAGACGCACGAGCGCATCGCGACAAGCGCGAAGCCGCGATCGCCGCAGCAAAGCAGGCTATCGAGCAAGCCAAAGTCGACTCGGCGCGCATGGTCCAAGTCGGTGGCGCTCAAGCGGCAAAGCTCCTCGAGGATGAACGCGCCGAGGCGTTGGAACACGCAAAGCGCATCCTCGCGCACGCCGGCGGAGAGCTCGAACGTGAACGCTACCGCGTGCGTCGCGAGCTCTTGGAAGAGACGGTCGAGCAAGCGCACAGCCAAGCGCAAGAGATCGCCAAACGCGAGATCGACGCGGCCAAGCAACAGACGCTCGTCGAGCGCCTCATCGCCGATCTGGAGCGCGCCCGTGCTTAAGGACAGCATCGCGCTGCGCTATTCGACCGCGCTGTTCAGTCTGGCCAAGGAGCGCAATGAACTGGCTCCGCTCACGGCCGAGCTCGACAGCTTCGTGGCCGCGCTCGCCTCGGATGCCGAGCTCTACAATTTCTACACCTCACCTGTCGTCGACCGCCGGGTGAAAGAGCAGATCCTGCACGGCGTGCTCGATGGCCGAGCCGGAGAGTTGACCATCAACTTCATCATCATCTTGGTGCGCAAGCATCGCGAGAACCTCATCCAGATCGTGGCGCGCCAGATGCACGAGATGCTCGACCGCGAGGCTGGCCGCGAGCCGGCCGCCGTCGGCACGCCGATGCCGATCGGCTCTGGGTTGCTCGCCGAGCTCCAACAACGTCTTTCCAAGGTCTACGGGCGCACCGTCATCCCGCAGACCAAGCTCACGCCGGAGCTGCTCGGTGGACTCGTGGTGCAGGTGGGTGACCGCTACGTCGACGCGAGCGTCTCGGGTAAGCTCGAAGAGATTCGCCGGCATCTGCTCGCGACCACCGACTCGTGGGAGACCGCCTCACCCAACGGCAAATCCAACGGACAGCCAAAAGGAAGTACGTCATGATCAACGCCGACGAAATCGCCGGAATACTCAAGCAGCAGATTGCCAGCGCCCATACCGAGACGCGCGAGGATGAGGTCGGGACCGTCATCGAGGTGGGCGACGCGATCGCCCGCGTCTACGGCCTGAACGCGGTCAAGATGGGTGAGCTCGTGCAGTTCCCCAACGGCCTGCTCGGCATCGCCTTCAACCTGGAAGAAGACAACGTCGGCGTCGTCATCTTGGGCTCGGATAACGAGATCAAAGAAGGGGCGACCGTGCGCCGCACCGGCCGCATCGTCTCTGTGCCTGTGGGTGATGCGGTCATCGGCCGCGTCGTCAACCCGCTCGGCCAGCCGCTCGACGACAAAGGGCCGATCGCGACGACTCGCACCCGGCCGATCGAGACGCAGGCGCCGACCGTCGTGCAACGCCAGCCGGTGAGCCAGCCTCTGCAGACCGGCATCAAGGCCATCGACGGGCTCGTGCCCATCGGCAAAGGTCAGCGCGAGCTCATCATCGGTGACCGCCAGACCGGCAAGACCGCGCTCGCCGTCGATGCCATCATCAACCAAAAGGGCAAGAACGTCATCTGCATCTACGTGGCGATCGGCCAAAAGACGTCGACCGTCGCGCAGCTCTACAAGATCCTCACCGACGCGGGCGCGATGGACTATACCATCATCGTCGCGGCGAACTCTGCCGATCCCGCCAGCCTGCGCTACATCGCGCCGTATGCCGGTTGCGCCATGGGCCAGGAGCTCATGTACCAGGGCAAAGACGTGCTCATCACCTACGATGACCTCTCCAAGCACGCCCAAGCCTATCGCGAGATCTCGCTGATCTTGCGGCGTCCGCCGGGACGCGAAGCCTACCCTGGAGACATCTTCTACTTGCACTCGCGTCTGCTCGAGCGCGCCGCCAAGCTCTCCGACGAGCTCGGCGCGGGTTCGATGACGGCGCTGCCGGTCATCGAGACGCAGCAGGGAGACGTATCGGCCTACATCCCGACCAACCTCATCTCGATCACCGATGGTCAGATCTATCTCGAGACCGGATTGTTCTACAGCGGCATCCGTCCGGCCATCGACGTCGGCCTCTCGGTGTCGCGCGTCGGCGGCGCCGCGCAGACCAAAGCGATGAAGTCCGTCGCGGGCCAGCTGCGCCTTGAGCTCTCGCAATACCGCGACCTCGCCGCCTTCTCGAAGCTCTCCTCGGATCTCGACAAGGCGACGCAAGCCCAGCTCTCGCGCGGCGAGAAGATCACCGAAACGCTCAAGCAGCCGCAGTTCGATCCGTTGTCGCTCGACCAAGAGGTCATCCAGATCTACGTCGCGGTGAAAGACTTCTTGGCCGACGTGCCGACCGAGCGCATCTCGCAATTCCACAAGCAGTTCTACGAGTTCTTGCAGACCGCGCATCCCGAGATCCCGAGCACGATCGCGGACCGCAAAGAGATCCCAGATGACATCCGCACGAAGCTCGATGCGGCGATCATCGAGTTCAAGAAGCGCTTCTAAGTGGCAACCCTTCGCCAGCTCAAAGACCGGGTCCGGTCGCTGAAGAACACGCAGCAGATCACGCGTGCCATGAAGATGGTGGCGGGCGCGAAGATCCGGCGTGCCGAGAGCGCCATGCGCGCGGCGCGGCCATATGCCGTGGCTATGGGTGAGATGCTGGGCGAACTCAGCCGCAGCGGTGGCGTGCGCCATCCGTTGCTGCAGGCGCGCGAGATCGCTGCGGACGGCATTGTGCTCATGACTGCTGACAAAGGGCTGGCGGGCGCCTTCAACTCGAACCTCGTCCGCGAAGGGCTCGGGCTAGCGCGCCGAGCGACGAAGCCGAGCCTGTATCTCGTGGGCACCAAGGCCCGGGTTCAGCTGCGTTCGAGCGGCTATCCGGTCGAAGCCAGCTGGGCGTTGCAGAGCAAGCCGTTCCCTGAGCTCGCGCGTGAGATCGCCCAGCGCGTCTCGGGCGACTTCCTCTCCGCCAAGATCGACAAGCTGACGCTCGTCTCGAGCAGGTTCGTCTCGACCATCGTGCAGCGTCCGACGCCCTCGCAATTGCTGCCCATCGCGCCCTCGAACGCATCGGATGGGGCGAGCCCGGCCGCGGAGCCGGAAAAGCCAGGCCAGAAGAACGCCTTCGAGTTCGAGCCCGACGCGGCGGCCGTGCTCGTCGCGCTGCTCCCCAAGTATCTCGAATTCGCGATCTTCCAGGCGCTGCTCGAGACGCAGGCATCGTTTTTCGCAGCCCAGCTCATCGCCATGACCAACGCCACCGACAACGCAGGCAAGCTCATCGACGAGCTGACGCTCGTCATGAACAAGACCCGCCAGGCCGCCATCACCAAAGAGATCCTTGAGATCGTCGGCGGCGCCGAAGCTTTGAAAGGATAACGATATGCCAGCCACCGGAAAAGTCACGCAGGTCTTGGGAAACGTCGTCGACGTCGAGTTCGCTTCAGCTGACGCGCTGCCCGACATCAACACCGCTCTGCGCACAACCATCGTCGGCGTCGACGGCAACGCGATCGAGCTGACGCTTGAAGTGCAAAGCGAGCTCGGCAACAATCAGGTGCGCTGCCTGGCCATGGGATCGACCGAAGGCATGGTGCGCGGCTCCGACGTGGAGGACACGGGCGCACCCATCTTGGTCCCTGTCGGCGAAGCGACGCTCGGCCGCATCTTCAACGTCTTGGGCAAGGCGATCGATTCGGACAAACCCGTCGCCGCGGCGAAGTTCATGCCCATCCACCGCGAGGCGCCCAAGGTCGACGACCAAGACCCCACAACTGTGATGTTCGAGACCGGCATCAAAGTCATCGATCTCATGGCGCCATACGTGCGCGGCGGCAAGGTCGGGCTCTTCGGCGGCGCCGGCGTCGGCAAGACCGTCCTCATCCAGGAGCTCATCCGCAACATCGCGGCGGAGCACGGCGGGTATTCGGTCTTCACCGGCATCGGCGAGCGCACGCGCGAGGGCAACGACCTGTATTTGGAGATGAAGCACTCGGGCGTCATCGACAAGACCGCCCTCATCTTCGGTCAGATGGATGAGCCGCCGGGCGTTCGTCTGCGCATCGGCCTCACCGGGGTCACTATGGCCGAGTACTTCCGCGACGAGCAGGGTAAAGACGTGCTGCTCTTCATCGACAACATCTTCCGCTTCGTGCAGGCCGGTTCGGAAGTGTCGGCACTGCTCGGGCGCATGCCCTCGGCGGTTGGTTACCAGCCGACGCTGGCGTCGGAGATGGGTGCGCTTGAAGAGCGCATCACCTCGACGCGCAAAGGCTCCATCACCTCCGTGCAAGCGGTCTACGTCCCAGCCGACGACCTCACGGACCCGGCGGTGGCGACGACCTTCGCACATTTGGACGCCACGACCGTGCTCTCGCGCTCCATCTCGGACAAGGGCATCTATCCGGCGGTCGATCCGCTCGCATCCAGCTCGCGCCTGCTCGAGCCGCGCTATGTCGGCGACGAGCACTATCAGGTCGCGCGCCGCGTCCAGGAGATATTGCAGCGCAACCGAGATCTGCAGGACATCATCGCCATCCTCGGTGTGGAAGAGCTCTCAGAGGACGACAAGATCGCTGTGCGCCGCGCTCGTCGCATCCAGCGTTTCTTGAGCCAGCCGTTCTTCGTGGCTGAGGCCTTCACGGGCCGGCCAGGCAAGTACGTGCCGCTCAAAGAGACGATCGCCGGATTCAAAGAGCTCGTCGAGGGCAAGCTCGACGACCTGCCCGAGCAGGCGTTCTACATGTGCGGCAATATCGACGAAGCCAAGGCCAATGCCGAGGCGATGGCGGCGAAGGCGTAGGCGCACGTGGCGACACTCACCCGGCTATCGGTCATCACGCCCGGCGCCCTCAAGTTCGAAGGCGACGCGGAGATCGTCGTCGCCCCCGGCGCGGCGGGCGATCTCGGCGCGCTGGCCAACCACGCGCCGATGCTCACGACGCTGCGCGCGGGTGTGGTGAGTGCGACCGTCGCCAGCACCGCGGGAGATCAGAACGCCGCGACGCAACGCGTCCAGTTCGCCGTCGATGGCGGCTTCATGCAGATATTGGCCGATCGGGTCATCATCCTCACAGACTCTGCCCTCGCGCGCGACGAAGTCGACGTCGAGGCCACCCGAGCCGAGCTCAAGCGGGCGGAAGAAGCGCTCGCGCAGAAGCATGGTGCCGACGATGCGCCGCAGCGCCGGGCTGTCGCCTGGGCGCAGGCTCGCCTCGCCGTCACCGCCCGCCCCGTCTGAGGTGAACGGATCTACAGATCCGTTGCTTCATTAACGAGAGACGAGGGGCTTTTAAAGCAACGGACCTTTAGGTCCGTTAAGGAACGGCGTTCAAGAGCCGTTGCTACATATAAGATATATGGATTCACTCGAGGGTCTGCGTACCCGGCTGATCGTGGAAGGCGGCCATCGCCTCGAAGGCTCGCTCGCGCCGCCCGGTGCGAAGAACGCCGCGCTCCCCATCATGGCCGCATCCATCTTGTGCGAAGGCGAAGTCGTCTTGCACCGCGTGCCGCGCATCACGGACGTCGACGTCATGGCCGCCATCTTGGAGAGCCTCGGCGCGCGCGTGCGCGAGCAGCCGGGCGGCACCCTCGTCATCGACGCGGCCTCGATCAACTCCAACATCGCCCCCTACGCACTCGTCAGCAAGCTCAACGCATCCTTCGACGTGACGGGCGCGCTGCTCGGCCGCTTCGGCCGAGCCGAAGTGCCCCTGCCCGGCGGCTGCGTCTTGGGCCCGCGTGCCGTCGACATGCATCTCCACGGCTTTGAAGCGCTTGGGGCGAACGTCGACCTCGAGCATGGCTCGGTCGTGGTCACGGCCTCCCAGGTGAGCGGTGCGACGATCGCGCTCTCGAAGCCGTCGGTCGGCGCGACCAAGAACCTCATGCTCGCCGCGGTTCGAGCGCACGGGCAGACGACGATCGAGAACGCGGCGCTGGAGCCCGAGGTCGTCGACGTCGCCGATTTTCTCGTCGCTATGGGGGCGAAGATCACCGGCCAGGGCACGAGCACGATCCGTATCGAGGGCGTGCGCAAGCTGCACGGCTGCGAATACACGATCATCCCCGACCGCCTGGTGGCGGGCACCTACTTGCTGGGCGCTGCCATCACGCGCGGCGACGTCACGGTGACAGGGCTCGACCCCGCCATGCTCTCAGGCCTGAGCGAGGTCTTGGCGAGCACCGGGGCCGCGGTCGAAGCCAAGGGTGTGAGCCTGCGCGTGCAGGGCGTTCCTGCCTGGAAGCCGGTCGACATCACGACCGCTCCGTACCCGGGGTTCCCGACCGACCTCCAGCCGCCGATGGTGGCATATCTCGCGCTCGCGAAAGGCACCTCGCACGTCGAGGAGACGATCTTCGACGCCCGCTTCGTTTATGTGAGCGAACTGTTGCGGATGGGAGCGGATATTACCGTCTCAGGTCGAACTGCGCACGTGAGCGGAGTTCCCAAACTCAAGGATGCCGTGGTCGCGGCGCCGGATATCAGAGCCGGCGGCGCGCTTGTGCTGGCGGCGTTGGCCGCAGAAGGCACGACCGAGATCAGCGGTCTTGAGTACATCGACCGCGGCTATGAATTCTTGGAAGAGCGGCTCGCAGCGTTGGGAGCGACCGTGGTCCGCGCGAGCGGTGTCGCGCCCGTGACCCCGAGACCGGACATGGGCAATACGGTCAAGCTGCCGAAGATCGTCACGCCGTTTCGCGTCCAACCCTCGTAGGAGCAGATCTTGGATATCGGAATCGACTTAGGCACGGCGAACGTGCTCGTCTACGTCAAAGGCAAGGGTATCGTGCTGCGCGAGCCATCGGTCGTCGCGCGCGACACGCGCACCGGGCGCACGCTCGCCGTCGGTGAAGAGGCGCGCATGATGCTGGGCAAGACCCCGAGCAACATCCAGGCCATCCGGCCGTTGCGCGATGGCGTCATCGCCGACTTCGAAGTCACCGAAGCGATGCTCAACTATTTCATCAAGAAGGTGACGCGCAGCAACGGCTTTTTCTCATTCCTGCGGCCCAAGCCGGCGGTCACGATCTGCGTGCCGGCCGAGATCACGAGCGTGGAAGAGCGCGCCGTGCGCGACGCGGCGAAACTCGCCGGCGCACGCAGCGTGGACATCATCGAAGAGCCAATGGCCGCGGCGATCGGCGCGGGTCTGCCCATCGACGGGCCGAGCGGCAACATGGTCGTCGATATCGGCGGCGGTACGACCGACGTGGCCGTCATCTCGCTCGGTGGCATCGTTGTCAGCCAGTCCATCCGCGTCGCCGGCAACAAATGCGATGAGGCGATCGCGCGGCATATCCGCCGCGTCTACAATCTCATGATCGGCGAGCGCACGGCGGAGGATATCAAGATCACCGTCGGTTCCGCCTACAAGCTCGACCCTGAGCTCACCATGGACATCCGCGGTCGCGACCTCATCAACGGGCTCCCCAAGACGGTCAACATCACCTCGGAAGAGGTGCGCGAAGCTCTCAGCGAGCCGCTCGGCTCGATCATCGATGCGGTCAAGAGCGTGCTTGAGAAGACCCCGCCCGAACTCGCCGCCGACATCATCGACCGCGGCATCATCCTCACCGGTGGTGGCGCTCTGTTGCGCGGGCTGGACGCGCTGTTGACCGAGGTCACCGGCATCCCGGTGATCGTGGCCGAGGACCCGATGTCGTGCGTGGCCATCGGCACGGGCCAACGGGTGCGCTTCTAGCGATTGCTTGACGCGAACCGCAGCCACTCGACCTCTCTTCTAGGCTGACGAACGTGCCTGCGTTCGCCTACCGCTACCCCGTCGACAAACTGCTCACCGGCGCATGCCTGGGCAATCTCGCGTCGTTTCTCAAACTGACCCCGCAGAGCGACGTCGCCGGGTACTGGGGTGCGTCCGACAACCAGTTCTACTGCGGTCGCTGGGTGACGCACATGTACGTCGCGGGCGAGCGCGCGATGCCCGTCGACACGACGCACGCTGACGCCTATCAAGAGACCTCGTACACCTGCGGCGCGATCCGCATCCGCAAGCGGACGTTTCTTCCCATGTGCGATCCGCTGCGCGTCGTCTATGTCGTGGTGACGTTTGAGAACCTCGGAGCAGACGAGCATGCGGCCGCGGTGATGTGCGACGTCCATTATCCGGCGTTCGTCTGGCCGGGCACCTACAAGATCCCCGATCAGGGACAACGCAACAAACGGGTGAGCCACAAAGAACAGGATGGGCTCATCATCTCGGCGACCGTCGGGCGGCCCGACGAGGTCCGCGTTTTCGCGGGCAGCGGCGAGCCGACGTCCACCTATGTGTCCGACCGCGGTTTCTCACGCACCTATGGCGTGACGGTGCGGCCCAACGCATCCGCGACCATCGCCTTCAGCCTGGCCATCAGCCATCAAGGCGAGGCGACGGCGCTGACCACGCATCGCACAGCACCGCGCGCCGAGGAAGCGCTGGCCGAGGCGCAAGCGTATTACGAACGGCTGCGACAGACAGGCTTCATCCGCACCCCCGATGCGCTCATCAACCGCGCGGTGGACTGGTCCAAGATCAACACGGTGCGCGTGCAGCATCGCTACCCGGCCGGATCCGGATTCACCAACGACCCCTCGCAGGACGTCGTCGTGGTGCGCGACGCGGCCTGGTATTCGCTCGGCTCTGACTATCTCACGCCTGAGTTCTCGCGTCAGCTCTTCGAGCTCATCGCGCAGTACGGGATCGAACAAGGCGGCAAGGTCACCGAATATATCATGGCCTGCGCCGACCCGCCGTTCAAGAGCGATTACGACCTCAACATCAACGACGACACTCCGCTTATCGCCTGCGCGGCATACCATCACTATTCAGTGACGCACGATCGCGCGACGCTGGAACGCTTGTGGCCGATGGTGCGCGGCGCGTGCGACTGGATCATCTCGCAGTTGCGCGGCGATCTCGTGGTCGCACATTCGCAGGAAGCCAACGTCTGGGGCATCTCCGGGTGGCGCAACATCATCCCTCAGAGCCAGATCTCGGGTGCGGTCACCGAGATCAACGTCGAGTGCGCGCGCGCTCTGCGGCTCGCCTCGTCGCTGGCGCGCATCCTCGGCGATGAGGAGACGTCCGATCGATACCGCCATGCCGGTGACCGCCTCAAGGATGCGATCAATAGCCGGCTGGTGAGCGATGAGACGGGGCTCTACCTGCTCAACATCGACCCCGAAGGCGGAGCGCATCACGACATCACCGGCGATCAGATATTTCCCGTGCTCTTCGCAGTGGCCGATGACGAGCGCAAGCGCAAGATCCTCGAGCTGCTCTACACGCCCGAGTTCTGGACGCCGTTCGGCGTGCGCACCGTCGGCAAAAACCAGCAGGAATACGATCCCGAGTACGGCGTGCATCTGCTTGGGGGCATCTGGCCCAACCTCACCGCCTGGGTGGCATACGCCAGCAAGACCCATTCACCGCGACGGTTGGTCAATGGCATGCGCAACATCTGGAAGATCAGCGAGGTCGAGAACCCCAAGGCGTATCAGAACGTGATGCCGGGCCTGTTCCCCGAGCGGCTTTCGGGCGACACCTTCAAAAGCCGCGGCATGGCGATGAGCCCGTGGATGCCGCCGACGTACCTGTGGCTGGCATACGAGGGGCTGCTCGGATTCGAGCCGTCGCCGGACGGACTGCGCGTCAACCCGCATCTGCCTGACGACTGGAAGTGGGTGGGTGTGCGCGACGTGCCGATCATGGGAACGACGATGTCGTGCTTCTATCACAGGCGTACGCTGTATTCATCGATCCCCGTTGCCTCGCGCAGCCGCTGCGTCGTGCTGGACGAAGACGTGAGCCGCTACATCGAGAGCAATGCTCCGTTCGCGGTGGCGCTTGCGGACGAGCGCCAGACGCTCGTGTTCGCCGCTACCGACCACGCCGGTACGTTCTCGCTGCGCATCAAGCCGCCGCTTGTGGCCGTCGCGCGCGACGAGACGCTCACCCTCGCGGCGGGCGATGCACGCTTGATCAAACTCAAAAAGGGATAAGGGCTTTAGGTTGTGGGCTTAGGCTGCCGAGCGCACTCGCGCGAAGAGCGCGAGAGCAGGTTTGGTGCGCCGCTTGACGACTGCACGGGCGTGCGCGAAGCGGCGTCGTGTGCGGCGGAAGATACGCTGACCTTCGTCGCGGGCGTGACGGCGCAGATGATTGCCGAATGAGATGGGCGCCATGGCGGAGGAAACAGCGGTAAAGGCCACCATGAGACCTACGAAAAAGACTTGGTGCCGGATGCGTGACACGTTGATTGCATTTGTCGAAGAGGTTCGCGCGGTCCTCCCGGACGCGGGATGACGAGATGCGGGTCATTCGTGCCGCACAGCGGTCTGACGACGAGCTTGTGAGGGAAGTCGCAGCCTGCGTGCGCTCAGGCGGTACAGTCATCTTCCCTACCGAGACAGTCTACGGCATCGGTTGCGATCCGGAAGATGCGGCGGCGATCGATGCGATATTTCGCGCGAAGCGGCGCAGCCACGACAAACCGCTCGCGCTGCACATCGCAGATGCGACGCAAGCTGCGCCGTTCGTCGCAGAGCTGACGAACTGTGCGCGTGTCGCGATGCGAAGGCTGTGGCCGGGACCGGTCGCCATCATCGTGCGCCGCCGCGCCGGCCGCTACGAGCGGGCCGCCTGCGGGCTCGACACGATCTCGTTGCGCTGTCCGGACCATGCGCTGTGTCGCGCCATGCTGCGGGCGACAGGTCCGCTTGCCGCGACATCGGCGAACGTGTCGGGGCACGCTGCATTCGCGGGCGAGTCGGATGCCATAGGCGATCTGCCGCAGGCGACGCTTGCGCTGCTCGCCGGTCCGTCGACACTGCAGGCTGAGTCCACGATCCTCGACTGCACGGGCGACGAGGCGAAGGTCGTCCGCGCCGGGGTGCTGTCAAGCGTGGTCATCGCCGAGAAGCTGGGAACTTCACCGCCCGTCCGATAAGTTTAGTGAAGCAACGGACCTTCAGGTCCGCTCGGGGGAGGGAAAGGCGTCACGACGAGCACGCGATCCGCGGTCACGACACACACCCGCTTGCGCGCGGCGCCGGCGCTCATCGCGCTCGTCATCATCGCGGTCGCCGCTTTGGGCTCGCTCGCGCCGGCGCTGGCCGATGCGCGCATCGGCAGGTTCACCGTGACCTTCGCCGAGGGCGTCTTCCATCGCAACGGCGATTTCGTCATACCGGGAGCTGTGAACGGCGTGTCGCCGGACGGCGATTTCAAAGCCGATCGCGCCATCGGCAACTACCAGCGCCAGGACGTGACGCTCATCGGCCACGTGCTCTTGCACCAGCGCGTCGGTCAAGGGCCATCCTCGCAACCCATGACCCTGACGGCGAACCAGCTGCGCATCTTTGGCAAACCGAGCACCTATACGGCCACGGGTTCGGTCGTCGTCGTCCAGCAGAACCGTCAGCTCCATGCCGACTATCTGCAGCTCAACGAAGCGACGCATCAGGGACTGCTGCGCGGCAACGTCTCGGCTCAAGAAGACGATCGCGTGGTGCAGAGCGCCGAGATCCACTACAATACGCTGACCGGTGCGATCGACGTCCCTGGTCAGCTGAACGGTTTCTCCTCGGATTCTGACTTCCGCGCCGATCGCGGTGTCGGCAATCAGAGGGCCGGCACGTTCACGATGACCGGCAACGTGCTCGTGCACCGCTTCGGCAACTTCGGCAAGGCCAACAATTCAAGCGAGCCGCTCACCATGTGGTGCGACAAGCTCGATATCGCGCGCAGGCCGCAGACCACCTATACCGCCACCGGGCACGTCAAGGTCGCGCAAGGCGACCGCACGCTCGTGGCGCCGGTTCTCAAGCTCAACGACACGACCCACACCGCGACGATGACGGGCGGCGTTCACGGGGAAGAGCTGCCCGACCGCACCTTTGATGCCGCCGAGGTCATCTACAACACGCAGACCGAGGATTTCAAGGCGCTCGGCGGCGTGAAGGCCACGTTCCCGTTCAAGCGCGGACAGTTCGCGCCATCGCCTGCACCATCATCGCACGCGACGGGATCGCCGTCGCCTGCGCCGTCCGCCACGCCATCGAGCGCCAGCCCGCCTGCGCTCTCCACTCCGAGCCCGCTGCCCGCGCCGACGCCATCGACAGCGCCCGGCGCTTGATGTGACGTGAGTCACGCGAATCCTCGAGCGGTTGAGGGTCATATGCGTGTGCACCGATGAAATAGAAAGGTGCCGTTCCTATCATTGACCCCCGGCCTGTGTGCCCCGCGAGGAAGCAGCGTTGCTCGATTTCATTGACCGAAAATTCACCGACGTCCTCATCGAGAAGGGCAGCCTGACCCAAGAGGCGCTCGATAGCGCGCTCCAGGCCGCGGAGACGCGCAAAGAACCGCTCGAGAAGATCCTCGTCGACATGCGCCTCGCCCCCAAGGACGAGGTCATGTGGGCGCGCGCCGAAGAGCTGGGCAAGATCTACGTCGATCTGGCCAACCGGAAGATCGATCCCGACACAGCGGCCATCATCCCCGAACCCGCCGCCCGCCGGCACCATCTCATCTGCATCGGCAAGGTCGACAACAAGATCACGCTCGCCATGGCGGATCCGACCGACATCCTCGCGCTCGACGATGTCCGCATCCGCACCGGGCTCGTGCCCGAGCCCGTGCTCTCCTTCTATGACGATATCGAGCGAGCGCTCGACGCCGTCTATAGTGGCGACAACAAATGGCAAGAGATCGTCAGCGAGACCGGCGAGACGGTCGACGTCCTCAAAGAAGAAGAGCTGCCCGATGAGGTGCAGGTCGATGCGCCGATCGTGCGCCTGGCGGACCTCATCATCACGCAAGCCATCGCCCAGAAGGCCTCCGACATCCACATCGAACCCTTCGAGAAGCAGCTCACTGTCCGCTATCGCGTCGACGGTCTGCTGCGCGAGGTGATGAGCCCGCCCAAGGCCTTGCAGCTCGCGCTCTCCTCGCGCTTTAAGATCATGGCCAACTTGAACATCGCCGAGAAGCGCGTTCCCCAGGACGGCCGCATCCAGGTCACCATCAAACGCGACCGCTACGACCTGCGTGTCTCGGTACTGCCCACGCTCTGGGGCGAGTCGATCGTCATGCGTATCTTGGATCGCAAGAACGTCATGATCGAGCTCGAGCAGCTCGGCTTCCACCACGACCTCCTCGAGAAGTGGAAGAAGCTCATCGTCCTGCCCAACGGCGTCATCTTGGTGACGGGGCCGACCGGATCCGGTAAGTCGACGACGCTGTACGCCACGCTCAACGCGATCAACGACCCCGACACGAAGATCGTCACGATCGAGGACCCGGTCGAGTACAACATCTTGGGCATCAACCAGGTCCAGGTGCATCCCAAAGTCGGTCTCACCTTCGCCTCGGGCCTGCGCGCCTTCTTGCGCCAGGACCCCGACGTCATGATGGTCGGTGAGATCCGCGACCATGAGACCGCGCTCATCGCGGTGCAATCCGCATTGACCGGTCACCTCGTGCTCTCGACCTTACACACCAACGACTCGGTGTCGGCGATGACGCGCCTCATCGATATGGGTGTCGAGCCGTTCTTACTGGCATCATCGGTGCAGGGCGTCATGGCGCAACGCCTGGTGCGCACCATCTGCAAGACCTGCAAGCGCGGCGTCAAACCCGTCAAGGCCATTCACGCCAAGTTCGAAGAGTATCAGATCCCGATCGCATCGCTGCAACTGGCTCGCGGCGAAGGCTGCGAGGAATGCGCGGGCAGCGGCTACAAGGGGCGCGCCGGCGTGCACGAATTAGTTGTGATGACGGACGAGCTGCGGCGCATGATCCTCGAACGCACCTCGACCGCCGACTTGAAGAAACTCGCGCTCGACCAAGGGCTGCGCACGCTGTATCATGACGGTCTCATGAAAGTGGCGCAAGGAGTGACGACGCTCGAGGAAGTCCTGCGCGTCGCCGTCGACTGACGCTCTTGTTCCCAGCTATTTTGTAGCCTCCCAGCCGGCGTCGCCTGGCTTGTAGAACGTCATCTGCTCGATCCCGTCGGGCAGATGCTGCTGTTCGACCTTCGCGCCCGCGAAATCGTGCGCGTACTGGTAACCCTCGCCGTAGCCGAGCGTGCGCATGAGGTTGGTCGCCGCGTTGCGCAGATGCAAAGGCACCGCAAGCGCGCCATGCTCGTCGACCGCCTGCTTGGCTGCGGCGTATGCGCGCAATCCTGAGTTGCTCTTGGGCGCCAAAGCGAGGTAGATGGTCGCTTCGGTCAGTGGGAAGAGCGCTTCGGGCATGCCCAGCGCGTGCGTCGCCTGCTGGGCGGCGACCGCCAGGGGCAGCGCGCGCGGGTCGGCAAGGCCGACGTCCTCCGACGACAAGATGACGAGGCGGCGCGCGATGAACATCGGATCCTCGCCCGCTTCGAGCATGCGCGCCAGCCAATACACGCCCGCATCCGGATCGCTGTCGCGCAGCGACTTGATGAAGGCTGAGATCACGTCGTAGTGCTCGTCGCCCGCCCGATCGTAGCGCAGCGCGCGGCGTTGCATCGCCTCCTCGACGTCCTTTGGTTCGATCGCAGCATCGGCGCTGCGCACCGCGGCGATCTGCGCGGCCAGTTCGAGCGCATTGAGCGCGCTGCGTGCGTCGCCGCCGGCGAGCGCGATGAGCTTGGCACGCGCCTCCGGTCCCAGGCGCACGCTTCCGCCGAACCCGCGCTGCGGATCGGCCAGCGCGCGATCGATGATGACGCCCAACGCCGCATCGGAGAGCGAGGCGAGCACGAACACACGAGATCGCGAGAGCAAGGCTTTGTTGACTTCGAACGACGGGTTCTCAGTCGTGGCTCCGATGAGCGTGATGTCGCCGCGCTCGACGTTGGGCAAGACCGCGTCCTGTTGCGATTTGTTGAACCGGTGGATCTCGTCGATGAACAGGATCGTACGGCGTTTGGTCGTTGTCGCCGCGTTCCGTGCATCGGCGATGGCGCGGCGCAGATCGCTCACGCCGGCCGACACCGCGGACAACGTGATGAAACGCGACCCGCTTGCGTCAGCGATGAGGCGGGCCAGCGTCGTCTTGCCGCTGCCGGGCGGACCCCACAGGATCATCGAGGGCAGCGCCGCTTGTTCGATCGCGCTGCGCAGCGCCGTACCAGGGCCGACCAGCTGTTCTTGACCGACGAACTCATCGAGCGTGCGCGGCCGCATGCGCGCAGCGAGCGGCGCGCCGGGCGGCAGCGCGTCGGACGTTTGCGCCTCCGGTGCACTCGCGCCGGCGTCACCGAAGAACGATGCTTGCGAAGTCACGATGCGCAGACGTTCGCGGGCAGGCCGGGCCGGCCCCGCGGAGAAGCGCCGTGATGATGGAAAGGCTCTACCTCGACAACGCGGCGACGACGGCGATGCGGGCGGAAGCCCTTGAAGCCATGCTCCCGTACTTCAGCGTGGAGTACGCCAATCCGTCGAGCCTCCACTCGAGCGGACAGCGCGTCGGGCGCGCCCTGCACGATGCGCGCAAACGCGTGGCCGAGTGCTTGGGCGCCCAACCCTTTGAGATCGTCTTCACCGCGGGCGGTTCCGAGGCTGACAGCCTGGCGATATTCGGCGCCCTGACCGGTCCGTTCGAGCACGCACGGTTCATCACGAGCGCCACCGAGCACCACGCAGTGCTGCACGCGGCCGAGGCGCTGCGCGCGCGCGGACATGCGGTGACGATCCTGCCGGTCGATGCGGAAGGCTTCGTCAACGACGATGCCCTGCGCGACGCGTTGAAGGCAGGTCCCTCGGTCGTGAGCATCATGCACGGCAACAACGAGATCGGCACCGTCAACGATGTCGCGCGGCTCGCTGCGATCACCCACGAGCGCGGCGGGATCTTCCACACCGATGCCGTGCAGACGGTCGGGCATATCCCGGTGGACGTGCGCGCGCTCGGCGTCGATGCGCTCTCGCTGTCGGGTCATAAGTTCGAAGGGCCTAAGGGGGTCGGCGTGCTCTTCGCGCGACGCGATCTCACGCTCACGCCGCTCATCTACGGCGGCGGTCAGGAAGGCGGGCGGCGCGCGGGCACGGAGAATGTGCCTGGTGCGGTCGGGCTGTCGGTCGCGCTCGCGCTCGCCAATGCAGAGCTAGCCCAGACGCAGGCGCGGGTGAGCGCGCTGCGCGACACGCTCACCAGCGGGCTCCTCGCGCGCATACCCGGCTCGGCGCTCAACGGTGCGCGCACGGAGCGCTTGCCCAACAACGTCAACGTGCGCTTCGATCAGATCGAGGGCGACACGGTCGTGGTCGGTCTCGATCTCGCCGGCATCGATATCTCCACCGGCAGCGCCTGCAGCTCCGGGTCGCTCGAGCCGTCACACGTGACGCAGGCCATCGGCTTGTCGCCGGCTCACGCACGCGGCTCCATCCGCATCTCACTCGGCCGGACGACCACGTCTGCGGACATCGAGCGCGTGCTGGAGGTCCTGCCGCCCCTCATCGCGCGCCTACGGGGCCTGTCCGATGCGCTGACGGTTGATGGAACGCGTGGTTAGCGATAAACGGACCTAAAGGTCCGTTGCTGCAAACCAGGGCTTGACGAGCTCCGTTGCGACGGAGTCCCGTGCAGGGTTCCCCCTATGGGGAGGCGGGAGGCGCCACGCCCAAGAAGGCAACGAGTCCACCATGAGCAGCATAGACTTCCTGTGGCTCGCGCTGGGCGCAGCCGCTCTCATCATCGCCCTCAGTCTTGCGTACTTCCTCGTGCGCGTGACCCGCGTCGTCGACCATGGGGACCAGACGATGGAGAAGGTCGGGCGCGTGTTGGATGGCCTGCAAGCACCCGTGACCCAGACCCTCGAGCATGTCAACGGCGTGGCCGGCAACATCGATGCGATGGTCGGGCGAGTCGACCGGCTGACGCAATCGCTTGAAAAAGGTGCGACCGGCATCGCCCGGGCCGCAGATAAAGCGCAGTCGGCGGTCTCGCCGACGGTTGCCAACGTCGTCGGCATCGTCGCCGGCATCTCGCAAGGCGCACAGCAGTTCTTCCGCGCGCGCCGCGGCAACGGCACGTCGCACGAAGCCGACGAATCGTAACGCGTCTGATTGGAGCAGTATAATGGAACAAAACACTCAAAGAGACTCGGGCTCGGGATTCATCTCGGGGTTCATCATCGGCGGCCTGGTCGGTGCCGCCGTGGCGATCGTGCTCGCACCGCAAAGCGGTGAGGAGACACGCGATCTGATCCGCGGCAAGGCGCACGAGTACAAAGGCAAGGCGCTCGATCTCGCCTCCGATCTCAAAGAGCGCGCGTCGGACCTGGCGGACGATCTGCGCACGCAGGCCGACGAGATCGCACAGCGCGGTCGCGAGAGTTTTGAGACGGTGCGCACTCAGTTCAATGACGCGGTGGAGACCGGCAGAAAGACCGCAAAATCCAAGCGCCAGGAGTTTGAGACCGAATAGTCTCGCAGCGCAAAGCTCTTTCACCCCGACAGCCCAGGCGTCGCGCTCTGCGCACGTCGGGCGCATCTCTTGCCCGGAGCACAAAAGCACGGATGGATATCAAAGTCAGCGTCCGCGAACCTGATGGCCAACGGCGGGTCAGCGTGGTGGACCTCAATGGCGAGATCGACGTCTACACTTCACCCAAGGTGAAGGAGACGATCATGGACCTCATCGATTCGGGCCACTACTCGCTCGTCATCAACCTCGAAAACGTGCGCTACATCGACTCGACCGGCCTCGGGGTCCTCATCGGAGGGCTCAAGCGGGTGCGCGAACATTCCGGTGCCGTCAACTTGGTCTGCACGAATCCACAGATCAAAAAGATCTTCGACATCACGGGATTGGTCAAGATCTTCGGGATCTACGACACCGAAGCGCAGGCATGCGAGAGTCTCTGATCTTGGAGCCGAAGCCCTCAGGCGGCAGCCTCGTCGAGCTGCGCATTCCGAGCAAAGCGGAGTGGGTCGGCGTCGCGCGCTTGGCAGTCGCAGGCATCGCCAGCCGGCTGCAGTTCTCCATCGAGGACATCGAAGACCTCAAGCTGGCGGTCGCCGAAGCATGTACGAATTGCATCCAGCATGCGACCGGCGGCGAGAGCGTGTCCATCACCTGTCAGATCTTCAACGACAAGATCGTGGTCAAAGTCGAAGACATGGGCGGCGGCGCCAGCGCCGCGGACCTCGCGCCCAAGCGCCTGGGCGAACCGAAGGTCGGAGGGCTCGGCGTCTTCCTCATCCGCTCGCTCATGGATGACGTGGAGTACGAGCTGAATCCGGAATCCGGCACAAAGCTCACCATGACGAAGTTCTTGCGCACCTGAACTCATGAGGACATCACACGTGAGTTCGCCGGAAGGACTGGAAGAGCGGTTCGACCGGGAGCGGACGCGCGAGCTATTTCGCCGTTTCGCCGCAGAGCGCAGCTTGAGTCTGCGTGACGAGCTCGTGGTGGGGCACCTCAACCTAGCTCGCTATCTCGCCGTGCGCTTCGCCAACCGCGGCGAGCAGCTCGACGATCTCGTGCAAGTCGCCACGCTCGGCCTCATCAAAGCGATCGATCGCTACGATCCGCACCGCGGCGTCGAGTTCACGACCTACGCGACGCCCACCATCATCGGTGAGATCAAACGCTACTTCCGCGACAAGGGCTGGACGGTGCGCGTTCCACGCCGGCTCCAGGAGCTCAATCTGGCGGTCAACCGGGCGATGGAGCAGGCGACGGTCGAGCTGGGACGCTCGCCGACGGTGGCCGACCTCGCCAAACGGCTCGGCGTATCAGAAGAAGAGATCATCGAGGCGCAAGAACTCGGACAGATGTACAACTTGCTCTCGATCGACACCGAACTCGCCGCAGCGGGCGACGGCAGAGCCGCGACGCTGCTCGATTATCTCGGCCGTGAAGATCCCGAGCTTGCGCTGCTCGAGGATCGAGCGCACCTCGAGCGTTCGTTCGGCTCGCTCGATCCGCGCGAGAGAGTCATCCTCTACTTACGATTCTTCGAGAACATGTCGCAGGCAGAGGTCGCGAGGCGCCTTGGCGTGTCGCAGATGCACGTGTCACGGCTGCAGCAGCGTGCCCTCGAGAAGCTCAAGAAACAACTAAAAGAAGAATAGCCGCGTGCGCGGCCAACGTCCGCCAGTAGTAATGAAACCACACGACATCCGTCAGTCATTTGTCGATTTCTTCGTCGGCAAGGGTCACACGTTGTTGCCGCCGGCGAGCCTCATTCCGGATGCGATGTCGACGACGTTGTTCACCATCGCCGGGATGGAGCAGTTCGTGCCGGTGTTTTTAGGCGCAGAGCCGGCACCCGCGCCGCGGGCGGTGACCGTCCAGCGCTGCCTGCGCGTGGCGGGCGGCAAGAGCGACATCGAAAACGTGGGGCGGACCGGCCGCCACGGCACGCTGCTCGAGATGCTGGGCAATTTCTCGTTCGGGGAGTACTACAAGACCGAAGCGATCCGTTGGGCCTGGGAGTATCTCACCCAGACGCTGCGCATGGAGCCTGACCGTCTGCGCATCACCGTCTACGTCGACGACGACGAGGCTGCCCAGATCTGGCAGCGCGAGATCGGCCTTGCGCCCGAGCTCATCTCGCGTTTCCGCGAAGACAATTTCTGGGATATGGGCCCGACGGGGCCATGCGGGCCGTGCTCGGAGATCTTCTACGATCTGGGGCCGGAGGTCGGTTGCGGGCGGCCCGACTGTGCGGTCGGCTGTCCGCATTGCAACCGCTACATCGAGTTTTGGAATCTCGTCTTCCAGCAGTACGATCGCGAGGCCGGCGGCATGCTGCATCCGTTGCCGCGCAAGGCGATCGACACCGGCATGGGCTTCGAGCGTCTGTGCATGATCCTCGCCGGCAAGACCTCGATCTTCGACACCGAGCTGTATACGACCATCATCGACGCGCTGCCCACATCAAGCGCGAAGAGCCCGCTGCCTAAGGGCGACGCCGGCGTCCACCAGCGCATCATCGCCGACCATGCGCGGGCGTCGGTCTTCCTGGCGGCGGATGGCATCACGCCGAGCAACACGGATCGTGGCTACGTGATGCGTTTCCTCATGCGCCGCGCCTTGCGCAGCGGCAGACGCCTGCGCCTGCCCGATGGTTTCTTGAGCACGCTCGTCAGCGCCGTCACGGCATCGCTCGCCGATGCATATCCGCAGCTACGCGAGAAACAAGCGGCGACTGTCGCGATCTTCGCCGAAGAGGAACGGCTCTTCGACCGGACGCTGGAGCGCGGCGAGGCGCTCCTGGCAAGTCTCATCGCCGACACACGATCGCGGAGCCAGACGCAGCTCGCCGGCCGGGCGATCTTCGAGCTCCATGACACCTACGGGTTCCCACCCGAGCTCACCGCGGAGATCGCACGCGAGAACGGGCTCGAGGCCGACATGGCAGGCTACCGCTCGGCCATGGACGAGCAGCGAGAGCGCGCCAGGGCTGACGCGCAAAAAAAGCGCGCCGACGTGCGGGTGACGGCCCCGGCGAACATCGATCTGCCCGGCTCGGAGTTCGTCGGCCAAGAGACGCTGCAGACCCGCGGGCGCATCGTGGCGCTCTTCGACGGCTCGGGCCAACCCGTCGCCGCGCTCGAGCGCGATGCCGAAGGC
Source organism: Vulcanimicrobiota bacterium (assembly GCA_036741695.1). Classification (GTDB taxonomy): domain Bacteria; phylum Vulcanimicrobiota; class Vulcanimicrobiia; order Eremiobacterales; family Eremiobacteraceae; genus JAFANK01. The sequence goes on from DAINRU010000001.1 coordinate 29,614, forward strand.
ATCGTGCTGCTGGACCGCACCCCGTTCTATGCGGAACGGGGCGGGCAGGTGGGCGACCGGGGGGCGCTTGCGCGCGACGGAGCCTCATTTGAGGTGACCGACACGCAGTACCAGGATAAGACCTATCAGCGCATCATGCATCGGGGCAGGGTGACGTCGGGGTCCCTCCATACAGGCGACGACATCGACGCTATCGTCGATCCCGGCTGGCGCCGCGAGATCCGCCGCCACCACAGCGTGACACATCTGCTGCAGCGGGCGCTCAAAGAGGTGCTCGGTGATGGCGTCGCGCAACGCGGCAGCGCCGTCTATCCGGATCACACCCGGTTTGATTTTGACGCTCCCCATGGCGCGCTTTCCAAAGACGAAGAAGGCCAGATCCAAGCTCGTGTTAACGAGCTTATCCGCTCCGACTATCACCGCAGCGTGCAGATCATGCCGTTCTCGCAAGCCATCGCGCACGGCGCCATCTACATGAAGGGCGAGAACTACGGCGACGTCGTCCGCGTGGTCACCTTCGGTCCGAGTGTGGAGCTGTGCGGCGGCACGCATGTCGAGTCGACCGGCGAGATCGGCCATTTCATCATGACGTCGGAGTCGGCCATCGCCGCGGGCGTTCGGCGCGTCGAAGGCGTGGTCTCGGAGTCGGCGGATCGCTACTGGACCCGCGTGCGCGACGCGGCCGAGCGCGCCGGCGACGTGCTCACCGCTCCCATCGAGAAGCTGCCCGAATCCGTCGCCCATCTCGCCGATCGCAATCGCGATCTCGAAAAGCAGATCGCAGCCCTGCAAGCGGAGATCGCTGGGCAGAGCGCGGCGCAGCACCTCCACGCGACGAAGGACGTAGACGGCGTCCCGTACCTCGTCGTCAGAGCGGAAGATGCCGCGGGCGTGCGCACGCTGAGCGATGCGATCCGCGACCGCTTCAGCACGGGCGTGCTCGCCGTCGTCGCGGCGGATGATGGTAAGGTCTCCGTGCTTGTGACCGTCAGCGACGATCTCGTGCGTCGCGGCATCTCGGCGCAGAAGATCCTGAGCGCCATGATGGTGCCCGTGCAAGGTCGCGGCGGTGGGACGCACGCTATGGCCCAGGGCGGCGGGAAGAATCCCGCCGGCATCGAGGCGGCGCTGGCCGCCGTGCCCGAGGCGATCCGAGCAGCGTCGCATGGGTAAGCGGCGCAGCGTCGTCGCCGTCGCGCTGGTCGCGTTCTGTCTGCTCGCGGCCGGCGCTCAGACGACGACCGTCTTCGACTCCTATCGTACGGCGTTGGCGGTGCGCAAAACTCCCACCAACATGGAGTTTGAATACACGGTGACGAGAAGCGGACCAGATCGCATCCTCACGGAGCTGCATCGCGTCTATTGGTCCGCAGCCGGGGTGGAGCGCAACGACACCATCGCCGTCAACGGGACGAATCTCGTCCCCCCGCGCACGATGCTGCTGCACCGCAGCATGTGGCCGTATGACGTCGGGCAGTTCGCGGTCACGACCGACGAATACGACGTCGCGCCGACCGGCGTCACGATCGTCGCCGGCCGCAAGGCATATCTCTTCACGCTCACCCGGGGCGCGCAGGCGGACTTCAGCATGAAGGCGTTGTACCTGGACGCGAGCCGCCGCCTGCCCTTGCGCCAGACCTTCGACGTCACAGGCCCAAACTGTCAAGGCAGCGGATCAATCGATTTCTTGCCCGCGGGAGCATACTGGTTGCCGAGTTTCATCACGGTGGTATGCACGGGATCGGCACAAGGCGCGGCGCCCGCACCGGTCTTCAAAGAAGCGATCCGCTTCGCCGGTTATAGCTTCCCAGCGGCCATCCCGCCCGACGTGTTCGGCCAGTCCGCACCAGCGCAAGCGAGCGGCGCGACCACGCCGGATCAAAGCGCCGGCGCGAGTCCGCAAACACCGTGATCGCACCGGAGTCTCCCGCTCCTACTCCCGCGGAGGGGATCACGCGGCGTACGCTCGTCATCTTCGCGCTGTCGCTTTGCGTGTATCTCATCTCCACCCACTTGCGCGACACGCAGTACAACAACCACGTCTATCTCGCCTACGCCTGGCTGCACGGCCACGTCTGGATCGATGGTCCCATCTCCGGCATCGACGCGCTGCTCTATCAAGGCCACTGGTACATCATCGAAGGGCCGCTGCCCGCCGTCTTGCTCTTGCCGCTCGTCGCGATCTTTGGGCTGCAGGCCAACCAGGTCATGGTCGCCGCGGTGTGCGCGGCCGTCGCCGTTGCTGCTGCTGACCTCATGTTCGGGCGGATGGGCGTGAGCGTTCGTTTGCGCACCTGGCTGACCGCCTTCGTCGGATTCGGCACGGTGATGTGGTGGTGCACCGCGTTCGCGGCGGTATGGATGTTCGCGCACGTCGTCGCCGCGATGTTCGCCATCCTCATCTTGACCGAATGTTACGGCAAGCGCCGCCCGGCGCTCATTGGCTTTCTCATCTCCTGCATGGCCCTCACGCGCTTTTCGATGATCCTCGCCGCCGTGCCGATCGGGTACTGGCTCTTCGCCGATGCTGACGAGCGCGGCCCACGATTCGAAGCGAGCGCGGTGCGGTCGTTCCTCATCGGCCTCGCGCCGTTGCTCTTGCTCTACGTCGCCTACAACTACGCGCGTTGGCACACGCTGGGTGACATCGGCTACACGGTGTGGTATCACAACGACCAGGTCGGCGAGCCGACCGGACCGCCATTCAAGCTGCACTACCTGCCCTTCAATCTCTACAGCTTCTTGTTCTACCCGCCGGCATTCGAGGATGGCTTTCCGTGGCTGCGGCCGACGTCGTTCGGCGTCGCGCTGACGTTCACGAGTCCGGCGCTGGTGCTGGCCTTTCTGACCAGCCCGAGGACGCGTGAGGGCCTCGTCTTGTGGAGTGCGACCGCGCTCACCGCGGTGCCCTCGCTGCTCTACTATGTCAACGGGTTCGAACAGTTCGGCATGCGTCACAGCCTTGATTTCACCCCGTTCATGCTGCCGCTCGTCGCCCGCGGGCTTGAGCGCTGTCCGAGCGCGCTCGCTTTTGGTCTCATCGTCATCTCGATCGCCGCAAACGCCTATGGTGTCTGGTATTCATGGGCCTACCATGGTTTCACGGTCGTGCCCCGCTAGGACGAAAGAGCTTAAGAGCGCTTAATATAGAGGTCACGGCGAGAGGTGTCATCGTCCGGCTCCGGAGAACGCGCGAAGTATGACCGAGATGCGGCCAGCGCGCATGCCGAAGATACTGGTCGTCGATGATGAAGCGACCATCTTGCAAACGCTGCGCTTCAACCTGGAGCGCAACGGCTACGCTGTCTGCACGGCCGGCGATGGGCGTCAAGCGCTGAGCGTCGTCGAGACGGAGAAGCCGGACCTCATTTTGCTCGATATCATGCTGCCCGTGCTCGACGGCATCGAAGTGTGCCGCGAGATCCGCCGCCGCTCGAGCATCCCCGTGCTCATGCTCACCGCCAAGGATCAAGAGATCGATAAAGTGCTCGGCCTCGAGATCGGCGCGGACGACTATATCACGAAGCCCTTCTCGATCTACGAATTGCTCGCTCGCGTCAAAGCGCATCTGCGCCGCATGAGCCAGCCCAATCCGCAAGCCCCGGCCACCGTGCTGCGCGGCGGCCAGGTGGAACTCGACTTCGACCGCCAGCGCGTCACCAAGGCGGGCCAAGCGATCGATCTCGCGCCCAAAGAGTTCGGCCTCCTCCACGTGCTGCTCCAGAACAAAGGCCGCGTCGTGACCCGCCAGGTGCTGCTCGATCGGGTCTGGGGTTTCGATTTCTACGGCGATCAGCAGACGGTCAACGTGCACATCCGCTGGCTGCGTGAGAAGATCGAAGACGACCCAAACGACCCCAAGCACATCATCACGGTCCGCAGCCGTGGCTATCTCTTCCGCGACTAAGCCGGGCGCGACACCTGTCATGGGATCGAGGCTGTTGTTCGCCGTTGCGCTGCTCGCGCTTGTGGCCATCGCCTACCTCAGCGCCGCGGCGCCCGGCCTTGGACGCGTCGCGGGGATCGTGGTGGTCGTGGTCGGAGCTGCGTCGCTGATCGCCGCATATAGACCACGGGGATCAGGCGCCGAGCAGGCCGAGTCGCGACCGGCCATACAGCCGGCGATGCAGCCTGTGCCAGTCGCAGCGCAAGCCGCCGCTCCTGCAGCTGCGCTTGCCATCACAGACGTTCTCGACGCATTGCCCGTCGGCGTGATGGTCATCGGCGAAGACGGGAAGATCCGATCCTTCAACGCAGCCGCCGGCGAGCTTTTCGGCGTTCCGGCGGATCGCGCGGCTAATCGCGCGCTCATCGAGATCGTCCGCAACTTCGAGCTCGACAAGCGTGTCGCCGCGACCTTGCGCGACGGCGTCGAAGAGACTGCCGAGCTCGCCTATTCCGCCGCACAAGAGCGCTATCTCCAGGTGACCACCCGCCCACTGGCGAGCTCAGAGGGGACGCGCAGCGCGCTCGTCATCGTCGCCGATGAGACGCGCATGCGCGAGCTTGAAAAGCTCCGTCGCGAGTTCGTCTCCAACGTGTCGCACGAGCTGCGCACGCCGCTGACCGCAGTGAAGCTCATGGTGGAGACGCTCCAGACCGGCGTCGAGCGGCCGGCGCGCGACGAGTTCTTAGGAAGCATTGCACAAGAGACCGAGCGTATGATCGCGCTGGTCGAAGACCTGCTCGACCTGGCGCGATTGGAGAGCGGCAAGCTCGAGCTGCGCCTCGGCGCGGTCGACGTCGCAGCGCTATGCCGCACTGCGGCGCAGGCCCAGAAGCAGCGGGCGCAGACGCTGGGCATCACCCTCGAAAGTTCCACCCCAGACTCGCCGATAACCATATCAGCCGATCGCGACAAGCTCCTCCAGGTCATCGTCAACCTGCTCGATAACGCGCTACGGCATACTCCGGCCGGCGGCCGCGTAACGCTGGCGGCGACCCAAGAGGGCGACGCGGTCGACATCGTGGTGTCGGATACCGGCAGCGGAATCCCCTCAACGGCGTTGCCGCACATCTTCGAACGGTTCTACGTCGTGGACCCGGCGCGGGCGCGGAGCAGATCGGGTACGGGTCTCGGGCTCGCGATCGTGAAACACATCATCGAGGCGCACGGCGGCACGATCACGGCGACGAGCGAGCTCGGCGTAGGGACGAGTTTCCGGTGCGTGTTCGAGCGGACGTAAGGATCGATGCAGCGAAGGTTCGTTGCTACGGACATGACATTGCATTATAATGATACGATGATGCGCGACAAAGGAGAACGCCGGCTTTGGGCCGAGAGAACTTTCATCGAATCCTAGAAGAGACGCAGCAGAACGTCCTTCGCATGGGCAGCTTGGTCGAAGAGGCCATCACGAGAGCTGTCGATGCCCTGTCGCGCTCCGACGTCAAGCTGGCCGAGGAGATCCTCAGGGCCGATGACTACGTCGACGACCTCAACGTGCTCATCGAGACCAATTGCCTCAATCTGCTCGCCTTGCAGCAGCCGATGGCGACCGACCTGCGCACCATCGCCGCGATGCTCGACATCATCATCGACCTCGAGCGTATCGGGGATCACGCCTGCGACATCGCCCAGATCACCAAGAACCTCGCCAACGAGCCGCAGCTCAAACCGCTTGTCGATATCCCGCTCATGGCCGCTAAGGCCCGCGAGATGCTACGTGAATCGCTCGACGCGTTCTCGCACCACGACGCGCAGGCAGCGCACGAGGTGCCGCGCAAAGACGACGAAGTCGACCGTCTCTATCGCAAGGTCTTCGCCGAGCTCATCCAGTTCATGGCCAAAGATCCTAAGGCCATCGGGCGGGCCAGCAACTTGATCCTCGTGGCGCTCTACCTGGAACGCATCGCCGATCACTCCACCAATATCTGCGAACGAGTGGTCTATATGGTCGAAGGCGTGCCCAAAAAGCTCAAGCGTTCGGTGGTCGAGTTCAACGAAGTGCTCGCGCACAGTGATGAGATCATGCAAGCCTCCTCGCCGGTTGCCGGCGAGAGCGCGTCGAGCGGCTGAGACTTCATTAAACTTCCTTAACCTGGCCTTAATCTGCGTTTGACATCGTTGGGTTACTGTCAAAGGTGACGGACCTTTAGGTCCGTTTGTCATGGCCAGGAGTAAGCAGTGCAGCGATTCAGATTCGTCTCTCTCGTCACCATCTCAAGCCTTGTGTTAGCTCTGGGGATCGTGCGCTTGGCGTCAGCCGCCACGCAGCTCATCGGCGCCGGTTCGTCCTTCGACTTCCCATTTTTCTCTCGCGCCTTCTACGAGTACGGTCACGCCCATAATGACGTCCAGGTGAACTACCAGAGCATCGGGTCTGGTGGCGGCATCCAGCAGTTCACCACCAAGACCGTCGATTTCGGCGCATCGGATGTCCCCCTCACGCCGACCGAGATGAAAGCTGCGCAGGCGTCCAACGGCGACGTCGTTCAGGTCCCGGTGACGCTCGGCGGTGTGGTGATCGCCTACAACGTGCCTGGAGCGCCCGCCCACATCAAGCTCGATCAGCAGACGATTGCGAACATCTTCCTCGGCACGATCACGAATTGGAACGACGCTGCCATCGCCAAACTCAATCCGGGCGCGAACCTGCCGAATCTCTCCATCATCGTCACGCATCGCGCCGACGGCAGCGGTACGACCTACATCTTCACGGACTACCTGAGCAAGATCAGCCCGGAATGGAAGAGCAAAGTCGGCAATGCCAAAGTGGTCAATTGGCCGGCGGCGTCGTCGGTCGGTGGCAAGGGCAATGAGGGCGTTGCCGGACAGGTCAGTCAGACCCCCGGAGCGATCGGCTATCTCGAGCTTGCGTACGCGCTGCAGAACAGCATCTCGTATGCCGCCTTGCGCAACAGTGCCGGAGCATACGTCTTACCGACGTTGGATTCCGTTCGCAGCGCAGCAGAGCAAAAGCCAAACGTCAACCCGCAAGACTACTCGATCGTCGACATGGGCGGAGCGGCCAGCTATCCCATCGCCGGCTACTCCTGGGTGATGCTGTGGAAGAACCCGCCAGACCCCGGCAAGGGCAAGCAGTTGGTCGACCTATTCCGCTGGCTTGTGACCGACGGTCAGACTTACGCCGTGAACGTGCACTACGTCGGTCTGCCGAAGAACGTGCAGGCCGAGGCGGACCGGGCGCTGGCAAGCATCAAGACGTAGGCGAGAGCCGGACCGGTCGCATTCGATAGACCGATCGACAAGCTGCGGAAGGCGGTGCGCCCATGAAGAACAAACCTGCGCATCGCCTTCCTCGTTCAACTGGGGAGATGGCGGACTGTCCCACTGATGTCACAAGATAGCGTCGAGGCGATGGGTGCACCCGCGGTCGCGGCGATCTTGCGCCCGCGGCGCCAAACCAGTGCCTTGGGCGATCGCATCGTCTTGGGTGCCTTCACGCTTGCGGCATGGCTTGTGCTGCTCATCGTCGTCGCGCTTTTTGCCGCCCTGACCATTGCGGCGTGGCCGGCGATCAAGACCGTCGGTCTCTCGGCACTGCACAGCGCGACCTGGGATCCGAGCAGCGGTAAGTATGGCCTGCTCTCGTTCATCTACGGCACGCTGGTCACGTCCGCAATCGCGCTCGCGCTAGCCGGACCGATCGGCATCGGCGCCGCGCTGCTGCTCGCAGAAGTCGCACCCCGAAGGCTTGCGGGCCCTGTCGCCATGCTCATCGAGCTCCTGGCTGCCGTGCCAAGCGTGGTCTTCGGCATATGGGGACTGTTCGTGCTCGCGCCCATCATGCGCACCGTGGTGGAGCCGGCGCTCTCGAAGACGCTCGGTTTCTTGCCGCTCTTCCAGGGATATTTCTACGGGGTCGGCTTATTGACCGCGGGCGTCCTGTTGGCGATCATGATCTTGCCGACGGTCACTGCCATCACGCGTGATATATTCGAGGCGGTCCCCCGAGACCAGCGCGAAGCGATGCTCGCCCTGGGCTCGACCACCTGGGAAATGCTGACGAGGGCCGTCATCCCCTATGCCCGGTCGGGCATCATCGGAGCGCTCGTGCTGGCCCTCGGGCGGGCGCTCGGCGAAGCGATGGCCGTCGTCATGGTCATCGGCAACAAGCCGGCGCTGTCCCTGTCTTTGTTCTCGCCCGGTTACACGATGGCATCGGTGTTGGCCAACGAATTCACCGAGGCAACCGGACAGAACTACGTCGCGGTGCTGGTCGGCATCGGATCGCTGCTCTTCATCTTGAGCATGATCATCAACGTCTTCGCCCGATTGCTCGTGCGCAGCGTCGGCGGCGCGCGGCAGGGACGTTCCTGATGCCGCTGCAGCTGCGTCGGGCGTGGAGTACCGTCATGCTTGCGGTGACGTGGTTGTGCGCGGGGACAGCAGCCGCGCTGCTCGCGTTCATCGTCATCTACGTCGTCAAACGCGGCGCACCGGCCCTCAACCCGCAGTTTTTCACAAGCCTGCCGACGCCCGTCGGCATCACCGGTGGCGGCGTCGCAAACGCGATCGTCGGCTCGATCGAGATCATCGGCATGGCGTCGCTCATCGCGGTCCCCGTCGGCGTCATGGCGGGTATCTACGTCGCATTGCTCGGGAAAGGATGGTTGGCGGAGGCAGTGCGCTTTCTCAGCGACGTGCTGACCGGCGTCCCATCGATCGCCATCGGACTGTTCGCCTACATCATCATCGTCGTTCCGCAGAAGCACTTCTCCGCGAATTCCGCCGGAGTGGCGTTGTCGATCATCATGCTACCCATCATCGTGCGCACCACGGAGGAAGCGGTGCGCCTCGTCAACCCCGCTATCCGCGAGGGGGCGCTCGCTTTGGGCATCGAGGCATGGAAAGCGATCGTGCTCGTGACGGTCCCGTGCGCGCGGGCTGGCATCGTCACGGGCGCGCTGTTGGGCGTTGCTCGCGTGGCCGGCGAATCCGCGCCGCTGCTCTTCACCGCGTTCGGCAGCCAGTTCTGGAACATCAGGCCCGATAGCCCGACCGCCGCCCTCCCCCTGGTTGTGTTCCAATACGCGATCGCGCCATACAAGGATTGGCAGCAGATCGCGTGGGGTGGGGCGCTGACACTCATCGCTTTGGTCTTCATGCTCAACATCACGGCGCGGGCGCTGTTCCCGGCGCGGATCGTACGATGACGCTCGAGACGACCGCTCCTGAGAAACTGCTGCAGACAGACCATTTGAGCGCGTGGTACGGTTCGCACTGCGCCGTGCACGACGTGTCGATGAGCTTCGAGCCCGGGGCCATCACCGCGCTCATCGGTCCCTCAGGCTGCGGCAAGTCGACCCTGCTGCGCTGCCTCAACCGCATGCACGAGATCATCCCCGGAACGAGAGTCGAAGGTGAGGTTCGGCTCGACGGCCACAATCTCTACGATCCCGGCGTCGATCCAACGGCGATGCGCCAGCGCATCGGCATGGTCTTCCAGCGGCCCAATCCATTTCCGACCATGTCCGTCCTTGAGAACGTCCTGGCCGGCGTGCGTCTGACCAATCAGACGCGCAATCGAACGGCGCTGGCAGAGATCGCCGAAGGCACTTTGCGCAAAGCGGCGCTCTGGAACGAGGTCAAAGACAAGCTCAACAAATCCGGCGCCTCGCTCTCGGGCGGCCAGCAACAGCGGCTGTGCATCGCGCGAGCCCTGGCAGTGGAGCCTGAAGTCTTACTCATGGACGAGCCCGCCTCGGCGCTCGACCCCATCTCCACGACCAAGATCGAGGACCTCATGCGCGAGCTCAAGGGCACGTACACCTTCATCATCGTCACCCACAACATGCAACAGGCGGCGCGCGTCTCGGACTACACCGGCTTCATGCTCTCCGAAGAGGGGGAGCCCGGTAAGCTGATCGAGTTCGACGTGTCGTCCAAGATGTTCACGACGCCCAAGGACAAACGAACCGAAGACTACATCACCGGGCGCTTCGGTTAAGCACAGATGAAGAAAGTCGTAGAACGCGATAACGTGGATTTAATCTGGAATTGCTACGCTCGGCCTCGGACGACGTCGATGTCGTCCGCAGACGCTCAATCGGTCTCCTCCCAGCGTTACCCCGTGCGAGACTGCGCCAATAGCCCGGGGCGGTCTCGCTTCTTTTTCGATCCGTCAATCCTCATCATGGTCCTCGGCGTTTTTCTGAGCGCGCTGGTTTTGCTCGCCGTCGTGCCGCAGTCGGTCGTGGCGGCGGGCGATCCGGTCGTCGCGGCCGCGGGCGACATCGCTTGCGACGAGCGGCCTGGCGTGACCGACCAGGACTCGAAAAGCGGCGGTTGCCAGCAGGCGGGCACGTCCGCCGTGCTCGTGTCTTTGCACCCGGCCGCTGTGTTGACGATCGGTGACGAGCAGTATCCAGCGGCCACCTACGATCAGTTTATGGCATCGTACGACAAGACGTGGGGCAAGCTCAAGAGCATCACGCATCCGGCTCCCGGCAACCACGAGTACGAGACCCCGCTTGCAGGCGGCTACTTCCGATACTTCGGCGCATCGGCTGGCGAGCCCGACAAAGGCTACTACAGCTTCGATCTCGCCGGCTGGCACCTCATCGCCCTTAACGGCAACTGCTGGGCGATCGGCGGCTGCCAGCAAGGTTCGCCGCAGGAGCGATGGCTCGCTGCGGACCTTGCCGCGCATCCCGCCGCTTGCACGCTCGCTTACTGGCATCAGCCGCGCTTCTCCTCGGGGCCTCACCATAGCGACAAGAGCTACCAAGCCCTGTGGCAGGACCTATACGGCGCGCATGCCGACGTCGTGCTCGGCGGCCACGATCACGACTACGAACGTTTCGCGCTCCAAACGCCCACGGGCGCAGCCGATCCAAAAAACGGTATCAGAGAATTTGTGGTGGGGACGGGCGGCAAGAGCCACTACCCGTTTCTCGTGACCGCGCCCAACAGCGAAGTTCGAAACGACGAAACATTCGGCGTGTTGGCCTTGACCTTGCACGCCCATGGATATGACTGGCGTTTCGTGCCAGAAGCCGGCTCGAGTTTCACAGACCAAGGCTCAGGCACGTGCCACGGCCGATGAGCGAGCGGTCGTCCTAGCGGTCGTCCGGATCCGCTGCGACTGTCGAGCTCTGACCAATATCCCGCAGGTAGGCCAAGTGCTCTGCGAGGGAACGTGGTCCGCGGATCGATGCCCACTCCTCATCCGGGATGACGGCGACGGCGTCGGGCCCGTCAAGACGGAAGCTGGCGCTCTTCGCTTTACCTGGGTTCTTCACCATAGGGATGTTCGACGCGAGCGCCCGATAGGTCGAGACCGTCGGCTGCGTCGCAAAGGCGTCGAGCATCGGACGCGCCGCCGCATCGTAGATGTTGAGCGGCCCGACTCCGAAGAGCACTTCGACTGTGCGCAGCACGGCCGGAATGTTATAGTGCGTGTGGTCGACTGCGCCTCGACGCACGTATGGTCCGGCCATGAACGCCGGCATGCGGTGCGAGTCGACGTGGTCGCCGGTCCCTTGTGGGTCGTCTTCTGTGACGAACACGACGGTGTTCTTCCAGTCCGCGCGCTTGGAAAGACCAGCGACGATCTGACCAAGAGCCGCATCGTTGCTCGCCACGTAGGACGCCGGCGTATAGAATCCAGCCTTGCTTCCCGCCGTGTGGTCGGTGGGTAGCGTCAGATACGAATATTGCGCCAGACCATGTGCGGCGACGTCGGCGAGGAAGAGCCGCGCACGTTCCGTGTCGAGAACGTTGAAGTCGATGTGCGCTCCTGGATAGGCGCGGTCGGCGTGAGCAGCGAGCCCAGATGCGATGCTGCCGTCGGGCCGCATGGTCATCTGCTCGCCGTAGACACGGAAGGATACGCCGTGGGCACGCAATGCGTCGATGAGCTCTCCGTTGGGACCGAACACCGCGCTGACGTTGACGCGCGGCTGGCTCGGCAGGTCGAGCAGATCCTGGAACCAGTCGAAGTTCATGACCGATATCGGCACCGTGTCCTCTCCCGCGAGCGGAAGAGGCCAAATCGAACCCGCAACGCGAAAGTCGGCCGACGTCGCCGCATCATCAGGCGTGTGAACGTTGCGCTCGAGATAGTCGTTGGCGATGCCCTGCGTCGTCCATGAATGGCCGAAGTCGCTCTTCTCGCCATCACCCATGAAGTTGTCGAACAGCGTGTAGGTCTCGGCCAGTGAATGCGCGTTAGGCGTGTACGTGCGACCGTAGAGCACAAGCGCAGGATCGGCATTGGCGCGCGGCTCGTCGCCGAATATCTCGTCGAAATGCTTATTCTCTTTGACGATGAAGACGAAATGCTTGATCGGCGGGAGCGCTGCGGGTGCCGGCGTTGGAATGGGCCCAACGCTGTTGTTGCGGGCCACTGCCTGCGACCACTGCGCGAACCGCTGCGGTTCGACGAGTAGATGCTGCACGAGCCCGGTATAGATGCCATCCCATTCGGACGCTGGATCCGGTTGCGTACCGAGGCCTTGGCCGCTGACGATGAAGAGCTGTGACCTGACGCGAGGAAACTTGTCGATCGTCTGGCCTGAGAGATAGACGACGCCCATGGGATACCATCCGGTCGGGATACGTCCCAGCACGTGTCCGCTAGCGACGTCGACGACGGCCACGTCGTTGAATCCGGACTCCGCCACGAAGAGCTGCTTGCCGTCGTCAGACAGGGCCATGCCGGATGGCGTCTGCCCAGGAAGTTGATCGCGGATGAGGCCCAGATCGTAGCGCCGAGCGACCCGCCACGACCGCGTGTCGATGACGGCCACGTCGTGACCGTCGGCATCTGCGACGTAGGCTCGCGAGCCGTCGATCAAGAGCGACGTGGGATGAGGTCCCGTCTGGACCTGCGATGGGGTGGTCGCCATGCTCGTCCAGTAGTCCACATGATCGGAATCGTAGAGCGTGGCAAGCGCACCGTTTGCAACGAACGCGACGGAGAAGGGTTGCCCGGTCGTCGCCAGGCGGGCGACCACGTCGCCGCTTGTGTCATCGACGACAACCACCTGCTTGGCGGCGGTCCTGGCCACGAGGATCCGGTGTGTCTGGGGATCTTCAGCCACGCCGTTGAGCAGCCCACCGACCATGAGATCTGGGCGGGCCGTGAAATAGTCGCGCGTCTTGCTGTTCGGATCGTAGCTGAAGCGCGAGATCGCTCCGGTGAAGCCACGGGCGACGTATAGCCCATCTTTCGTCCACGTCATCTGCGTGGCGAAGGGCGTCGGCAGGCGATCGACGAGGCGCGAGTCCTCGCCCACCAAGATGACGTCGATGGCGCCGCCGTCTTGGGAGAGCACGGCCAACAGCCTTCCGTCCGGCGAGAGGGCTTCGGATGAGGCAAAGCCCTCGACCGGTATTGTGAAACCCACTGGCGCAATCGTCCGGCCGTCTGGGATCGTGCCCGCGTTGGCCGTGGACCACACACAACCGGATGCCACGATGGCAAGAAAAAACATCTTCGATATACGCATATCGAACGGTATGTACACCCCGTGACCCCCTTTCGACCTTCGTGAGAAGATTAAGCCTGGCTTAGCCCTTCGTTAATCATTGCTTTATGCTTCCTTAACTCCACAAGACTAGAATGTCTGCGGTTACACACAAGGACGGCGGGAGCGAAGCGATTTCGGGCTGCCCCGCTGGATATGTGTTATCGCGCGTTCATTAGGGGAGGCAACCCGCCATGCGACACTGGAGCGCCCTGCTCTGCTTAGCTCTGTTCGTTGGGATCGTCGCCGCCACCGCCGATATGGCAGCGGCAGCTCAGAGCACCCAAGCCACCGTCTTCGGCACCGTCATCGATCAGCAAAACGCGCTGCCGATCAAAGGCGCCAAGGTGGAGCTGCTGCAAGGCGGCAGCGTTGTCGCCTCGGCCACGACGGACTCGTACGGCAACTTCTCCGTCGGGAACTTGGCTGGCGGGACCTATGTGGTGAGAATTCGCGCCAAGGGGTATGCCAATTCACAGACCCTGAACGTGAGCATCTCAGCGGGGGAGACCCAGGAGATCGACGCGGCGCTCATCGCCTCCGCCAACAGCTCGGGCGTCCACACGCTCGGTCGGGTCACCGTCACGGGGCAAGCGCTGAGTTCGGCGACTGCGATTCGACAGACCGTCAACGTGCAGAACATCGCACAAACCGGCCAAGTGCGCTTCACAAATCAGCTCCAGACCCTGCCGGCGCTCAACGTCACTACGAGCTCGTCGCCGGGCGACGACGTCTCGGTCGACATCCGGGGATTTGGATCGAGCGAAACCGGCGTGTTGCTCGACGACAGGCCTGTCGGACCTTTCGGCGTGGGAGCGCCGGACACGTACAACTTTGCGAATTCGCCGGTCAGCTCGCTGGATAGCGTCGACGTGACCTATGGCTCGGGCGCGCAAGGGCTGTACGGCAGCGACACGATCGCAGGCGCGGTCAACATGCGCCTGCTCAATCCCACGTCAACACCGCAGTATTCTTTTCAGCAACAATTGGGCGGCTTTGGGCTCTCGTCGACAGCCGCCAGTTTCTCGGGAGCGTATGGGAAGATAGGCTACCTCGCCGAGGCGGGCGTAGCGGGCCAAACCGGAGCGCTCAATTCACAGATCTTCCAAAGCGGCCGTCCCGCGAACTTGCAGATCGGCGCCGTCAATCCCCCGTACGTCTGCTCCAACGCCTCGGGAACCGATGTCAGCGCCTGCAATCAGGGGGCGGAGACCTACGCGGTGAGCCAGGCCAACAAGATCACCACGGAATTGGCGAAGTTGCGGTACTCATTCAGCGGAGCGACCACGCTGTCCATATCTGGCTACTCGGCCGTCCAGTGGGCTGACTCGACCGGCAACGGCGATAATGACTACCTTCCCTACAGCACGCGGCTAGGGCAAATCGAACTGAGTGCACCTAATTGCATGACCAGCGTTGGTTTGACGGCCCCGAATGGGTATATCGTTACGACAAATCCAGTCACCAATGCGGCGGGATGCTATACGGCACAGCAATGGGCTTCCGCGTCATCGGGTCCCGTAGGCGGCGGAGCAGGGCGGCAACGTTCGACGTTGATGCAAGACTACGACGCCCGGTTCACCACAAAGCTCGGCATCAACAATATCTCGCTTGACTCCTATGTGAACAATTACATCTACTGGAAGGACAGCTCGCTGTCGGGCGGTATCGACGCAAACGGCCAGCTGCTCGGAACCCCGGTGTTCGCCGATTATTATTTCACCCACGGGTACCTGGTCTCAGACGACATCGCGACTTTGAACAACGACTTGAGCTTCGGATGGGCGCTGCTCAATCAGGAGCAGTCCGGCAGCAACCTGGTCGCCGTGGGATCGACTGCGTCTGGCGAGAATATCTACGCATTTCAGCCGAATTTCAACACCGCGCTGTATCGTGTGGGTAATTACTACATCCGCGATAGCCATCAGTTCGGCGATCGCTTCTACGCGACCGTGAACGCCTGGTTCAAAGGGTCCAACGTGACAGATAAGAACACGTTTGACCCACGCGTCTCGCTCCAGTATCGGCCTGATGCGAGCGACGTCGTTCGGCTCACCTATGGCCGCTCCGATGGCATACCCGCCCCGCTTTTGAAGTCGACGAGCCCGGCCTTTGTGGCTAATCCTGGCGCGTCGCTCACCAGCGTCTCGTGCATTCCCGGCAGCAACTCCGTCGCGAGCGCCGGTAACCCGAGCCTCATCTCGGAATCGGCCAACGATTACGAACTAGGCTACGGCCACCGCTTCTCAGGCGATAGCAACATCCAGGTAAACGCTTACGTCACGAGCGTCTATAATGAGTTGTTCGGCGCGACTCAGCCGCTGCTCGATTATGGCTTGAGCAACGTCATCTTCGGAACCGGCACGGTACCCCTGTATCTGAGCCGCTTGATCGCACAAGGATGTCTCCCGCCAGGCTCGACCGACGCCGCTACGTATCCGTTCCTTGGGGTGACCACAAACTACAATGCCGCAAACGAGCTTGCGCGCGGCATCGAGCTCAACGGCCGAGGCCGGCTGACGCCCTGGATGTACATCGACTACGGCTACTCGATCGAGTCGTCACAACAGTTCAATATACCGGATTCGATCCTCATGAACAACGTCACGCTCATCAATGGCACGCAACAGACGGGCATTCCGTTGCACCAAGCGAATCTGTCGCTGGACATCCAGCCCGCTGGGTTTGAGATCCGTCTCGACAACTATTATGTGGACGGAAATAACGGATTCGATCGCCCGGCGTATATCCACAGCAACTTCTTCGTGACCCACCCGCTCGAGCACGGGAAGCTGCTGCTCACGCTCGGTGGAACCAACATCTTCAACCAGGCGGTACAGAACTTCGGATTGATCGGCTCTGGTGTGCCGGTGGCCGTGAACTCATTCTCGCCCAGCGCCCCATTCACGGGTTTGGGCCAGAACTTGGCCGGCATCAACAGCAACGAGCAATTCGGCTTGCAACCAGCACAGCTCGTCTTCACGTTGACGGCGCACATATAAGGCGAAAGGGCGGTTGCGACATAGGGGTTAAGGCGGTTGGCCGAGGTTAAGCCGTCTTAACCTAGCGTTTACCAGCTCTTAATGCTAGGCCCGTAGAGTGGCACCGTAAGGCCTTCTACGGGCCCTTGTTTTTTGTGCGCAGCGTCCAAGGGGTTAATCATTGTGACCGCAAGAGCGTCCATCGTGCGAACCTTCATCGTCGCAGCTATCGTGCTATTGGTCGTCCTCGGGGGCAACGCGGCGCAAGCCGCCGGCACGGGCAAGATCAGCGGCAAAGTGGTCGACGCCGCATCGGGCCAACCGGTGTCGGGCGCAACCATCACTGCCGAGGGGCCTGCCAACGCCACGACGCTCACCGCGGCCAACGGCACGTTCACGCTAAAAAACCTCATGCCGGGGAGCTACATCCTCATCACGAGCCTCCAAGGGTACGAGACAGCTCAGTCCGGTCAAGTGTCGGTGGCCGCGGGGATGGAGCAGAACGTCACGTTGACCATCTCGCGTCAATCCGCTACGGCGACGACCTTGCTCGGTGCCAACGTCACGCTTCCCCCACCGATCTTCACCTACGCCGGTGATCTGCGCGCGTTCTATTTCGGCCGCACAAACGGCGACACGTGTCTGACGTGCAAGAACAACAAAGGCTCGCCGAACGCAACCGCCTTCGATAGCGGTGGCACGCTGCACGGTCAGATCAACGTTCCCTACTCCCCGTGGGTGGTGGGCGCGACGTATTTCGCAGGCTACCCGTGGGGCGCGAACGCTCCCGGACCGCTCAACAGCATCGGGTATAATCCGGAAGTCGACAACACGCTGCCCGGCTACACGACGAGCTTGTGGGGCGAGCTCTATGCGCAGTACAAGACGGCGGGCATGTTCGGTCAGACGGGCAAAGAAGAGCTCACTCAGGTTGAATCACCCTGGGCGCACACCTCAGATTCGCGCATCGATCCGGCCTCGTTCCAAGGCACGTTGCTCAACGGCAATATCGGCTCGAACCTCAACATCGGCGGGATGTACATGGTGCGCTTTCGCAGCCGCATCACCTCGGCGTTCAACGCGAACACGCTCTTGACGAGCTGCAACACGGCCTTCAACACAGGCAAGGGCCCCGTCGAAGGAGTGAGCGGAACCTTCACCGTCCCAGGCGACTCGTGCAACAAGCTCGCCAAAAGCCAAGGGTTCCTGCAGTTCGACGCGATGTACAAGTTCGGTGATTCGGGTCTCGTGGCAAATCTGTATCAGTACGAGATCTACGACATCACCACCATGACGTGGGCGAACGCCCAATGGAACTTCGACAAGAAGTCCATCTTCAATCCATATGTCGGCGGACAGTTCCTGGCCGAGAACAACGCCGGCACGCACCTCGTAGGGACCGTCCACGACTACACCTACGGCGGGATATTCGGCGCGACGATATATCACAACCTCAATTTCACCGCCGGCTATAACGGCTCGCCCGCCACCACGTACATCGTCTCATCCAGCAGCTGCGGAACTTCATCGTCGCCCAAAGCCGCTTCACCCGGCGTGATCTTCGGTGGCGTCGAGAACAGCAGGATCAAGACGGTTCCGGCCGGAGACGTTGTGTGCTACGGCGGTGGGATCGCATCGCCATACACCGATGGCTACGCGACCGACACGCTGTATTCGACCTCGATCACGCAGGGCTTGGCCGATACGCATCTACCCGGCACGGGCGTCAAAGCTGCGCTGACATGGCAGACGAACAACCATCAGCTGCGCGTGATCGCCTCGCAGGCGTGGTACAACTACGGACTACCCGGCTACTCGGGCACGACGAGCAACGGCGATGCGCGCGCCGAGTTCAACTTCGACGTCCAATATTTCTTCAATAAGGTGCGGCCTGGTCCATATAAAGGTCTCTCGATACGCCAGCGCTACGCAGATCGCACGCAACCGTTCGCGCCGTACGACTTCAAGTACAGCCGCACGCAGCTCGAGTACACGTTCTAGCAAGATCATAGCATCGGACCTTCAAAGGTCCGCTGCGTCGCTGACGCAAAAGAGCGCTCTCATGGCAAGACCTTGGGAGCGCCTTTTCATCGCGGCGGCAAGGCTTCTTGCGTGGGCTGTCGTGCTGACGCCGTTCGGCGTCGTGACCGTGCTCGTCACCGCCGCGATCGCCGGTCAACAACAGCCGGATATCGTCTTCTTCCTCGGCAACCTCGTGGTTCAGCTCTTCGCGACGCTCTTCGTGGCCGTCATCGGCGCGGGGCTGGGAGCGAGCGTGGGCATCGGCAGCGCGTTCCTCACCCGCGAACTGCTCCCGCCCAAACCCGCCCGCCCGTTCCTGCTCTGCATCCATATCCTCTCCGCGTGTCCAGCGGTCGTGCTCGGCTGGTTCGGCGCCATGCTCGTCTTGCCGGCGCTGTCGGGCCGCGCGTCGCTCGCCGTCTTCGTCGGTGCGGCGGCGGTCGTGACCATCGCCGTGATCCCACGCGCGCACCTCATCGCCGGGCGCGCGCTCGCCGCTCTGCCGCAAGCCATTCGTGACTCGGCCGCCGCCGCGGGCGCGAGCGCAGGCCGCGTCGTCGCGCACGTCACGTTGCCCGCCGTCGGCAGCCGCCTGGGCGCGATCTATGCCGACGCCCTCGCACGCGCGACGGGCGAAGCCGCCGCCGTGACCGTGGTCTTTTTGGCCGCAGCGCGGGCGGGCTACCCGGTCGCGCTGTTCACCATCCCGAGCGCCATCATGGCGCACGCGCGGTCGGTGCAGCTCGTCGATGCCGGCATCGCGCAATCCGCGCTGCTCATCTTGGTCCTCGCGGCCGCCAGCAAGACGATGGCCGCACGCCGCATCGGAGACTTGCAGTGGGTCTAGCGCCGAGCTCTGTGAGGAAGGCGGACTCGTTCCACGAGCGCGACAACCTGGTCGTCGCCCTCGCCTATGCGGCCGGGGCGGCAGCGAGCGCAGCGGCGGTCGCCATCGGCGTCGCACTCGCGGCGTACGGTTGGCGGGAGGTCGCATGGGTGCTCACGGCGCCGGGGGCGCAGGGCGTCATGCAGGCCCTCGGCGCGACCGCGCTGATCGTGCTCATCGCGCTGCCCATCACGTTCGCGGCCGGGTTCCTTGCGGCTGTGAGCGCGAACGATCCGAGCATCGGCGGCATCGCGGGCACGGCGGTGCGCGAGTCGATCGAGTGGTCGTCGGGCATCCCGCCCGTCGTCATCGGTGCGGCAGTGTTCTTCTGCGCCATCGCGCTGCATACCCAAAACACGGTCGCGGCGGCGGTGCTCGCGCTCGTGCTTCTCAATCTCCCCAACGCGACAGCGCGCATCGCACGCGCGTTCACGGTTGTGCCGCGGAACGCGCGCGAAGCCGCCGCGGCGCTCGGCGCGTCCCCCGTCGCGGCCTTTTTCGGCCTCGACCAGCCCGCGGCGGCGTGGGCCATCGCCGCGGCGTTGTTTGCGCTCACCGCACAGATGATCGGAGAGACATCGGCTATCGCCATCGCCATGGGCGCGAGCGACGGGCCCGAGCCGCTCTCCGTCCAGATCTGGCGCTTCGCATCCAACAGCAGCATGGCGGGGACCGAAGCGGCGGCCTGCATCGTGCTTGTCGCGCTTGTCGCCGTCTTTTTGGGCCTGTCGCGGATGTGCGCGCGCCGAAATCTCGAATCGCACGTGGCATCGAGATGAGCGAAGGACGAGGACCTGCGGTCGAGACCAAACTCGAGACGTCTGCGCTGCATGTCTGGTTCGACGAACGGCATGCGCTCCGCGGCATCGGCGTGTCGGTCATCGCCGGGCGCACCGTCGCCTTCATCGGCGCATCCGGCAGCGGCAAGACGACGCTGCTGCGCTCCTTCAACCGCCTGCACGACCTCGATCCTCACGCGCGCATGCACGGCAGCGTGAAGCTCGATGGCGCCGAGATCCTCGGTCGCGGCGTGGACGTGCTCGCCCTGCGCCGGCGCGTCGGCATGGTCTTCACGAAGCCCACCATCCTCGCGGCGACGGTTTTCGACAATGTCGCGTTCGGGCTGCGTGCGAAAGGCTTGAAAGACCGGATCGTGCTCGAAGAGCGCTGCGAGCGTGCGCTGCGCCGAGCCATGCTCTGGGAAGCCGTCGGTTCGAAGCTCGAGCGCTCGGCGTCCGAGCTCGCGCCGGATCAGCAGCAGCGGCTGTGCCTGGCGCGCGTGCTCGCGCTCGATCCCGAGGTGCTGCTGCTCGACGATCCGACGGCGGCGCTCGATCCTGTGGCCGGCTTGGCGCTCGAAGAGGTGATCCTCCCCCTGCGGCGGGATCACACCGTCCTCATCGCGACGAACAATCTCGAGCAAGCGGCGCGGCTCTCCGACACGACCTGCTATCTGGCCAACGGTGAAGTGGTGGAAAGCGGAGAAACACCGCTCATTTTCAGCCGTCCCGCCGACACCCGAACCGAGGACTTTCTCGCCGGCCGGCCGTCCGGATAGGCCTCGAGGACACAAGGAGATCGCCATGAGACTGGACGTGACGACGGGGTCCCCGGGGCCTCTGCGTGCAGACGGCATGCACTACTACGATAGCGCGCTCGAAGTTATCGGTTGGACTCCGCTCGTGCGCATCAACCGGGTCATGGACTCGGCCAGCTGCATCGTCCTCGCGAAAGTCGAGTGCCTCAACCCCGGCGGCTCGGTGAAGGACCGCCCCGTGCTGACGATGATCCGCGACGCCGAAGAGCGCGGCCAGCTCAAGCCGGGCGGCACGATCGTCGAGGCGACATCCGGCAACACGGGGACGGGGCTCGCCATGGTGGCGGCGATCAAGGGGTACCGCTGCATCCTCGTCATGCCCGACAAGGTGAGCGACGAAAAAGTCCGTCTGCTGCGCGCCTATGGCGCGGAGGTCGTCATCACCCCGACCAAAGCGCCAGCCAGCAGTCCGGAATCCTACTACGGCGTGGCGGCGCGCCTGGCGAGCGAGATCCCCGGCGCCTTTCAGCCCAACCAATTCGCTAACCCGCTCAATCCCGCCGCGCACGAGCAGACGACCGGCCCCGAGATCTGGCAGCAGACCGCTGGGAAGATCACCCATTTCGTGAGCGGCATCGGCACGGGCGGGACCATCTCCGGCGTCTCCCACTATCTCAAAAAGCAAAACCCAGGCATCGTCGTTGTAGGCGCCGACCCCGAGGGGTCGATCTATTCCGGCGACACCGCCAAGTCGTACAAGGTCGAGGGCATCGGCGAGGACTTCTTGCCGGCCACCGTCGACCTGCGCGCCATCGACCGCATGGAGCGCGTCTCCGACAAAGAGTCGTTCCTCATGGCGCGGCGAGTGTGCCGCGAGGAGGGCTTGCTGGTCGGCGGATCGTCAGGCACCGCGCTTGTGGCCGCTCGGCGTGTGGCGAACGAGCTGCCCGCAAGCGCGATCATGGTCGTACTGCTGCCCGACAACGGTCGCGGCTATCTCACGAAGATATTCAACGACGAGTGGATGCGAGCCAACGGCTTCTTAGGTGAAGAGGGTCTCGCGGCCACCGTCGGCGACGTGCTGCGCTCCAAGGGCGAGCTGCCCAAGCTCATCACGCTCTCGCCGCGAGAGTCCGTGCGCCGCGGCGTCGAGCTCATGCGTGAATTCCAGATCTCGCAGATCCCCGTTATGGAGAACGGCGAGATGGTAGGTAGCATCAACGAGGTCGCCGTCATGCAGCTCATCTTCGACCATGCCGACATCGTCCACGGCGAGGTGAAAGACGTCATGGGGCGGCCATTCCCGCTGCTCGACGAGAAAGAAGAAGTCGGCCGCGCCTACAAAGAGCTCTCATTGGGCCACGCCGCCATCGTCGTCGGTCACGAGGGCAAGGCCATCGGCGTCCTGACCAAAATGGACATCATCAACTACCTGTCGGCGAGCTAACTAGCAATGGAATTCGCGACCAAAGCCATCCACGTCGGGCAAGAGCCCGATCCCACGACGGGCGCGACGATCGTGCCCATCTACGCGACCTCGACCTACACCCAGCCCGCTCCCGGTCAGCACCTCGGCTTTGACTACTCGCGCAGCATCAACCCGACACGCGTGGCGCTCGAGCGCTGCCTGGCCTCGCTCGAAAACGCCCGGCATGGCCTGGCCTTCGCTAGCGGCATGGCGGCGACGGCGGCCGTGCTCAACGTGCTCTCCTCCGGCGATCACGTCGTCGTCACGGACGATCTGTACGGCGGCACGTTCCGGCTCTTCGATAAGGTGTTGTCGCGCTACGGCCTCACCTTCACGTACGTCGACGCGACCGACCTCGCGCACGTCGAGGCCGCCATGACCAAGGCCACGCGCATGGTGTGGCTGGAGACGCCGACCAATCCGCTCATGAAGATCATCGACATCGCTGCGGTAGCGACGCTGTGCCGGTCGTGGGAGGCCGTGCTCGCCGTCGACAACACCTTCGCCACGCCGTATCTGCAAAATCCGCTCGACCTCGGGGCCGACGTCGTCGTGCATTCGACCACCAAATACATCGGCGGTCACTCCGATGCCGTCGGCGGCTTCGTCGCTACCAACCGCGACGATCTGCACCAGACCGTCAAGTTCCATCAGAACGCGGTGGGAGGCGTGCCCGGACCCTTCGATTGCTTCCTCACCCTGCGTGGAGCGAAGACGCTCTCCATACGCATGCGCGAGCACGAGCATAACGCCCGCGCGGTCGCCGCCTTCTTGGCCGGACGCAAGGATGTCGAGCGCCTGTATTATCCAGGGCTGCCCAGCCATCCGGGCAACGCGCTCGCCAAGCGTCAGATGCGTGGATTCGGAGGGATGATCTCATTCATCCCCACGGGTGGAGCGGAGCGTGCGAAGGCGATCGCCAAAGCGACCAAGCTGTTCTCGCTGGCGGAAAGTCTGGGCGGGGTCGAGTCGCTCATCTGCCATCCGGTCTCGATGACCCACGGCGCGATCCCCAAAGACGTGCGTGAAGCGCGCGGCGTGCACGATGCGCTGCTACGCTTGTCCGTCGGCATCGAAGGGCAAGCTGACATCATCGCCGATCTCGAGCAGGCGCTTCGGAGCTGATCGCACAGCGGACTTTGAAGCAACGGACCTTTAGGTCCGTTTAGCTACCGTCCGCGGAGATCGGTTGGGCTTGGGCGGGGTTTGCCCCGAGCCGGGTGCTGATCTCGGCCGCTTCACGCATGACCGCCGACGCGATCGCGTCAAGCTGCTGCGCATCGATGTGGCGCGAGAAACCGGCGACCCATACGACGGCTGCCAGCTGCTGTTGCGGTCCCGTGACCGCTGCGGCCGCCGCGCGCACTCCGTCCACGTACTCATCCACGTCCACCGCCGCGCCGCGCTCGAGCGTCTCGGCGATCGCCGCCTCGTATGCTTCCGGGCGCACGATGCTCGACGGCGTGAATGCCGGGAGGACGTTCTCACGCAAGAAGGCGCGCCGCCGTGACGGCTCCCACGAGGCCACGACCACTTTGCCGACCGCGCCTGCGAGCAGCGGAATGGACGAACCCACCGGCGCCGAGATCGAGAGCGTGGGGCGGCCATGCACGATATCCAAGATGGTGACGTGTCCGTCGCTCGGCACACCGAGAAAACTCGTCTGTTCGGTGGCCGCGGCCAGCCGCTCGAGCGCGCCGTGCGCGACCTGGCGCAGGTCTGCCTGAAGGCCACCGCGCGAGCACAAGGCCGGCAGACGCGGCCCGAGGACGTACCGCCTGGACCCGTTGACCGCCTCGAGCACGCCGAGCGCCTCCAGGGTTGTGACGAGCCCATGCACCGTGCTCTTGCCCATATCGAGCTTGCGCGAGAGCTCCGAGACCCCGAGCGGCTTGTCCGAGAGACTGATCGCCTCGATCAACCTGAACGCTTTGAGGACTGCGGGCACGCGCGGCGGGTGCTGACCGCTTGCGCCATTGAGCTCGGAGGCAACCCGAGGCGGGTCACCGGCTGGACCGTTCTGTGGTGGGAACATTCGCCCCGAGATTTGCGCTTGCTCGACCGCTCCCTCTCAACCGGCGCCGCCCGGGCGCAATTAGCGACGGAGGTCCCCTTTTTGAGCCCGCCCGGCATGCGCGTTTGGGAGCAAGGTCGGCTTCTGGGACACGCCAAAGACCCGACGAAGCTGTAGCAACGGGCCCTTTAGGTCCGTCCATGGAGCAACGGACCTTGAGGTCCGTTCATTTACGGAGGTCTTCACGTGCCATTCGAGTCCGAAGCCCAACGCGTGCTCGACACGGCCACGCGCTTAGGAGCCGAGTACGCAGACGTGCGCTTCGGCCAGACGCGTGACGAGCACATCGAGGTGCGCAACGGCGTCGTCGCGAGCCTCTCCGACGGCGAGAGCGCCGGGTTCTCCGTACGCGCGCTCTGTAGCGGCGCGTGGGGATTTGCATCCAGCGCAAAGGTGGATGACGCAGAGCTCGATCGTGTCGCTGGACTCGCGGTCACCATCGCGCGCGCCAGTGCTAAGATTAAAAGCCAGCCCATCACGCTTGTGCCCTCGCCGGCCCACGTGGGTTCGTACAAGACGCCGTTCGAGGTCGACCCGGCGACGGTCTCGCTCGGCGATCGCGTCGCGTTGCTTTTGGCTGCGGAAAAAGAGGTGCGCGCGGCCAAGGGCGTGACCGTGGCGCGCGCATGGATGGATATCTGGCGCACGAAGAAGTACTTCGCCAACAGCGAGGGCGCCAAGATCGATCAGGAGCTGCTGCAGTGCGGCAGCGCGATCCACGCGCTGGCCGTCGGCGAGAGCGACGTCCAGGACCGCTGCTTTCCGGGAACGGGCGGACTCTACCAGACCGGCGGCTACGAGATCATCCGCAAAGCCGATCTGCTGGGCCAAGCTCGACGCATCGGCGAAGAGGCCGTCGCCCTGCTCACAGCTGCGCAGTGCCCCTCGGACACTGCGGACATCGTGCTCTCGGGCGACCAGGTCTCGTTGCAGATCCACGAATCGATCGGTCACGCGCTCGAGCTCGACCGCGTCCTCGGCTGGGAGGCGAATTTTTCCGGCACCTCGTTCGCCACGCTCGACAAGCTCGGCACCTTCCGTTATGGCAGCGAGAAGGTCAACGTCGTCATCGACATGACCTGTCCACTGGCGCTCGCGACACACGGCTATGACGATGAGGGCGTCAAGGCGACTCCCGTCGATCTCATCCGCGACGGCGTGCTCGTCGGGTATATGGCGGGGCGCGACACCGCCAACACCGCGAAAGTCGCCTTGAGCGGCTGCGTGCGCGCGGAGTACTGGGGCCGTCTACCCATGATCCGCATCGGCAACGTCAACCTCGAGCCGGGCAGCGTGCCCGCCGAAAATATCTTCGACGACATCAAGAACGGCGTCTATATGGAAAGCAATCGCTCGTGGTCCATCGACGATAAACGGCTGAATTTCCAGTTCGGCTGCCAGATCGGCTACGAGATCAAGGACGGCAAGCGCGGCAAGCTGCTCAAGAATCCGACCTATGCCGGCATGACGCCGACCTTCTGGCGCTCGTGCGATGCGATTGGCGACGCGGCGTCATGGGTCGCCTGGGGCACCCCCAACTGCGGCAAGGGCGAGCCGCTGCAGACCGCGCGCTCGTGTCAGGGCGCATCCCCGGCGCGCTTCCGCAACATCCAAGTGGGTGTCGGCTATGAGCGATAAGGACTTCGCCGACCAGCAAGCGCTGCAGCAGGTCCTCGAGCGCGCCCTGACCGCGTCACAAGCCGACGAGACGGAAGCCCTGATTGCCGCCAGCGACGCGTCGCTGACCCGCTACACGCACAATGCAGCACACGAGAGCGTCAACGAGCGCAACTGCCAGCTCTCCGTGCGCGCCGTGGTCGGCAAGCGCATCGGGGTCGCCGGCACCAACCGGCTCGACGACGCAGGCATCGTCGAGGTCGCGCGCCGTGCCTACGAAAGCGCCAAGCTCTCAACCGAAGACGCGGATTTTCCCGGACTGCCGGGCCCGCACGAGGGGCTCGTCGAGGTTCCCGGTGCGTACGACGAAGCGACTGCCGCTGCCACGCCGGACATGCGCGTCCAGGCGGTCGCCGACGTCGCCAAGGTGATGCGCTTGAGCAATCTGTACGCCGCGGGCTACGTGTCGACGCAGTCCGATGCGTTCGCCATCGCTAATAGCAAGGGCGTGCGGCGCTTCCACCGCTCGACCGACAGCGCGATCAACATCAAGGCCATCGGCTCGGATTCAAGCGGGTACGCGGAGGGCTTCTCGCGCCGCTTCGCGGGTCTGGAACCTGTCAAGCTCGCCGAGCGGGCCGCCAAGAAGGCGGTGGCCAGCCGCACTCCGCGCGCGCTCGAACCGGGCGCCTACACGGTCATCCTCGAGCCAGCCGCGTTTCGCGAGTTCCTCGGCTATCTCTCCTGGATCGGGTTCGGAGCGCAGTCGTTCGAGCAAGGCTCATCCTTCATGAGCGGCCACTTGGGAGAAAAGATCATCGGCGACAACGTCACCCTGCGTGACGACTACGCGCATCCGTTGGGGTGCGGCATCCCCTTCGACTTCGAGGGCGTGCCGCGCAAAGCGGTCTCGCTCATCGAGCGCGGCGTGGCCAAGGACGTGGTCTACGATTCCTACTATGCGGCCAAGCTGCACCACGTCAACACCGGCCACGCGCTGCCTGCACCCAACTCGGATGGGCCCATGCCGCTTAACATCGTGGTCGACCCGGGCGGCACGGCGGTCGAGCAGATGATCAAGGACGTCACCCACGGCGTGCTCGTCACGCGGACGTGGTACATTCGCCTCGTGGATCAGAAGCAGACGATGATCACCGGGATGACTCGAGATGGCCTCTTCCTCATCGAGCGCGGCAAGCTGACCAAAGGTCTGAAGAACATGCGCTTCAACGAGTCGATCATTGGGGCGCTCGGACGCTGCGAACTCGCCTCGCAGCTCGTGCGCTCGGAGAGCCACGTGCTGCCCGCGGTCAAGATCGAGGGCTTCCACTTCTCGAGCGGCACCGAGTTCTAACGGCGCCGCCGTTGCCTGCGGTTCGTCCGCCACGAAAATGAGGGCGGCACGTGTGTGCCGCCCTCTGTCGTATAGGGTTCGCAGCGCCTATAGCGGGCTCTGAGCCGTGATAGTGCTGATGGTGACCACTCCCGGCGATATCGTCGTGAACGAGATCGCGATCTGGGTCGTCGTGACAGTGTTGCCGACCGAGTCCATCTGGACCGTCACAGGTTCCCCGGGCAAGAGGGGTACCGCGGAGTTTGCATACACGTTGGCGGACGCGTCCTTTGCCGTCACCGTCCAGGTGCTGGGTGTGACGAGGTTGTTTCCAATGACAACCTGCTGCCGGGGTAGGAGCACGCTCGCGACCGTGGTGGTGATCGTCGCCGTCCCCGCTCCGCTGACGGCGACGTTGTAGCCGCTCGCTCCCTGCGTCACGCTGGTCGCCTTGCCACTCGCTTTCCAGTTGAAGAACGTCAGCTTGTTACCGCCGTCCGCGAACGGGCGGTTGATGACGAGCGGTTGGGTGGCGGTGAGCGCATAGCAGCTCACGCCGCCGCAGATCTGCTCGTTCGTCGACGCGATATCCCAGACGTTGAACTTGTCGACCGTGAGCGTATTCGATGTCGAACTGTACGGGGTTGGGATCATGATCCGAAACGTTGGGCCCGAGGTGGTTGCGAAGAACGTCGTCGCGGAGAGGAGCCCAGCGCCGAAGTTGTTTTGCATGAAGAACGTTCCCAGAAGCGGCGCCTGGCTGGCTTCGAACGTTGACCCGAACGCAAAGCCGGCGAGGTCGGTGACCTTGATGGGCACTTGCGTGCTCGCAGTCGTCACCGCGATCGGGAACGTGCCGGGGGCGTGCCCCGCGAACGCGGTGAAACCGCCCGTGTAGGGTGCTGCGGATGGCAGGAGGCCAAAGGCGTTGCTCGTCGCGCCGACCAGCAGGTGACCGCCGTAGATGTTCCTGACGGTCGCCGCACCAATGCCGCTGATCACGCACGCGGATACCTCGGCCGGCAGTGGCGCCGGGTTGGTCTCAGGCGTGTGGATGGGTTGGCCGAACTCCGAGAAGCCGCCGCATAAGGTGGTGGCGCCGTCGACCGTGCCGACTTTCGGCGGCTGCACGGCCATTACGAACGACGTGAATAACGTCTGCACGTTGGCGACAAGATCCAGTTCGCTCGCGTTGGTGTAGTCGCGCATGATGACGTACGAGCCGTTGGTGGCGGGGCTCGCCGTGATCGTCGCGTTGCGTTCGAAGCCGGGCGCGATCGTGTTGGTGAGTGCCGTGAGCTCGCCGCTCGTGAAGAGATGCGTCGTCGGATCGAACGGCGCTGCGCCGATCTGCGTTGTCAGCGTGGATGCAAGGGTGGGGGTGGAATCGAGATCGTTGGTGCCGAGGTAGCCGTTTTGCAGAAGCGTGGTGAAGACTTGGAACGTCCTCGTCGTCGCTTCGCTGAAGGTCGCGCTGTTCGTGCTCGAGGACGTCACGTTGACGATCCCGGCCAGTTCGCCGAGAGCGATCTGGCTGCCGTCGGTCGCGACGCCGGTGAACTGCAGTAGGCCCCACTCATTAGAGTGGACCGGCACATTGGAGAAAGGGACGCTCGCCGTGTAGATGCCGCTCACCGGAGGCGCGATCGAGACCGAGTTCGAGACGGGATTGTTGTTCGCGTCGCCCGGGAAGAACGTGCCTTGCACTAAGATGCTCTTGAACGTGAAGGCGAATCTGTGCAGCATCGCGCTTGTCGGCCGGTGGACGCTTGCCAGCAGCTGCGGGCCAGAACCGTTGATCGTGCCGGTGAGGATCAACCGGGCTCCGGAGAGGGGCACGGTAGCGGGTTGTGGGTTTGAGTTAGCGATCGTGCTCTTCGCGCCGCCGCTGCAGCCAAACAACATCACGCTGGCACAGACCGATACGCCGATACATCTGAGAAAGTGAGCACGCATTTCGCTTCCTTCCGTTGCGGCCAAAGGATAAAGGCGAGCCTCAAGGAGGGACCGCCTGATAGATAGCGTGATTATAGCGCCGCCACACCGGCTTTAGGCAGTGTCAAACCGCCCAGCACAGTTGTTCGGCTCCCGCGCCGTTGGTCAGGGACTAGGGTTTGCGCTCGGGGTCGCCGGCGCCGGGGCGTGCTGTTCGCCGGGTAAGAGCGGGCGCATCACCGGCCGGCGGAAAGAATTGGCAAGGTGGAGCTCCGAAGCGATGTTGGCCGCGTCCGCGGAGAGGGCGCTGCCGCTCGGACCGGCCGGGCAGCTCAAGTCCACAGATCGCCCGCCCTCCTTCCACCACACGAAGAGCGACGTCCCGAACGAGACGCTCTTCATGCACGGCTGAGCTGGGAGATCTCCGAGTGGTCCGGCGGCCTTGAGATCGGCGAACAATTTCGCTGCGAGAGAGGTGGAGACGGTTGCGGTCGCGGGGCCTGCATCTGCGACGTACTCGGCGCTGCCATCCGGTTGCACGACGATACGGTAGCCGCTCGTGTTGGTCGAGCCTGTGTTCAATATGACCGCCGCGCCCTCAGGCACGGGAAGATAGGGCACGCGCGAGGCCGCGACGTTCGCGGCGGCGGGGAGCGCTGCGGTGAGGAGCACCAAGGCAAGCACGGACCTGAACATGATGCTCGAAGAACGCAGGCGCGTCTGTCTTCGTTCCATAACCCCTTTGCCAGCGTGACGCTTGGCACGAGAACCGCTCGAATCTCGACCGCCGCCGTGGCTGCCGCCGCGGTGCTCGCACTTGTGGCGGCCGGACCCACGCCACCCGCCGCGACGACGTCGCCGGCGGTGGATCTTGCGACGCAAGCGCGTCTGCAAAAGGTGCGCGCGCAGGTCGTGGATCATGCGCAGGACGTCGCGGCGCACGGCGCTTCTCCCGCCGACCTTTTAGCCCGCATCGACGCGGACCTCTCCGCCGTCGCACATCCCGATGCCGACATGCCCGCGGCCGATCGGCAGGCGCTCGACCTCGTGGCGCAGCTTGACGCAAGCCTGGCCGAGCAGCTCATCAGCGGCTCGTACGCCACGCCGAGCGGAGAGCCCGGTGCGACCGAACTCGTGGTGCGCTCGAGCGCTGACACGTCGGCGCAGCCGCTTGCCCTCTACCTGCCTGCCTCCTACACTGCGAAGCGGTCCGCACCGCTCATCCTCATGCTGCACGCTCAGGGCCAGACGGAATCCGAACTGCTCGCGGTCCCCTTCCTGCGCGCTCTCGCCGATCAGACTGGAGCGATCTTCGCGGTGCCGTACGCGCGCGGAGACAAAGAGTATGACGACACGACCGCGGGCGACGTCTACGACGCACTGGCAGTGCTGCGCGGCGGGCTCAACGTCGACCGGCGGCGGGTCTACCTCTCCGGCGTGTCGCTTGGTGGTTTCGTCCTCTTCATGGTCGCGCCGCTGCACCCCGAACAGTGGTCGGCGCTGCTGGCCATCGCCGGATCGCTCACCAACGACGACAAGCAGAGCGTTGTGCGTGCTATGGCCGGCAAGCAGGTCTTCCTCGTCATCGGCGCCGACGACCCGAGCATCAAAGCGCAATACGTGCGTGGGGCGGCCGATTACTTGCTCGCCAACGGCGTCGAAAGCAGATTGTACGAACAGCCGCATGGCCTGCATACGCTGCAGAGCCTGCAGCCGTCGGTGGAGCGTGCCTGGCGCGATATGCTCGCCGGCATGCGCAACGTCGCACCCGATACCGATTTTCCTTCGCCGCAGCCGGAAACGTCGCGGCACACTTAGCATGGCGCCGCGCCGGCCGTGACGAACTCACAGGGTCGGCGAGCGCGCGCCGTGCCCTGGTGGCGGAATTGGTAGACGCGCTGGTTTCAGGTACCAGTGGCTGCAAGGCTATAGGGGTTCGAGTCCCTTCCAGGGCATAGCGCATCGCACATATCCACACGCCACGAACGAGCGGAGGTTTCATGTCTTCGACACTGGATCGGTCTGCAGTGCAGTCCACGCAAAACGTCTGGCAGATGGCGCAACGCCAGCTTGACGATATCGCAAAGATCATCGGGCTCGACGCATCCATCCACGGATACCTGCGCGAGCCGAAGCGCATCCTCACCGTCTCGGTGCCGGTGCGCATGGACTCCGGCGAGCACCGCGTGTTTGAGGGGTATCGCGTGCAGCACAGCTTGTCGCGCGGACCCGGCAAGGGTGGCATCCGCTACCATCCAGACGTCACTCTCGACGAGGTGAAAGCGCTGGCGATGTGGATGTCGTGGAAATGCGCGCTCGTCAACATCCCCTTCGGCGGTGCCAAGGGTGGGGTCATCTGCGATCCCAAGTCGATGTCGATGCAAGAGCTCGAGAACCTGACGCGGCGATTCACGAGCGAGATCTCCATGTTCATCGGTCCGGAAAAAGACATCCCCGCTCCCGACGTCTATACCACGCCGCAGATCATGGCCTGGATCATGGACACGTATTCGATGCAGCACGGCTATTCGATACCCGGCGTCGTGACCGGCAAGCCCATCGCCATCGGCGGCTCGCTGGGCCGCGATAAGGCCACGGCGCGAGGCTGTCTCAACGTCGTCGACGAGGCGATGAAAGAGCTGAAGCTGCCGGCCGGCGCGCGCGTGTCCATCCAGGGATTCGGCAATGCCGGTCTGCACGCGGCCGAACTCTTCGGCGAAGCGGGCTATCGCGTGGTCGCCGTCTCCGACAGCCGCGGAGGCGTCGCCAATCCCAAAGGTCTCGACGTGAAGAAGCTGATCGCCTGGAAGGGCGAGCAGGGAACCGTTGTGGGTTTCGGCGGTGGCGAGGCGATCTCGAACAAGGACGTGCTCGAGTACGATTGCGATGTGCTCGTGCCCGCCGCGCTCGAGAAAGTGATCACGGCTGAGAATGCCCCTCGCATCAAGGCCAAGATCGTCGCCGAGGCGGCCAATGGCCCGACGCTCCCCGAAGCCGATGACATTCTGCACGATCGCGGCATCATGGTGCTCCCCGACATCTTAGCCAACGCGGGCGGCGTCACGGTGTCGTACTTCGAGTGGGTGCAGAACCTGCAAGAGCTCTTCTGGGAAGAGCAAGCGGTCAACGACCGCCTGCGGCGCATCATGGAGCGCTCGTTCCGCGATACGCTGGATCACGCTCGGCGGCTCAAGGTCAACATGCGCCGTGGCGCGTATGCGGTGGCAGTCGGCCGTGTGGCCGAGGCCACAAAGCTGCGCGGCGTCTACCCCTAAGCGCAACGCCAGGAAGTGTACGAGCCACAGCGTTGCTGTGGCTCGTACAGTCTCGACCGACAGGCCGCGCGCTCTGTCGCGTCACGTGTCGCCTGCCGCCATGGCTAGGAGTCGGCGGCATCGGCGTTCGACCTAGTCCTTTCGCAGCACGACGCGGCCTTCCTGGGGAGGATAACGTCGTGAGGCGTGCTGAACATCGGCTCCCCGCAGCACGTGCATGACCGTGGCGCGAACGAACGTTCCCGTCGATTCCGCGTCGGAGGCGGACATCTCATCATGGCTACAACTGATCGCATCGGAGTCGTCGGCGTGGGCCGGATGGGCGCGAACATCGCGCGCCGTCTCAAGGACGTGGGCTATACAATCGCAGCGGTCTACGATGCGCGTCCGCAGGTGGCACAAGAGCTTGCGGCAGAGCTGGGCGCCGAGGCGGCACCCACGCTGGCGCGCGTCACAGAACTCAGTGACGTCATCATCACCGTCGTCACCGACGATGCGGCGATGCGCCGCATCTTCGCCACGTCAGGCGATAGCCTGTTGAACGGGGCGAAGGGCAAGCTCTTCGTCAACTGCGCGACGATCTCGCCGCAGGTCCACGTCGAGGTGGAGAAGCTCGCGAACGAGCGCGGCGCGCAAAGTCTCGAGGCCTGTATGGCCAGTTCGATACCGCAGGCACGCGAGGGCACGCTCTACCTCATGTGCGGCGGCACACGAGAGGCCTTCGACCGCGTCAAGTCCATGCTTGAGAAGATGAGCTCATCGCTCAAGTACATCGGTCGCAGCGGCAGCGCTGCGCAGGTCAAAGCATTGGTCAACATGGTGATGAACATCAACACGGCTGGGCTGGCCGAAGGCCTCGGGCTCGGCGATGCGCTCGGCCTGAACCTCGACATGTTGCGCGAGGTCTTCGGCCAGACCGGCGCAGCCTCGCGCGTGCTCGCCACCGACGGCGAGGACATGCAAAACCGTGCCCACGATTGCTTCTTCTCGGCGGCGCATGCGGCGAAGGACTCCGGTATCGCGGTCGCGCTCGCCAAAGAGCGCGGTCTCGACCTGCCGCTCGCGACGGCGACGAAGGAGCAATTCGACACGATGACCGCGATCGGTCTTGGCGAGCTTGACAAGTCGGGCATCGCCGAGCTGACGTTCCTCTCGCGCCGCGCGCGCGAGCGGACGCCGGCGTGACCTGACCACAAGAGACTCTCACTCACACCGCTCATCCATAGGAGGAATCACCATGGCGGTCGCTTCTCAAACGAAGATCACCCCACTCATCAGCTCAGGCACCGTGGGTCCGCTCGGCGCCACCCACCTCCCCAGGCTGTGGACCAAACTGACGCTCGCCGCTGCCGGATTGCTGCCGGAAGGTTATGACGAGTGCGGTTCGGGCTTCGACGCGATGACGCTTAGCAATCTCGGACTGAACAAGGACGAGGTCATCACCTACATCCGTACGCGCAAACCGACCTACGTTGCATTCGAAGAGTGGGTCGTCCAGAAGGGGAAGACCGATCCCGAGACGATCAAGAAGCACAACGCGGCGGTGCTCGGCTACAAGCACGCCGACGAAAAAGCCGCGCACATGCACGCGGACATGGGCAGCAAGCAGCATCACGTCAAAGATGCGGTGACGCTCAACACGCTCGAAGATCTGCACGAGCTGCACCAGACCGTCACGAA
>DAINRU010000001.1:63958-134505 GCA_036741695.1 Vulcanimicrobiota bacterium
AAGAACGCAGCCGTCGCTGCGATATAGCGATCGAACGCCGTGCGGTGCAGATTGTGCCCTTGATCCGCAAAGATCTCGACGCGGACGTTTGCGCCGCCCTGCGCGCGGATGAAGTCGAGATCGGCCGCCGACATGACAGAATCATCAGGACCAGCTGCGAGGATGAGCAGCGGTATGGGGTAGGCGGCGACGAGCGGGCGTACGTCCCAGCGGCCTTCGTCGACCCGGTTCTCGCTGCCTAAGCGCGCGACGGCTTCTGCTCGCATGCCGGCGACCGCGTGCAGTTTTCCGGTGATGTCGCTTTCGTGCCAGGCGTTCGAGCGCGCACGGATCTTCGCCTCGAGTTCCTGGCGCGGCAGGGCGAGGTCGCTCTCCGTATCGTCGAGGTATTCGCGCCGCCAGCTATGTGGTTCCACCCGCACCATCGGATCGATAGCCACGACACGCGTGGCGAAGGGCTCACGGCCACCGAGCAGGGCGACGGCGCCACCCCAGGAGTGCCCGATGATAGCCGCCGGGCTGCCGATAGCGGTCGCGATCGTGCGGAGATCCGCAAGCGATCGTTCGAGCGTCATCGGTCCGAGCGTCGCCGCGGCATCGCCATGGCCGCGCTGATCGTAGGCGAACACGCGGTGCGTGCCGGCGAGCGCGTGCGCCGTCCGCACCCAGGCTTTGCGCGAGCTTGTGATGCCGTGGACGCAGATGACGCACGGGCCAGCCTCACCCCACGACTCGAGTATCGTCTGCGCGCCGTCGTCAAACGTGATGGAGCGTTCCATGCGGGGACGCTAGCCCGGTAACGCCTTGCGTTCCTGCTTGCGAGCGCAGGGCGTAAACGCATGGCCGGAAGCGTCCCACTTCAATAAAGATGCCGGAAGTGGAGTGCGAATCAGCGGCGATGCCTTTCGCCGACGATGTGCGCGCGGGTCTCACGGCGCGCCCGAAAACGCTTCCTCCGAAGTATTTCTACGACGAGCTCGGCTCCGCGCTCTTCGAAGCCATCTGTCTTTTGCCAGAGTACTATCTCACGCGAGCGGAGACCGAGATATTGAGCACCCGAGCGGATGAGATCCTCGCACATGTCGAGCCCCGGCGCCTGGTCGAACTCGGCAGCGGCACGGCGGTCAAGACGCGCTATCTGATCGAGGCGGGGCTGCGTCGCAACCGCACGCTCGACTACAGCGCGATCGATATATCGGCGACCGTGCTGGAGTCGACCGCCAAGGCGCTGCAGGCGCAGTACCCCGGATTGACCGTGCGCAGCTTTGCCGGCGAATATTACGAGGGCATGCGCATGCTCCAGGCCGCGCAAGGCCCATCGCCTGACGTGCGCACGCTCGCGTTGTTCTTGGGGTCCAACATCGGCAATTTCGATCCACCTGAGGCGCTGCGCTTCTTGAGCGCCATCCGACGTGTGTGCGCGCCCGGCGATGCACTGCTTCTCGGCACGGATCTCAAAAAGGACCGGGCCGTGCTTGAGGCTGCATACGACGACTCGATCGGCCTCACCGCGGCGTTCGACCTCAACATCCTGGCGCGCATCAATCGCGAGCTCGGCGGAGCCTTCGATTTGCGCAAATTCCGCCACCGTGCGACCTACGACGAACGGGCGGGCCGCGTCGAGATGCATCTCGAGAGCCTCGTCGACCAGGTCGTGCCGATCCGCGCACTGCCGCTTGACGTCGCCTTCGCAGCCGGCGAGACGATCCACACGGAATCATCGTACAAGTTCTCGCGTGATGACGTGCGCCGGCTGGCGAGCGACGCCGGCTTTACACTAGAGCACGTGTGGACCGATGCAGGCGAGCGATTCGCCTGCAACCTTCTGCGCTGCGCGTGAGCGCCGCACGCTTACTCGCCGCGACTACGCCTTGATGGCATACACGTCTTCGAGTTTGCGCAGGGCATAGTCGGCCGCAAACGCGAGGACCACAGCGGCAAGTGCCCCGGCCACCGCCTTGTCCGGGTAATCGTGTTCGATGCCGTCGAGCACGAGCGTGCCCAGCCCGCCCGCATTGATCCAGGCGGCGACGGTCGCGATGCCGATGAGCGAGACCACTGCCAGGCGGACGCCCGCGATGAACACGGGCGTGGCCAGCGGCCGCTCGACGCGCCACATCGTCTGGACCGCGCTCATCCCCATGGCGCGGGCGGCTTCGAGCGTGGCGGCGTCGACCCCGCGCAACGCGGCCGCTGTGTTGCGCACGAGAATCATCTGCGCATACGCGGCGAGCGCGACGACCGCGGTCCAAAAGCCGAGTCCTAACGCCGGGATGAGCAGCGCGAAGAGCGCAAGGCTGGGAATGGTGTAGATGATGCCCAAGACGCCATAGACAGGCACGGCCAGCGCGCGATAGCGCGCCACGGCGACGCCCGCAGGCAGCGCGATGACGAGCGCCAGCGCGAGCGCGACGCCGACCAACGCCACATGCTCCAAGCCCAAGCGTGCGACGAGCACCGGATGGTGGACGAGATAGCTCACGACTGCCCCCCGCTGCCGGCTGCATGCGCTGCAGACAGCATGCGCTCGAGCGTGAGCGTGCCGAGCGCTGCGCCTGCTTCGTCGACGACCCGCAGCTGCAAGACGCCTGCGACGAGCATCGCCGAGAGCGCGGCGCGCAGATCGCTCGAGGCGAGGATCGCTGGAGCATCGCCTGGAGCTGTGGTGTGGGCGTCCAGCGTGACGTCGTGCACCAAAATGAGCGCGAAACGGCGCACGAGGTCGCCTGAGTTGACGAGTTCGCTGACGAACGCATCGGCGGGCCGAGCGAGGATGTCAAGCGGACGGGCGTACTGCACCACGGCGCCGGCGCGCATCACGACGATGCGGTCGGCCAGGCGGATCGCTTCGTCGACATCGTGGGTCACGAACAAGACTGTCTTATGCAAGCGCTGCTGCAGCCTCAGCATTTCGGACTGCAGCCGCGTGCGCTCGATCGCGTCAAGAGCGCCGAACGGTTCGTCCATAAGCAAGATGTCGGGATCGGCTGCTAGGGCTCGGGCCAAACCGACCCGCTGTTGCTGCCCGCCCGAGAGCGCGGCGGGAAAGCGCGCGCCGAATTGCGCTGCCGGCACGCCCACGAGCTCCAGCATCTCGTCGACGCGCGCGCGAATGCGTTCCGCGGGCCAGCCGAGCAGAGACGGCACGACCGCTACGTTGCTCGCGACGGTCATGTGCGGGAACAACCCGATCTGCTGGATCACGTAACCGATCCCGCGGCGCAGCGTGGTCGCGTCGACGGCGCGCGCGTCGCGCCCATTGACGAGAATCGTGCCGGAGGTGGGCTCGATCAAGCGGTTCACCGTCTTGAGCAATGTGGTCTTGCCGCAGCCTGACGGCCCTAGGAGGACGACGAAGTCGCCGTGCGCCACGTCGAACGAGACGTCGTCGACGACTCTTTGGCCCGGGCGATACTCTTTGACGACGTGCTGGAAGGCGACCGCTGTATCGGCTGTCACGTTAGTCAACCCGGGACGAGACCGATGGCGGCGAGGTAGCCGGCGGCGACGTCGGCGGGTTCCTCGTGCTTGCCGTCGACACGCCAATTCAGATCGCGCATGGTCGCGTCAGTGAGATGCGGCGCCAGCGGGTTGAGCACGCCTGGGATGGATGGGAAGCGCCGGATCGCGTCAGCGCGCACGAGTGGCGCGACTTGATACGGCGGAAAGAAATGCTTGTCATCGTCAAGCACCACAAGATGATAGGCGTCGATCTGCCCATCCGTGCCGAAGGCGACGACCACGTCGACGTCGCCCTGCAGAAGCGCGCGATACTTGAGCCCGATGTCGATGAGCTTCACGCTGCCGAAACGGAAGCCGTCATAGGCTCGCTGCAGTCCGGGCAGACCATCGGGCCGATCGGTGAACTCAGGCACGGCCCCCAAGCGCAACTGCGGTGCGAGCCGCGCGCAATCGGAAAGACTGACAAGCCCAAGTCGCTCGGAGATCTGCTTGGTGGTGGCCAGCGCCTGCGTGTCGTTCATAGGTGCCGGGGCGAGCCACGTCAAGCCATAGCGCTGCTGGTACTCGCGCTTCACCGTCTCGTAGACCGCATCGCGGCCGTGCATGGGCGGCAGCTTGAGCTGGGTGAGCAGTGCCGTACCCGTATACTCCGGATAGAGGTCGATCTCGCCGCGCAGGAGTGACGCCATGGCGATATTGGTTCCGCCCAGGTCGAGCTTGCGTTGAACCGGCAGACCGGCATGCTCGAGCAGGCGTGCGTACATCTCGCCCAGCAGCAGCTCTTCGGCGAAGTTCTTCGAGCCGACGGACAGCCCGGGCGTGCGTCGCGCGCATGCGCCCGCGAGCACGAGCGAACCAAGCGTCAGCAGGGCGCCGGCGCGCGTCATGACGCCGTTAGCCACGGGCTGAATCTCGCCGCTGCCAGGCGGCCACACTCGACGCTGCACCAAGCACGACCTCAGCGAACAGCGCGAGCAACGCCACCGTCACGCCGCCGAGCAGCAGCTGTCGCATGTCGTTGTTCGCCAAGCCGTCGAGGATGAACGTGCCAAGCCCACCCGCACCGATGAACGCTGCCAGAGTCGCCGACGCGATGACCTCGACCGTGCTCGTGCGCAGGCCGGCGATCACGACGGGCAGCGCCAGCGGATACTCAACCCGTGCGAGCAGCCGTGCCCTGCGCATGCCCATGCCCAGCGCAGCCTCGCGGATCGCCGGATCGATGCCGCGCAACGCGACGTCGGTGTTGATGAGGATAGGCGGACAGGCGAGCAGGATGAGCGCGACGAGCGCCGAGCGGAATCCGACGCCGTAGATCGGCAGCATGAAGGC
This sequence comes from Vulcanimicrobiota bacterium, assembly GCA_036741695.1. Lineage (GTDB taxonomy): Bacteria > Vulcanimicrobiota > Vulcanimicrobiia > Eremiobacterales > Eremiobacteraceae > JAFANK01. Next base: position 68,753 of record DAINRU010000001.1, read on the forward strand.
CAACACGGCGAGACTGGGCACGACGCGTGCAGCGGTGACGACGCTGACGACCGAACGGCCGCCACGTGCGCGTGACGTCCAGATCCCCAAGGGGACGCAAGTGAGCACCGCGACGATGAGCGCCGCAGCGCTCAGGGACACGTGTTCGCGCACGGCGAGCCAGAGATCGGACTGATGCGCAAGCGCGTAGGACCATGTCTGTAACAGCAGCATCGACGCGTCCCCGCCTTCTGCGCGCCGCGCGGCGAGACCCGCACCTTGCCGCAACGGACCTTTGAAGCAACGGACCTTTAGGTCCGTTCTTACCACGCAACGTTTGCAGCAACGGACCTTTAGGTCCGTTTAGGTCCAGCGTCGGAAGGCGTGCCGCCGTGCCCGGCCAAGTTTTGGGTCATGGAGATATATCTATTGCGACATGGGATCGCCCAGGAACGCGATCCCAAGAAATATCCAGACGATCGCTTACGCCCGCTCACCACAGAAGGCCTGGAGCGGATGCGCGAGATCGTGCGCGGCATGCTCAAGCTCGGGGTCGAGTTCGATGCGGTGTTCGACAGCGGTTACACGCGAGCCCGGCAGACCACCGAGGCCGTCACCGATGCGTACCGCATCGACAGCGCCGACATCACCACCTCTCCGGCGCTGGAGCCGGAACGCAATCCCGCCGATGTGTTGGGGATGCTCGAGGCCACCAAGGGAGCCAAGCGCGTGCTTATCGTGGGCCACGAACCACACCTGAGCCTCACCGTCGCCTACCTGACCGGTGGCCGCGACGGCGACGCCTTCGATTTCAAAAAGGGTGCGCTTGCCCGCGTCGACCTGCAGGCGCTCAAAAAGGGCACCGGCACGCTCATGTATTTGCTGCCGCCCAAGGTGCTGCGAAAGATCCGCTAAGGCTAGAGGCCGCTCGCGCTGCGTGCGCGTGCGCGCGCGAGTTCATCGCGCACTCTCGCGTCCGTGACCTCCTGGAACATGAAATAATAGCGCCCCACCGCGAATGGCAGCTCGCGCGACGCGACGAGCACGACGAGTTCGTCGCAGTGCGGGCGCAGGTGTGCCGCGCAGTCCGCCGGCGCGACGGGCACGGCGCAGGCGACGTGCGATGCGCCCAGCGTGCGGGCGGCATTGATCGCGCACATCATGGTCGCTGACGTGGCGATGCCGTCGTCCACGATGATCACGGGCTTCCCATCGACGGACAATGGAGGATTGTCGCCGCGCAAGCGCTCCTCGAGGGCGCGCGCCTGCTGGCTGGCGCGGTTGAAGAGCGACTGTGCCACCGTCTGCGAGAAACCACCGGCATGCTCGGTCGCGACCGCCTCGCCGTGCGCCGAGACGGCGCCGATGGCGAGTTCGGGTTGCATCGGGTGTCCGACTTTGCGGACGACGAGGACGTCGAGTGGCACGTGAAGCGCCTCCGCCACTGCAGCTGCAACCACCACGCCGCCGCGCGCCACGCCCAAGACCACGGCGCCCGGCTGGGCGTGCAGCACTCGCGCCAGTTGCACACCGGCGGCACGTCGATCGAGAAATGGGAGATCGGGTTCTTCGGATGGCTCCACGCTCGGGAGCGTTCGGTGGGCCCGCGAGGCGCACCGCCTAGTAGTTGGTTGTGTCTGCCCTCTCCATGCTGGCCTGCATGGGGCGCACGCCGAACTGGCGTCCGAACTTCTGCTCGATGATGTAGTGGTTGATCTCGGCCTGCTCGCGCTCGGGGAGGCCGATGAAACGGACGCCATACCTCGTCTGGTAGCCGGTCGACTTGCTGAGCGCGTACACCACCCGAGCCCGCGTGTCGAAGCGCCGGCCAACGCCCAAGCTCATGAGCAGCCCGACGGTGTCTCCCGGTCTCATCCGAACGTGCGTTCGGACGCACGCGCCGCCCACGGAGATATCCTCGAGCATCGCCTGCTGCTCTTGCGACCAATCGGTGCGCAGGCGGATGGGCTCGCTGATCATGACCCGCGGGTGCGCGCGCGGGTGACGCAGGGTTACTGTCTTATGAAAAACGCGGCGGAGAGAGTCAAAGAGCGCCACGGATAAACCCCCAGCGTGGACCGAGCTTGTGGTGCGCCACCAATGGCATATCTGCCGTCTTCTTAATCATCGGAGGCCGGCCCACCCTGCGGGTTGACGAGAAATGGGTTCGTTTAGCCTATCCGGCGGGGCAACAGTTCTCCTGGGGTGAGCAGATTGCCGTCCAGGATGAAAGAGCTCGTGCGCAAGTTCCGCGCTGCCCGCTTGTAGCGCGAGAGGTTCGACGCGACGCTCGAAAACGAGGGCAACGGCGTCCGCGAGCTGCACAGGCCTACCACGGTCAGCGTCACCTCGGCGTCCTGGCGCGTAACTTCCGGGGTGTCGATGAGCGGCAGCTCGCGGCTCACGTGGAGGGATGCCGCTTTGCGCTCGAATTCTGCGATGATGCCGGTGGCAAGCTGCTGAACGCGGCTCTCCGAGCAGAGCACGACGAAGTTCACCCCGCCCAGATGGCCGACGAGGCTGTGCGCCGCGTCGAAGGCCTTGGCCGTACCGGTCAGCGTCTCGGCGAGCAGACTGATGATCTCGTCGCCGCGGCCGAACCCATACCGCTCGTTGTAATGACGCAGATGGTTGATGTCGACGTGGAGCAGGGCAAAAGGAGCGTTGCTTTGCGCTCTTCGCTCGATCTCTTGCTGGACGAGCATGCGGCCCGGCAACCCTGTGAGCGGGTTTGAATAACGCGATACCGAGGCCTGGAATTCCGTCATCGTGTGCAGCAGATCGCGCACGGACACGACGCCGGAGTACGAGCCGTTCTCGAGCACCACGATCTCGTCGTACATCTCGGAGCGGCGGCGGTGCACGACCTTGCGAGCGACGTCGTCGATCGAATCGTTGACGTCGACCGCCAAATACGAGTCGTCCATCACGAGGCGCGCGGGGCGCCGCGCATAGATCGAGTAGCCGAACTGGTGCGAGAGGCGCTCGTAGAGCTTGGTCCGGCTGACGAGGCCGACGGGCGCGCCCGCGTCGGTGAGGACGACGCTGTCGAGATCGGGATTGCGATCGAAGATCTCCATGACTTCCATGGTGTACGCCGTCGGTGCGAGCGCGGGAGCGCGCCGCGTCACCGCCGACACCGTCATGCGCTTCGGAGCAGGCGCCGTACGGCTGGCGGACGCCCGCTCTCTGATGAAGGCGGCGATCTCGGCCTTCGGTTCGGCGAAGACCGATGAGGGTCTGGCGAGGAGGAATCCTTGGCCATACTCGACGCCGATCTCGATCAGCGTGGCAAGCTCTTCGACGGTCTCGATGCCTTCGGCCAGCACCTTGGCGTCGATGCGCCGGGCGAAGATGATGATGGCGGAGACGAGTGCGTTCTTGGCACGGTCGCGGTCGATGTCGCGCACGAGCGCGATGTCCAATTTGATGAAGTGCGGGCGGACCTCGGTGACGGCGCGCAGCGAGTTGTGGCCTGCGCCGGCGTCGTCGATGGCGACCTTGAACCCCTGGCGGTTGTAGTGGAGCAGCGTGCGTTTGAACAGGTCGAAGTCCTCGATGGCCTGCTTCTCCGTGATCTCGAGGACGATGCGCTCCTGGGCTAAGCGGTTTTGATCGACGACGTCGCGCGACAGCGCCTCGTTGCGCTCTTCGAAGACGCGCGGGCTGATATTGAGGAAGAGATAGCAGCCGGGCGGGATGCCCGAGGCGTTGGCGATGGCGCGGAAGCGGCAGATGCGTTCGAGCTGAGCGGCGACGCCGCGCTCGGCGGCGGTCGAGAACAAAGCGTCGGCGCTTTCCAGGCGGGTGCCGATGGGGCCGCGCGAGAGCGCCTCGTAACCGAGCACGCTGCCGTCGGAGAGCGAGACGATGGGCTGGAAGAGCGTGCGGATGCGGCCTTCTTTGAGCAGGCGATCGAAATCGTCGCCGCCGCCTTCGAGCGGTGCGGCGGGCGTTTCGTCAACGATGAGCGGGGGCGCGTGCGGATCGGGAAGCGGCGCGTCCGCTTCGCCCTCGGGGCCCTGCGGCAACGGCGTGGCGTCGCCCGTGACAAAGCCGAGCAGCCGCCGAAAACGGTTGTTGAGCTTAGAGGGGGTCATCGTTGCATGCGCCGCTCGCAAGGCCGTAAGAAAACCGGGTCACACTAAAGGGGTGGCCGCTACAGCCCTACTCGATTCATCGGCGGCCGGACCGGTGAAAGTTAACGTTTGTCACTATGCTGTCCCGGCGATTCCTCTTTTGCGCTCCTCCACGCCATATGAAGGGCGCACTTTGCCGGATGTAGCAAGGACGAGCATGGCCATTTCCAATGGTGGTTTCGCGCGTCTGACCGAGCCCATGGTGCGCGACGGCGAGCGCCTGCGGGTCGCGACCTGGGAGGAAGCGCTCGAACGGGCGGTCGGCGGGATAGCGAGTGCCGTCAAGGCGGGCGGTCCGAATGCGGTCGGCTTATTCAGCTGTTCGAAGACGACGAACGAGTTGAACTTCCTCAGCCAGAAGTTCGCGCGCGCCGTCATCGGCTGCAATAACGTCGACAGCTGCAACCGTACCTGACACGCTCCTAGCGTCGCCGGTCTGGCGGCGGTCTTCGGAGCAGGCGGCGGCACGAGCTCCTATCAGGAGGTCGAGGAGACCGACCTGATCATCCTATGGGGATCGAACGCGCGCGAGACGCATCCGATCTTCTTCCATCACGTCACGCGCGGCGTGCGCAATGGCGCACAGCTCGTCGTCGTCGATCCACGCCGCACCGGCACCGCGCAATGGGCCGACACCTGGTTGGGCCTCAACGTGGGCAGCGACATCGCTCTTTCCAACGCCATGGCGCACGAGATCCTCGAGCGCGGTCTTGAGAACCGGACCTTTATCGAGCGGGCGACGAGCGGGTTCGATGAGTACCGCCGTAGCGTCGAGCGTTACACGCCGGAGATGGCCGCCGGCGTGACCGGCGTGCCGGCGGACGTCATCCGCCGCGTGGCGGTCGCGTATGCGTCGGCCGATCGCGCCATGATCTGCTGGACGCTTGGCATCACCGAACACCATAATGCCGTCGACAACGTCTTCGCCCTCATCAACTTGAGCCTGTTGACCGGTCACGTCGGCCGCTACGGCAGCGGCCTCAATCCGCTGCGCGGTCAGAACAACGTGCAGGGCGGCGGCGACATGGGCGCCATCCCTGACCGCTTGCCCGGTTTTCAGAGCCTGAGTGACGACGAGCTGCGCGGAAAGTTCGAGCGCGCGTGGGGCGTGAAGATCCCAAGCAAGCGCGGCTGGCGGCTCAACGAGATGTTCGAAGCGATGGAACGCGGCGAGCTGCGCGCGCTCTACGTCATCGGCGAGAATCCGCTCGTCTCCGAGGCCGACCGCAGCCGCGCCGAACACATCTTGTCAAACGTCGACCACCTCATCGTGCAGGATCTCTTCCTCACCCAAACTGCGGAGCTGGCCGACGTGGTCCTGCCGGCGGCGGCCGGCTGGTGCGAATCTGAGGGCACGGTGACGAACTCGGAACGCCGCGTGCAGCGCGTGCGCAAGATCGTCGATCCGCCAGGCAACGCGCGCGACGACCTCGCGATCCTGTGCGATATCGCCCGCGGCCTGGGCCACGATCTCGGTCACCCGAGCGCTGAGGAGCTGTGGAACGAAGTGCGCAGCTTGAGCCCGATGCATGCCGGCATGTCGTACGAGCGCCTCGAGCGTCTCGGCGGCTTGCGCTGGCCCTGCCCTGACGATCAGCACCCCGGCACAATGTTCTTGCACGGCCGGCTATGGGAAAGCCCCGTACGTGGTCCCCGTGCGCCTTTCAACGTGGTCGAAAACGAAGGACCGGTGGACGAGATCACGCCTGAATTCCCGCTGCTGCTCACGACTGGTCGCCGTCTGGACTCGTTCAACTCGGGCGTGCAGAGCGGCGACTACACCTCGCCCTTGCGCCGCGACGAGTCGCTGGATGTGTCGCCGGAAGACGCCGTCCGGTACGATGTCGCGGACGGCGAGCGGGTCAGGGTGAGCTCGCGTCGCGGTTCGGTCGTGGTCGCTGTACGGATCGACCCATCGCTGCGGGCGGGCCTGGCTTTCATGACATTCCATTTCGACGTGCCGACCAACGTGCTGACGATCGAAGCCAACGATCCAAAGTCGGGCACGGCCGAGTTCAAGGCTTCTGCCATACGAATCGACAAGCTCCCCGCGGCTGCGATCGCAGCCGGAGAGTGATCGTTGGACCTCCACTTCACCGCCGCACAGCCGAGCGACGCGGAACGCGAGGCGGTTGACGCGCTCTTGGGGCCGCCCGCATCCAGATGGGAGGGCGGTGCGCGCTCCGAGCGTGACGGGCATGTCTCGTTCGGCGGCCACGATGCGCGCAAGCACCGCACGCAGCTCTTGCCCGCCTTGCACGCGGTCAACGATCGTGTCGGATGGATCAGCGAAGGGGCGATCAACTACATCTGTCAGCGCCTGACCGTTCCTCCGGCCGACGCCTACGGCGTGGCGAGCTTCTATGGGCTCTTTTCGACCACGCCGCGGCCGCCGTTGGTCCTGCATGTGTGTGATGACGTAGTGTGCATGGCTTTGGGAGCCGGCGACGTGTGTGCCGCTCTTGAGACGTGTGCCGGCGCTGCTGGTGCATCGAAGGATGGCGCAACTACGGCCTGGCAGCGAAGCCCTTGTCTGGGGTTATGCGACAAAGGCCCCGCGGCATTGTTGCTCATCGGCAAGAAATTGGGATTGTGGCCTTTCCGAGGCGCCGTACGGGCGCCGATCGATGCCGAACAGGCCTGCCAGTTCTTCGAGCCAAAAATCGGCGATCGCAGCTCCACGTTCGATGTGCGCAAGTCAGCGCGTTCCGGTACGCGATTGTTGCGCCGCATCGTGCAAGGCGTCGGATGCCAGAGCCTCGATGACTACAGATCTTCGGGCGGCTACGCGTCGCTGCGGCGCGCTTTTGATCTCGGCGCCAGCGGCATCATTCGCGAGGTGACCGACTCCAAACTTACGGGACGCGGAGGTGCGGCATTTCCGACCGGCCGCAAGTGGGAAGCGGTCGCGCGCGAACCGGAGCGTCCTCATTACATAGTATGCAACGCTGATGAATCCGAGCCAGGCACGTTCAAGGATCGCGTGCTCATGGAAGAGGACCCGTTCGCCATCATCGAGGCCATGACAATCGCGGCGATCGCCGGCGGCTGCGAACACGGCTACATCTACGTACGCGGTGAATATCCGCAGGCAGAACAGAGCATTTCACGCGCGATCGAGCAAGCGCGCCGGCATGGCATGCTCGGGCCCGACGTTATGGAACGGGGTGTGTCATTCGACATCGAGCTGCGTCGCGGAGCGGGGGCCTACATCTGCGGCGAGGAGACGGCGCTCTTCAACTCGATCGAAGGGTTTCGCGGCGAGCCACGCAACAAGCCGCCGTTTCCCGTGCAGAAAGGGCTCTTCGGCAAGCCGACGATCATCAACAACGTCGAGACGCTCGCCAACGTTCTGGATATCGTGCTGGATGGCGGGCAAGCGTACGCCGCAACTGGCACCGCGGACTCGACCGGCACGAAGCTTTTCTGCCTCTCCGGACACGTGGCCAAGCCGGGTCTCTACGAGGTCGCCTTCGGTACCACGCTTCGCGTTCTCATCGAACTGGCAGGCGGGGTGCGCTCGGGTCACCGTCTGCAAGCCGTGCTCCTGGGAGGCGCGGCGGGCGCATTCGTCACGCCAGACGAGCTCGATACGCCGCTCACCTTTGACGGCGTGCGTGCGATCAAGGCGACCTTGGGATCGGGCGTCGTCATCGTCTTCGACGAGACCACCGATCTCAAAGCGATACTGGCGCGCATCGCGGCGTTCTTCCGCGACGAATCCTGCGGACAGTGCGTGCCCTGCCGCGTCGGTACCGTCCGGCAAGAAGAGCTCTTGGCGCGCATGGCATCCGGTACGGCGCATTCCGACGAGCGCACGCTGCTCGGCGAGATCGGCCAGGTCATGCGCGATGCCTCGATCTGCGGACTGGGCCAGACCGCATCGAGCGCGATCGAATCTGCGCTGGCCAAGTTCGCGCTGTTCGGGTGAGATGCCACATGGGAAAGGACGCTCGAGCCTGATGGGAGACGAACGCACGGTCAGCGTTGAGATCGACGGCACCGCCGTCACCGTCAAGGAAGGATGGACGATCCTGCAGGCGGCCCGAGCGTGCGGCATCGACACGCCGACCTTGTGCTACCTCGAGAACTTGACCCCGGTCAACGTGTGCCGCGTCTGCGTGGTCGAACTCGAAGGGGCGCGCACGCTCGTCCCCGCCTGTTCGCGTGCCTGCGAAAAGGGCATGAAGATCAAGACCGACAGCGAGCGCGTGCGTACCAGCCGCCGGATGGTGCTCGAGTTCTTGGCGTCGTCGGTCGATGTTTCACTGGCGACCGACATGCAGCGTCAGATGCAACGCTACGGAGCGCAGCCGGCGCGCTATGGCAAGCCGGCCACTCCCGCGGCCGCGGGCGAGCGCGACGCGACCCCCGCTGGACATCACCACGCATCTAACGGTCAGGCCGCCCACACCGTCGCTCAGCCGGTGAAGCGCGACAACGACCTCTACGTGCGCGATTACAGCAAATGCATCTTATGCTACAAGTGCGTCGAAGCATGCGGCACCGACGCGCAGAACACGTTCGCCATCGCCGTCGCCGGCCGAGGCTTTGACGCGCGCATCTCCACCGAATACGCAGTGCCGCTGCCCGATTCGGCATGCGTGTACTGCGGCAATTGCATCGGCGTGTGCCCGACCGGCGCGCTCATGTTCACGACCGAACACGACATGCGCGCCGCAGGCACCTGGGACGAGTCTCGGCAGACGAGCGGCGACACGATCTGTCCGTACTGCGGCGTCGGCTGCACCTTGACCGTGCACGCGCAAGACGGAGACATCGTCAAGGTGAGCTCACCGCTCGACCACGAGGTCGGCCACGGCCATCTCTGCATCAAGGGCCGCTTCGGCTGGCAGTTCGTGGGCAAGGGCGTGGGAAAAAATAAACGGACCTAAAGGTCCGTTGCTTCAAGCTCCGTTGGATCCGAATCGTTACGGCACTATTTGGTGAACCAGTCCGCGTTGATCTTGGTGTAGTCTTTCCACTCCTCGGGCACTTCGGTCTCATTGTAGATGGCATTCACCGGACACGCGGCAACGCAGGCGCCGCAGTCGATGCACACGCTTGGATCGATGTAGAGCTGCGGGTCTTCATCGGCGCCCTTGATGCAATCGACCGGACAGACGTCGACACACGACTTGTCCTTGACGGTGATGCATGGCTGGCAGATGACGTAGGTCAAAGAGCGCCTCCTGAAAAGTAGTGGGCAGGCTTTCTTGTCGACACTTCGTGGAACCTACTGCGCGCCCAGCGTCGCGGACTCCAAAACGCACACTGACCCGCGCTCAACCTGACGTGGCGGCGGCGGGCTTGGCGTCGTCCAGCCTGCGCGACAGCACGGCGGCTCCGGCCATATCCTGGATGAAGTGGCCGAGCATGCACGGATACAACGAACCTGTGACGAGGAAGACGCACGCGTAGAGAAACCCCGTGATGGTCGCCCCGATCACGCCCGTCTTTCCCTGATACGCGTGTCCGATGCCGAAGGCCACGCTGGAAAGCACGGCCCCTACGATGAGGCTGCCGGTCATGGAGCCGATGATGCTGAGCGCATAGCCGCGGTAGAGGAACTCCTCGCAGATGCCGGCGCTCGCCGCCACCGGCACGAACAGTATCCACTCACCTCGGTCGGTCGGGACGACAGCGCGCAGAGCACGCGCATAGTCGCCCTCGAGCACGCGCCGCGAACCGCCGAGGCTTGCCAAGACGGGCGCGACGAGCGTCACGAGGCCCACGAGCAGTTCAACGATGTAGCGCGGCGGCCGCAATCCGACCGACGCCGGCTCGAGATGATGCAAGCGAAGGGCGTATAAAGCTAAAGCGGTAAGAGACCACAGGATCACGATCGTGCGAGCGTAGCGTAGGTACTTGCCCGCCGAGGCAGATGCCGCGGCACGGATGCGCTTGCCGGTCCACAGCGACACCAGCGGCAACGCGATGATGAGGATGAGCAAGGTCAGGATGATCATGACTGTTGGGTGCGGCATCGAGCCTGCCCTTAGGGCGCGGGGGCGTCAAGCCCTCGTCCGGGAGGCGCGCCGGGCGTGAACCGCAAGGTGTTGAGCATCTTGTCGCTGGGACACCTGAGCGTCGATATCGGCGCGGGTGCGCTTCCCGCGCTGCTGCCCTTTTTGCAGCGTGAGTTCCACTTCTCGTACTTCTGGCTGGCCGCACTCGTCATGACGTCCGGCGTCATCTCGTCGGTCATGCAGCCGGTCTTCGGCGTGGCGTCGGATAATCTGCGCACGAGGTTCCTCTTGCCCATCGGGGTCTTCTTAGCGCTGGCGGGATATGCAGGCGTGGGGATCGCGAGCAGCTACGCGCTCGTCGTGATCCTCGTGGCTGTGGCCGGCATCGGCTCGGCCATGTATCACCCCGAGGCGACGAAGTCAGCGCGCACGGTCTCGGGCCTCTTCCCCACCACGGGTAGCTCGCTGTTCGCGGTCGGCGGGAATATCGGGGTCGCGCTTGGGCCTCTCATCGTGACCGCGCTGGTCGCCTGGCATGGTCTTCACGGCATGTGGCTCTTGATCGTGCCCGCGGTCGTGGTCGCCGTCGTCGTCGCGACCGTCGTCCCCACCGTGACGAAAGCCCACGAGGCGCACGAAGCTCGTGCGCGCCTGCGACCGGTCGACGGCAACAACGTGCAGGTCATGGGCATCCTCGTGGCCATGACCTCGCTGCGCTCCATGGTCTACTCCGGTGTGCTCACCTTCATGCCGCTCTACGCCGTCAACGTCTTGCACCAGCACGTCAACCGCAACGCGCTCTTGCTCTTCATCTTCTTGGGCACGGGCGCTCTGGCCAATCTAGCGGCCGGACCGATCGCCGACCGTTACGGCGTCAAGCGCAGCATGAGCCTCAGCCTGGCCTTCGCGCCGTTCGCGCTCGCGCTCTATCTGCTGTCGTCGGGCGTCCTCGCTCTCATCGGCCTGGCGCTTGCCGGCGCCATGCTCATCGGCACGTTCTCGAGTGCCGTGGTCATGGGGATGGAGTACATGCCCAACCGCATGGCGCTCGCCTCGGCTTTGCTCATCGGGTTCTCCAGCGGGGTCGGCGGACTCGGCGTCGGATTGCTGGGGAGAGTCGCCGACGCCTACGGCCTCATCCCCACCGTGTGGGCGCTCGTCGCCGTCGCTGCGCTGGCCTACGGCCTGACCTTCGCGCTGCCCAAGACAAGACCCGCGACCCATTTCATGCCCGACATGGCCGCGCCCGAGCTCTCGCGTGGCAGCTGACAAGGTTCTGCTCATCGACGTCTACGCGCTCGTGTATCGCGCGTTTTTCGCGCTGCCGCCACTCACCACATCGAGTGGCACGGCGGTCAACGCGGCGTACGGCTTCCAGCGGATGCTGCATCGCATGCTGGTCGAAGAGAAACCATCGCACGTCATCGCCTGCTTCGATGCAGGGATTCCGGCCGAGCGTTTCGCCGCCGTGCCGGAGTACAAGGCCAACCGGCCGGAGATGCCCGATGATCTGCGGCCACAGTTCCACATCGTGCGCCGCATCCTCGACGGGTACGGCATACCTGTGGTCGAGGTCGAAAACGAAGAAGCCGACGACTGCATCGCAACGCTCGTCACCCAAGCCAGCGCACGGCGCCTCGACACGACGGTCGTCTCGGGCGACCTCGATCTGTTGCAGCTCGTCGACCGCCATTGCACGGTCGTCGTGACCAGGCGTGGCATCAGCGAGATGACCCGCTACGACATCGAGGCCGTCAAAGCGCGCTTCGGCCTCGCGCCCGAGCAGCTGCCTGACTATCGCGGGCTCAAAGGCGATCCGTCGGACAACCTGCCCGGCGTCCCCGGCATCGGCGAGAAGACGGCAGCCAAGCTCATCGCGCAGTTCGGCTCTCTCGACGCGCTGCTCGCCAACCTGGACGCGGTCAAGCCCGCGCGTATCGCCGAGCTGCTGCGCACGCATGCCGACAAAGCGCGCGCGTGCCGCGACGTCTCGAGCGCCAAACGCGATCTGCCCATCGAGGCACGCTGGGATGCGTGGCGCTATCATGAACCAGGCAAAGAGCGCCTGGCCGAGCTGTTCCGCGAACTCGAATTCCGCTCGCTGCTCAGCACGGTCGCGACACCGGCGTTTTCTGGCATAGCCGGTTCGGATGACGGTGCGGTCGAGCCTGAGAGTGTGACCTTCGAGATGGGCTCGTACCGCGTGGTCGATCAGGTCGCCACCATCGCGCGCGCGCTCGACGATGCCGCCAAGGCCCCGCGCGTCGCCTTTGTCCTCATCCCCGCTCTCTCGTCGTGGCGTCTGGACAGCCCGCAGGCGCTTGCCATCTCCTGGCGCTCGCGCGAGGGTGTCATCGCGCCCGCGCAGATGCTGGCCGGCGAAGCGCGCTTGCGCGATCAGTTCTCGCGGCTGCTCGCAGCCGCTCCGCCGCGCAAGATCGTCTTCGACGCCAAGAACTTCAGCGGATGGCTGCACGCGCACCACTTCGAGCTCGGCGAGCTGACACTCGACCCGATGCTCGCCGCAGGCATCTGCGATCCCGCACGTGGCGAGCCCACGCTCGCCGCTGCGCTCGTCGGCACGCCCGGCGAAGGCGTCCCCGTTCCCGATGGGGGTGGCGCAGGCAGCACGCTGTTCCAGCCTGGCCAGAACGTGGAACCCGACTGGGCCGCTCCGGCAGATGCGCTCATGCGCGCGGCCGATCAGGCGCTTGAGACCGTGCGCCAGGCCGGCATGGAGAAAGTGCTGCTCGAGATCGAACAGCCACTCGCGCCCTTGCTAGCGCGGATGGAAGCCGTTGGCTTCCGGCTGGATGAAGGCGAGCTGGCCCGCATCCGCTCCTCTCTTGAGACGGCGATCGCGCAGACGACCGCCGACATCTACCGGCTCGCCGGTGAAGAGTTCAACCTCAACTCGCCCAAGGCGCTCGGCTCCATCCTGTTCGAAAAGCTCGGCTTGCCGTCCGGCGCCAAGAAGAAGAAAAGTGGCTATGCCACCGGTGCCGAGGTGCTCGCGCCGCTCGCCGCCGAGCACGAGATCGCGGCCAAGCTCCTGCAATACCGCGAGGTCTCCAAGCTCAAGTCCACCTACGTCGACGCCTTGCCGGCGGCGGTCGATCCCAACACCCATCGCCTGCACACGACCCTGCACCAGCTCGGCGCAGCGACCGGCCGGCTGTCGAGCTCCGATCCAAACCTGCAGAACATCCCGGTGCGCTCCGAAGTCGGCCGCGCCATTCGCCGCGCCTTCTTGCCGGCGACGCCCGGCAACGTCCTCATGGCAGCCGACTATTCACAGATCGAGCTGCGCATCTTCGCGCACATGTCGCAGGACGAGAACTTCATCCAAGCGTTCCAGCGCGGCGACGACATCCACGCCTTCACCGCGCGCGCGGTCTTCGGCATCCCCGAGGGCGAGACGATCTCTGGCGAGATGCGCCGGCGTGCTAAAGCGGTGAACTTCGGCATCCTCTACGGGATCAGCGATTTCGGTCTCTCGCAGAGCGCCGGCATGACAAGGCCTGAGGCCAAGCAGTTCATCGCCGAATACTTCGCGCGCTTTCCCAAGATCAAAGGCTACATCGACGGCGTGCTCGAGAAAGCACGCAGGGATGGATTCGTCACCACGCTCTTCGGCCGGCGCCGCTACCTGCCCGATCTGCGCTCGCACATCTATCCTATGCGCGCTGCGGCCGAACGCATGGCCATCAACGCGCCGGCGCAAGGCAGCGCCGCGGATCTCATCAAGCTCGCGATGGTGAAGGTGGGCAAGCTCTTCGCCGCATCCGGCGTGCGTGCGCAGCTCGTGCTGCAAGTGCACGACGAGCTGATCTTCGACGTGCCGCCGGACGAACTGGAGAGCGTGCGCGCGCAGGCCAAAGAGGCGATGGAGACCGCGATGACGCTGGCCGTGCCGCTGGCGGTGGATTTCAAAGCCGGACCGACCTGGGCGGCTGCCGAGGCGATGGTCTGACGTGCCCGAGCTTCCCGAGGTGGAGACCATCGCGCGCGACCTTGCGCCGCTGCTCGTGAATCGCCGCATCACAGGACTGCGCGCCGCGCGCAGGCCACCGGTCTTCGACGCGGCGAGCCTTCCGCAGCGGACGATCGTGGGCCGGACGATCCGCGACGTGGGGCGGGCCGGGAAGTTCATCATCATCGAGCTGGGAGACGACCTGCGCCTGGCGGTCCACTTGCGCATGACGGGCAACTTGCTCTACCAGCGCTCGTCGGCTCGGGTGCCGTACACGCGCGCGACGCTCGACCTCGACGATGGCGCGCGCTTGATCTTCGCCGACGTGCGCAAGTTCGGGCGCATGCGCGTCGTGCGCGGCGACGTGCGCTCGGGCCTCGGCATCGGCATCGATCCCTTCGCAAAGGAGCTCGACGCGCGGCGCTTCGCCGAACTCGCGCGCGGACGAAAAACGCCCGTGAAGACGTGGCTGCTCGACCAAAAGCGTCTCGCCGGCGTGGGGAACATCTACGCCTGCGAATCGCTCTTCTACGCGCGCCTGCGTCCCATTCGACGGGTAGGAAAACTCTCACTCGCGGAGCGTGAACGGCTGCTCGCCTCCCTGCGACGTGTGCTGCTCAGAGCCATACGTCATCGGGGTTCGAGCGTCGACGACTACGTGGATGCGGGAGGAAAGGAAGGGGAATTTCAGAAGCAGTTGAGCGTCTACGGTCGTGCCGGTATGCCATGCCGGCGCTGTGGCACGCCGATCCGGCGAATCGTGCTCGCGCAGAGGGGCACTTTCTACTGCCCGGTCTGCCAGCGCTAGTCAACGCTCCGTCCACGCCCAAGACCAAAATACAAGCAAAGGTGATTCTTTCTTAATGTCCGATACTCACGTCCTCGAGCCCAGCGAAGCGGTCGACGATCAGTTCTCGCTCATCCAAAAGCTCTATGAGGAGAGCCTCAAGACGCTCGATGAAGGCCAGCTCCTTAAAGGCCTCATCGTCGCGAAATCCAATGACGAGTTGCTCGTCGACATCGGCGGCAAATCCGAGGGCGTCGTTACCGCCCGAGAGCTCTCGCCCGGCATCTATATCTCCGACCTCAAGGTCGGTGATTATCTCGAAGTGCTCGTCTATCGCATCGACAGCGACGGCGACGGCACGATGTACCTCTCCGAAAAGCGCGCCCGCGCCCTCAAGACCTGGGAGAAAGTGCTCGAGGCGCACCAGCGCAACGAGGCGATCAACGCGACGGTCACCCAGGTGGTCAAGGGCGGCGTGCTCGTGGATCTCGGCATGCGCGGCTTTGTCCCCGCATCGCAGATCCGCCGCCAGCCTGTCGGCAATCTCGAGGAGATGGTCGGCAAGCAGCTGCGGCTCAAAGTGATCGATCTGGACCACAAACGCCGGCGCGTCGTCCTCTCGCAGCGTGTGGTGCTCGAAGAAGAGCTCAACCAGAAGAAACAGGAACTGCTCTCCACCTTGCAGCCCGGTCAGATCCGTGAGGGCACGGTCGTGCGCTTGGCCGACTTCGGCGCCTTCGTCGACCTCGGCGGCATCGACGGCCTCATCCACAACACCGAACTGTCCTGGGGTCGCATCAAACACCCGAGCGAAGTGGTGAAGATCGGCGACAAGGTCCAGGTCGAGATCATGAAGTTCGACCCCGAGGCCAAAAAGGTCAGCCTATCGCTCAAGCACTCGCTCGACGATCCGTGGAAGACGGTCCCCGACACGATCCACGAAGGCGACGTCATGCCGGCCACGCTCACCAAGGTGACCGCGAACTACTTGCTCGTTGAATTGCTGCCAGGCGTGACGGGCATGGTGCCCAAGTCGGAATTCGATCCTGCGGCTCCGCCCGAAGTGGGCAGCGCGATGACGGTCAAGGTCCTCTCGGTCAACGCCGGCTCGCGTCGCATCACGGCCAGCCTCAAGGCCACCCCCGACAACCCCGACGAAGCGGCCGCACCGCTTGAGCCTGAGTCGTCAGAACCGGCCGACGCTGCGCAAGCGACTGAGGCGTAAGGCAGATATCGCGCGCGCATCGCTGGACCTCACCCATGCCACGAGCGGTCGAAGCGATTCGACCGTTCTTTTCAAAGGAAGAGCATGATCATCGGATTGACCGGTGGCATCGGAGCGGGCAAGACGACCGCGGCCGCGCTCATGGGCAAAAAGGGCGCGTTCGTCATCGACATGGACGTCATCGCGCGCGAAGTCGTGCTGCCCGATAGCCCGGCGCTGGAGGCCATCCGGCGCGAGTTCGGCGATGAAGTCATCCTTGCGGATGGCTCGCTCGACCGGGCCACGCTGGCGCGCATCATCTTCGGCGACGAGGCCAAGCGCATCAAGCTCAACCAGCTCACCCATCCGGAGATCCTCAAGCGAACGCTCGCCATCATGGGCACCCAGCCGCCCAACGCGATCATCGTGGCCGTCGTCCCCTTGCTCTTCGAATCCGGCTTCGACCGCAGCTGTGACAAGACAGTGGCGGTCGTCGCCTCACCCGAGCTGCGCCGCGCGCGGCTGCAAGAGCGCGACGGCATCACCGGCAGCGAAGTCGAGGCACGCATGCGTGCCCAGCTGCCCGACGCCGAGTACGAACGGCGCGCCGGCGTCGTCATCCGCAACGAAGAAAACCTCACCGCGCTCGGGCGTGAGGTCGATCGGGCATGGGAGAAGCTCGTGGGTCCGCGCACGCCGGCGGCGAAGTAACAGCCGCCCTAAAGTCTTCTTAGTTCTGTTCGCCGTCTTCCAACAGCTTCGACACCGTGACGAAGGTGTAGCCCTGCGCGCGCAGACCGTCGATGATGTCCGGTAGCGCCTCGATCGTGCGGTATTGACCGCTGTGCAGCAGGATGATGCCGCCCGGGCTTGCTTCGGTCATCACCCGCTCGGTGATGACGTCCGGCGGGATGTCTTTCACGTCGTTCGCAGCGTCGCTCCAGAAGACGGTGACATACCCGAGCTCGTGCGCGATCGACACGACCTCACGGTTGAAACGGCCGTGCGGCGGCCGGAAGAGCGAGATGGGCTTGCCGGTGAAGCGTTCCAGCAATGCCCCGTCCTGCGCGATCTGCGCGACGATCTGCTCTTCGGGCAGCCCGGTCAAGGTGAAATGGTTGAAGGTGTGGTTGCCGATCTCGTCACCCGACTGCACGATGCGGCTGACGAGCTCCGGGAACTCCTGAGCGTTGCGGCCGACGATGAAGAACGTGGCGGGCACGCGCGAGTGATCCAAGACATGGAGCAGCACGGGCGTGTAGAACGGATAGGGACCGTCGTCGAAGGTGAGCGCGATCTCTTTGCGCTGCGTGTGCACGCGCCACACCTCACCATAACGACCATAGCTCAGGCCAAGGTCGCTATCGTCAGGCGCGGAAAATGGCGCCACCGGCTCAGCTGCGGGCAGCGCCGGCATGACGGTCGAGGCGATGCGTGCGGGAAGGGCCGCACCCTTGAGCACGAGCACTGCGAGCAGCGCGATCAGCAGCTTCATTGCGGCACCTGCGGTGCGATCCACACCTGGCCGAACAGCGCCAAGAATTCTTCATCGCTCAGCGGCTTGCTGCGGATCGACTCGTAGGTCTCGCGATCGGCCGACACCGAGAAGACCGTGCTCTCGACTTGCGCCAGCTCAGGTGCCGGTATGGGGATCGTCGCCCACACGTCGAGCGTCTGCAGCTGCGGGAACTGATCGAAGGTCGTGCGGATGAGCGAGACGGCCTCGGCATCGAGCTCGGGGCGGGTGAGGTCGCGCTGCTCGTGCGGCACGCGCGCGGAAAATCGGATGCCGGCCGACTCGTAGCCCGACGTGTCGAACACATACACTTTGAGGACGTTGTGGCTGGGCAGGGTCTTGTAGGTGGCGTCGAACAGCCGGTTTTCCAGCGCAGGGGTGACGCCTTCATCCCACGGCTTTTCGCCCACAGCAGCGGCCGTGGCGTGGACACGTGACGGTGGGTGGGGAGCGCCGTGCGGGGCAAAAGGAGCCGAGGCCGCCTGGGCGGTCGTCACGCCGAACAAAAGAGCAGCCATACAAGCTGCGCCGATCCCCGTTCTCATACCACTACAGAAACGTAGGAAATCCACGTTTCGTCTCGCCTCCTTCTGCATTATACCGCGCGTGTGACTGCCGTCAAGGGAGCTTGAAGGTACGGTCAGACGGTCTACAGGTCCCTCCCCTTGCGCAGCACGCGGCCTGGCCGCGCAAGCGTCATAGCGCCGTCGCGCATCGCGGCCACGCCGTTGACGAAGACGTGCGCGATGCCGCGCGGATAGCAGTAGGGCTGCGTGTACGTTGCGGTGTCCGCGATCCGTTCGGCGTCGAAGACGACCACGTCGGCGAAGTTGCCGACTGCGATCGCGCCACGGCTGCGCAATCCGAGACGCGTGGCAGGCAGCGACGTCGCCCGGCGCACCGCCTCAGGCAAGGTCAAGAGATGTGTGTCGCGCACGTAGCGCTTGAAGATCCGCGGGAAGGTTCCGAATGTCCGCGGATGCGGTTTGCCGATCGCGGTCGGCCCGCCGGTGGCTCGCGCTGATGCGTCGGTGCCGATACACGTGTAGCGATATGACAGGACCGTGCGCACGTCATCCTCGCACATGGTGAAATAGATCGCTGCGACGTCGAGCTGCTCGTCCACGAGTAGCCGCAACGCGGCGTCGACGGGCGTCCTTCCCATCGATGCGGCGATATCGGCCAGCGTCTGCCCCTCGTAATGGCGGTTCTTGTGCGAACCGACGGATGCGATGAGCACCTCGTGCCAACGGCCGCCGTAGTCAAGCTCGACGCGTGCCGCCACGAGCGCAGCGTAGCGCGGGTCGGACAAGCGCGCGGCCACTTCGGCGCGCGTTCCCACGTTGACGTCGCCTGGCAGGATGACATCGAGGCCGGTGGACGAGGCTTTGTACGGATATTGGTCGACGACCACGTCGAGCCCGCTGTCGCGCGCGCGATCGATCCGGGCAAGCGTGTCGTGCACTTTGCCCCAGTTGCGCGGCCGCGACGCTTTGTGGTGGGAGAGCTGCACAGCGCATGCCGAACGGCGGCCGACCTCGAGGGCTTCATCGACGGCTTCGATAAGGCCGTCGCCCTCGCTGCGGATGTGCGATGCATACAACGGGCTGCCGGCAGCAGCGGCACTGCTTGCAAGCGCGACGAGCTCGTCTGAGTCCGCCGATCGGCCGGGTGGATAGATGAGACCCGACGACACGCCGATCGCCCCGTGTTCGCAGGCCTGGCGCACGAGCGCCTGGGCGCGTGCGAGGTCGTCGTCGCGCAGCGGATCGGGGCCCAAGCAGTCAAGCGCGCTGCGAATCGTGCCCAGTCCGGCCAAGCAGCAGAAATTCAGCGCCGGCGGTGACTGCTCGAGGGCGCGGAAGAACCCGTCGAAATCCGTCCACACAGGGTCTATGTCGTAGTGGCGGCGCATCTCGTCGCGCTTGTCATCCAAGGCGCCGCCCAGCAGCGGCGCCGGCGCAAAGCCGCAGTTGCCGCCGACCTCGGTTGTGATGCCTTGACGGATCTTGCTCTCGGCGGATGGCAGCACGAGCAGCACTTCGTCCGAATGGCTGTGCATGTCGATAAAGCCCGGCGCGACGGCCAAGCCACGGCAGTCGAGCTGCAGTACCGCCTCGGCCCCAGCGCAATCGCCGATCCGCACGACGCGATCGCCGGCGAGCGCGATGTCGGTGACGAACGGAGCTCCGCCCGAACCGTCGACGATTAACCCGCCGTTAAGCATCACGTCGAGCATGAAATGGCTATTCGTCGGGCCCTCGAGCACGGGCCTGTAGCAAACGCGCGTGCGGGGTTTGCATGAGGCCCGGTGCGGGTATAGGGGAGCGGGCTTGAATACACGGCCAGACGCTCGCATTGGAGGGCTCGTGATGATGGACCAGGATGGCGAAGGCATGACGGTCCGCGAAGCCGGCAAGAAAGGCGGCGATATCGTGAAGTCAAAATACGGACCGCAATTCTATGCCGAGATCGGCCGCAAGGGCGGCGAGAGCACGAAGCGCAGGCACGGATCGCAGTTCTACGAGACGATCGGCCAGCGTGGCGGCCAGCACAAGAAGAGCGCAACGGGTGATCCGAGCGCGTGATGAATCCCAAAAACCCGCGTGGCAAAGACGGCGGCGAGATGACGGTCCGCGAGGCGGGCAAACGCGGCGGCGACGCCGTGAGAGCCAAGTACGGCCCGTCGTTCTACGAAGAGATCGGCCGCAAGGGTGGCAAGTCGACCAAACAGCGGCACGGTGCGGAGTTCTTCGAGAGCATCGGCCAAAAAGGCGGCAACGCCGTCAAAGACAAGTACGGCCAGACGTTCTACGAACAGATCGGGCATAAGGGCGGTCAAAAGGTGAAACGCCTGATCGAAGAGGCCAAACGCTCGACACGTTAAAGTCTCGTCCATGACGACGCAGACGACGCTCGACGCGCCCTCGTTCCGCTCCATCGATCCTCAGGACATGCTCGGCGCCATACTCGGGTTGCCGGAGCAGATCGACGACGCTAAACGCGTCGCGCTCGGTGCTTCCTTTGACAGCCTGACCGGTAAGACGTTCTCGTCGCTCGTCATCGCCGGGCTGGGCGGCTCAGCGATCGGCGGGGACTTCTTACGCGCCGGGTACGAGGCGACGCTGACGGTGCCGGTCACGGTCGTGCGTGATTATCATCTGCCTGGCTACGTGAACGAGCGAACGCTCGTCTACGCGACGAGCAATTCGGGCAACACCGAAGAGACGCTCGCCTGCTATGAGTCGGCCAAGAATGCGCGCGCCGGCCTCGTCGCCTTCTCCACCGGCGGCAAACTCGCGACCATGGCGAAGGCCGATGGCGTGCCGCTCGTCTCGTTCCCCGGCGGCCTGCAGCCCCGCGCCGCACTCGGCTACTCCTTCGTGCCGCTCATCGTCGCCTCGTCGCGCCTTGGGCTCCTGCCCGGCGTGCTGCTCGATGACATCGACGAGGCGAGCGCCGTCCTGCGCGAGGTCCGCAACGAATGCAATCCGGAGACGCCATTCGCGAAGAATCCCGCCAAGCGTTTGGCGGCGGCGTGCTTCAGCAGGCTGCCAGTGATCTACGGATCGCAAGGCGAGCGTGGCGTCGTCGCCTACCGCTGGAAGACCCAGATCGAGGAGAACGCCAAAGCCTTCGCCGTGTCCAACGTCTTCCCCGAGCTCAACCACAACGAGACCGTCGGTTGGAGCGGTACGCACGGCCAGGGCGAGGTCGAGAAGAACTTCGCCGTCGTGATCCTGCGCGACGATCGCGAGCCCAAGCAGATCCAGCGGCGCGTCGATCTGACCAAGCAGATCATCGCTCGCGTGGCGAGTTCGATCGACGAGGTGTGGGCGCGCGGCGAGAGCACGCTCTCGCGCATGCTGTCGCTCACCTACGTGGGTGATTTTGCCTCGTACTATCTCGCCATCGCGTATGGTGAGGATCCCACGCCGGTGCGGGTCATCGATTGGTTGAAATCCGAACTCGCGAAATAGAACTGCTTCAAAGGTCCTACACGTTTACTGGGAGCCCTTGATCGAGGTCGAGCCTAAGTTCGACGTGCCACTGAGCAGATTTGCTTGCAGATGCGAGCTCACCATATCGTAGCCTTTGTACTTCACGTGGACCTCGGTCGGACAGGACAGCGTCTGCATCGGATTGCTCCATTCGACGTTTTCCGTGCGCAGATCGGAGAGGTCTTTGGGGCGTACGCTCCAGACGTGGACTGACCCAGATCCTGTATAGTTCATCGAGCGCAGATCGAGCGTCACCTGGTCGGCGGTGAGCTTGTACGCGGGCTTGCCTTTGAGATAGTAGATGCCTTCTCGCACGTGATGGTAGGTCGTGACCATGCCGTCGGTGCTCGTATCGGAGCTGTCCGCGACGAACTTCCAGCCGAGCTGCGTTCCGCGTTCGCCCTGCCCTTGCACTTTCTTCATCGTGATCTGCGGCTCTCCGAACGATGCCGGAGCGTCGGGCATGAGCAAAGCGCTGACGAGATAGTAGGCGATGACGCCCACAAACGCGAGACCGACCGTCCAGGCGACGAGCGTGGGCCGTTGGTTCACGAAATCGACGATCGCCTTCACCAGTCACCTCGCCGAGAACGCCAGCCGGGCGTGTGCGTGCGCGTGCGCCACAATCCCGCGATCACGACACCGATCGCGAGCACGAGCAGCCAGACGACGCCAATCCGGTCGTAGGGCGTCACGATGCCGCGCCCGACGTCACCCACCACGATGCCGCGCTGGCCCAGACCTAGACTCGCGACGATCTTGCCACTGGGGTCGACGATATCCGACACGCCTGTGTCTGCACCGCGCACGATCCAGCGACCGGTGGACACCGCGGCGACGACCGCGACATCGGCATGCTGATACGGTCCGTTCGTGCCGCCAAACCATGCATCGTCGGTCGCCACGATGAGCGCGTCGGCGCCGGCGTTCGCCGTCGCGCGGGTGTAGGGCGCGAAAGCCGACTCGTAGCAGATGAGCGTGCCCCATTGCCAGCCTGCAGCCGCGAGCAGATGCGGGCCAGGACCCGACAGAAAGCGCGACGCGGAATCAAACAGCGGCAGCGGGCGCAGCACGCGGTCGAAGGGCAGAAACTCCGCGAACGGCACGAGCAGGCGCTTGTGATACACGCCGCCCAGCGTTCCCTCGGGCGTCAGCGCGATGAGCGCGTTGTAGTAGCCGTCGGGTGAAGGCCGATCGATGGTTCCGGCCATGATCCAGACGTGCGACTGCGCGGCGACGGATTCGAGCCGCGTCAAAAGCCACGGCTCTTGCAGCGGATACGAGGTGATGGCGGTCTCGGGCCAGACGACCACCTGAGCGCCGCGCGCGGCGGCTTGTCTGGTCAGCGCCGTATACGTCTCGATCGTCTGCTCGAAGATCGCCGGCGTCCACTTCTCACGCTGCGAGATGTTGCCCTGAGCGACGGCCACCCGCAGCACGGGTGGAGCAAGCACGACACGGTGTCGCATGCCGTCGCCGACAACGATGAGGAGCACGAGCGCGGCGAGCACGATCGCACCCGTCCTACGCGCAGCCGCCGTGCCCCAGGCGATGCCAGCGATAGCGCCATTGGCCAGCGCGATGATCGCGCTGAGCAGATACACGCCTCCGTATGCTGCGAGCGGCAACAGCCACGGCAGGTGCGCGGCCACGAGCCCGAGTTCCCCAAATGGAAGCCCGGACTGTCCACGTGTGCGCAAGGTCTCAGCAAGCAGCCACGCGGCCGGCGCGGCGAACACGGAAATCGTGCGGAACTCACCGCGACCGATGAGCGAGGTCAACACGGCCGCGACGGCGATGAAAAGGCCCTGATAAACGCACAGCAGCACGAGCGCGAGGATTGACCACGAGCCGACGAAGTCGCCGATCGAGTGGATCATCCAATTGAAGAGGACGAGGCTGATCATCGCGCCCGCGAACCATCCCCACCACAGCGCCTGTTTCCAGGACGCTTTGGACCAGAGCAAGAACAATGGGACGAGAGCGACGAACGACACGACCCCGGCGTCGAGCGTGGGAAAGGCACACATGAGCAGAACCGGTCCGGCCAGCGACGCGCCAAGCGCGATCGGCCAGATGACCACGGGCACCCGCTCCTCTACCAAGCCGAGCGCGGCAGAAGCCCCTATCATGATGTCTCTCCTTCGCCGCGCGGGTGCGATGTGCTTGGTGTCGGCCATCGCGGCTTTCGGCATGCCCGCCTGCGGGCGCGGCCCGGTGGAGCCGCCGCCATTCACCCCGTTCGTGTCCACGATCAATTTCCAGCTCTACGTCAACGGTCAGATCACGCCGAGTCAAGGCAACTACATCATCGCCGTCAACGCGAACCTCAATCCGACGACGAACGTCAACGCGGTGAGCGGAGAAAACCCAGGCATGCCCACGGCAAACGAAGCCCAAGGTGTGCCGCCGACCTATACCCACTGGGATCAGGAATTCGTCTTTGGCTCCGCGACCGGCTTTTCCACCAATGGTTTCTTTTATAATTACAAAGTGCTCACCGGCGGCACAGGAACGACGACCGCGACGTTCTTCCCCATCGTGCTCGCCACCAACGACTTCACGCTCGTCCCCAACGGCAGCTTTGGGACCGGCAGCGGCAACATGCTGAGCATCACGCTGCCGCTGAACGACCTCTCCATCCGCGGCAATCCGAGTTCGGCCAACCCGCCCTTCATCACAACCCCGGCGATCACGCAGATCTACGTCAACTACATCACGACCGACACGTCGGGCGTGCCGCAGGACCAACTCGGACCCAACGGTCTCGCCACGATTGGGTACCAAGTGAACGTTCCCGTCACGGTGAACAACACGGTGCAACTGCCAAACTTCTCGAGCGTCAGCGGCCCGTCCAATCCGAATCTCTTCATCATCGGCGGCCAGATCACGGTCAGCGCGGTTTCGCCGTAATTATTGCCCGAAGGGCTGGGCGATGATCGGCCCGTTGTTGTTGATGCCGAACGACGCGCTTTGCGAGGGGAAGGCGAGCAACGCGAGCGAGACGTCGACTTCCTTGAGCGGTTGATGGTAGGCGATGCGCACGACGTAGCAATCGCTCACCGTGTGCGTCAGGTAATAGTTCTGCCCTTGCAGCGAATGCTGTTGGAAGTCGTAGTCGCCGGTGAATTGGAGGTAGTCGGCACGCGTCAACGGCGTCGCCAAGGCGATGGCCAGCGGCGAGTACCCCGTGCCGTGGGGGTCGTACGACGTGCCCACGTTGATGAACGAGTACGGGCTTGGGTTGACGGTCAGTTGGTAGTTGATCGTGCTCAGGAATTTGGTCGTAAAATCATAATTGGTGGACGCGGTGAAATGATAGTACATCGCGTTGTAGACGTTGAGGACTTCGCTGATCTGATTCGCCCCTGAGAGCTTATCGAGCGAGGGCATCGGCGTGTAGCCGCGCACGCTCTGGTCGGTATAGACGAGCGTGTTGTCGGCGTGGCGCCCGAAGTAGTCCTGCAACGTGCCTTCGAAGCCAAGCGCCCCCTGCAGGTCGCCCGTGCCATACGCATCCTGATGGATGTTCGCGTTGGCGTTGATGACCGTCGAATCGCCGATGCGGTAGATGCCCGGCCCCACCTGGCCATTGAAATCGACGCGCGACGTCTCGATGTTGTCGTAGCCATCGTTGTAGATGCCGTCGATAAGCGTCACGCTGATCGGCAGACGCAGGTTCTCGATCTGGAATGGCCGCGCGCGCAAGGTCAGCTCAGGCACGCGTTGGATGCCGATGACCGGGGTTGTCGTCTCGGCGACGCCGATGCCGTTGGTCTGCAGCCCGTGGTTGGTCGAGATCACGAGATCGGCGTCGAATGCACGCGCGCTGAGGTGAGTGTCGGCGTTGAAGCCGACCGCGCGCGAGAAGGCTCCCGGGTTCGTGTTGTCCTGCAGATTGAGTCCGACGCTCTGGGTGAAGACCGACGAGAAGGCGATGGTGTGCTGGAAGATCCCGCCGAACGACTTCGATGGACCGGTGGCCGTGTTCGTCACCGCATAGCTTGTCGTGCTGCGCGCGCCGGAGTGCGTGACCGAGATGTTCGTCGAGGTCGTGGTGGGCAGCGCCGTGAAGATCGCCGACTGACCGGAATAGTTGAAGGACAGCGCACCCTGGAGGTGGTCTGAGAACATGCGCGCCAGGCTCAGCGACGATTGGATCGAGTTCCTCGTCCCCGAGAGCTGCTGTTGCTGGCTGTTGTTGTTCAGGTCGTAGATGCTGAACTCGCCGCCGCCGCGTCCATCCTGGCGCTGGAAGTAGAGATCGGCGCCGAGGCCGATGCCGACCTTCTGGTAGAAGTCGATGTGATACGTGCCGTACCAGTTCGGTCCGCGATAGAAGTTGAGGAACTCGCGCAGAAAGACGCCGTACGCGGAGTTGTAGCCGACGCGCGGGGTGTACTGCGTCTGCCGGCGCTGGGCGATCTCGGTGAGCGGCAGGGCGAGCACGCCGAGCGCGGCGACAAGGACCTTGCCGAGGAAGAGTGCCGAGCCTTTGGCGATGATGCGGTCGTGCGGCCGGATCTCGATCTCTTTGCCGGTGATGTGATAGGCGAGGTGATTGGGCTCGCAGGTCGTGATCCAGCCGTTCTTGATGATGGTGTGGCCGTTAGGATCGACGATCGCCTCCTGTCCTTTGTAGTAGAGCTTTCCCTGGATCTGCTCGCCTTGGAAATAGATCGCGGCGGTCGAACCCTCGACGTCGAAGAGCTCGACGCGATCGCTGTCGGCGTGGTATTCGAGCGCCGAGGCCGTCGAGGTGTCGCCGTCCGCTTGGGCGAGCACGACGTGCCCGGTGGCGCGCAGGATTTTGGTGGTCGCGTCGTAGACCGCTTGATCGGCTGTGACCACGCCCGTCGCGTATTCGAGGCGCACGTGGCCGTATGCCGTGAACCCGCCAGCTGGTCCATTGTTGCCGTAGAGTTGATCGGCGGTCACGCGCGCGAGACCCGAGGCCAGTGGCTCGGGCGCCGGCGTGGCATTCGGGTTGGCAGGCGGGGTCGGCGTCTCGGTCGGCACGGGCGTCGCACCGCGATTGGCACGCGGGAAATCCTCGGGATTCGGGGGCGGCGTCACGTAGAGCGGGAACGGGGTTTGGCCGACGCCCGGCGAGGTGATGCGCGGCATCGTCGCGATGGGAGTCGGTTGGGGCTGCGCGGTTTCGGTCGGAGGGCTCGACGGCTGCTCGGATGCCGCGGGTTGCGGCGTCTGTGCGTCTGCGTGCAAATGCGCGCCGACGATGGCGACGAAGATAAGGACGGCGAGTACCGTCCTGTGGGCTAGGCTCGGCGCGCGGTCAGCTGCGTCGAACTTCAAAAACGACGCTCTGCGGGCTCACCGTTCCTCCCTCCATAACATCAAGAGGCCGGCCGAGCCCATGACGAGATTCGGGATCCAGGCGGCAAGCGGAGCGGGAATCGCACCGTTCTTGCCGAGCGCGTTGGTCGCCGCCATGATGAGCCAGTAGCCTAAGAGCACGAGCAGCGCGGCGCCGGCGGCGACCCCGCGACCGCGCTTGCCGAATCGCACGCCGAGCGGCAATGCGATCAAGATGCTGATGAGGCAGGCGACCGGCATGGCGTATTTCTGCTGCAGGTCCATCTCGAACTGGCGGACGTCCTCGCCGCTGCTCTTCAGGGCCTTGATCTCGCGCGCAAGCTCGCGCGAGTTCATCTCGAACGGTCCGCGCGGCCCCTCGAAGAGCAAGGACGCGTCGGCGAGCGGGAATTCCAGCGAGTCGAAGTGTTGCTGCTTGGTCACAAGGCCGCTCGTGCCATACAGGGTCTCCACGCCGTCGTAGAGCACGAGCTTGCCGTTGATCTGGCGAGCCGTCGCAGCGGTGAGGGTCTCGGGGAAATAGCCCGAGCCCAGCGAGTAGATCTGCACGCTGTGCATGAGCCCGCTCTGGGGATCCATCGAACCGACGAAGATGCTGTGCTGGCCGTCTTCGGTACGCACGAATTGGTCGGGTTGGATAATCGGTTGGCTCGAATGGTACGCGATCTCGCGGAACACGGTCTGCGATTTGTGCTGCGAGGTCGGTGCCACGAAATCGTTGATGAAGAACGCGACAAGGGTGAGGACCAGGCCCATGAGCAGCGCAGGGCGCGCGATGCGGTTGAGCGAGATGCCGCTCGTGCGCATGGCGGTCATCTCGTTATCGCCCGCCAGACGTCCGAAGCCCTGCAGCACGCCGAAGAGCGTGGCGAAGGGCAAGATGAGATAGACGAACGACGGTATCTGGAGCACGATGTAGCGCATGACGAGCCCGAACGGGACCGACTTGTTGATGATGTAGTCTGCGGCTAAGAAGAAGGTGTTGATGATGAGGAAGAGCGTGAAAGCGGCGACGGCAAAGGCGAAGGGTGCGGCCATCTCGCTCGCCAGATAACGGTCGAGGATGCTGATGGGATGCCGGCTGCGCACCTGCGGCTGGCGCAGATCACCCGACCCGCTGGGGCCGGCCAGCCAGTCGAGGCGTTGGGCATTCCCCGACGGCGCCGGCGCATCACGCACGACGTCTGACGTCCTTGTCCGCGGCGCGGATGCCTCGCTCGGGGTCGACATGCATCGCCACTTCCTTCGTTTTCCGCGGCTATCCTGGGAAGATCACGGCGCTTTCGCAAGCGGTCGAACGCTGTCGACGCCGGCGCCGTCCGTCGTCAGCGCGTGCGCGCTGCCGCGTGATAGAGCGCGGTGACGTCGTGCACGTAGCCTTGCGTCTCCGCATATGGTGGCACGCCGCCGTATTTCGCCACCGCGCCGCTGCCCGCGTTGTACGCCGCAAGCGCGAGCGTGACATCGCCGTGGTAGCGCTGCAGCAGATCGTGCAGATAGGCGACGCCACCAGCGACGTTCTGCTCGGGATTGAAAGGATTGCTGACGCCGTAGCTCGCCGCGGTACCGGGCATGAGCTGCATGAGACCCATCGCGCCCGCTTGAGAGATCGCCGACGGGTCGCCGCCGGATTCTCTGTCGATGACTGCGCGCACGAGCGACGCCGGCACCTCATGTACGCGCGACTGCTCTGCGACGATGGCGTTGAGCCGCGCCACGTCCATCGCGTGTGGCCCCTCGCCGAAGGGCAAGAACCCACCGCCGCTGCAGCCGGCAACAGCGGCTGCTCCGATGATGAAGAGCGTCGCTGCGGTTCTGTGCACGCCGGTCAAGATCTGCACTTTCGAGCCCCAAATGAAACGCGAAGCGATTCGCGGCACTACATTAAGTATCGGTATCAGACGTTGCGGTTTCGCCGTGACGCAGGCCTAATCATAGGCGCCAAGGGGGCGCCTAGCGTAGTTAGGGCTCTTGGACCTAGCGCAGATGAGAGCGGGCTAGCCCTGGCCTAGCGGGTGCGCCGTCCTGCCACCGACTTGTAGCAATCCGGGCAGTAGACTGGCTTGTCCGGGCGTGGTGAGAACGGTACTTGGGTGGCCTGGCCGCACTGCGAGCAGACGGTGTCGAACATCATGCGCTCTCCGCCGGCACCGCTACGATCGCGTTTTCGAGCCCGGCGGCACTGGGGGCAGCGGGTGGGCTCGTGCTCGAAGCCCTTCTGCGCATAGAACTCCTGTTCGCCAGCCGTGAACGCGAACTCGGTACCGCAATCCCGGCAGGTCAAGGAACGATCTTGAAAGGTCACGTCAGCCCCCAGTTTTCACGTCTTGGAAAAACACGAAAGCCCCGTGCCCATTGACTTCAGGCACAGCAGACTCACAAGAAATCTAGCACGTTCGTTTTCAAAAAGCAACCGTCGGGCCAGTCCGGTAGCCCCCAAGCGGTGCCACGCTCGGCCGGCGCGAAAGACCGGGGCATGAAGCATTCCATGTACGCCTCCACGCCCGGCGTGAGAGCCGGCCGGCGATTCGTCCTGCTCGCACTCGCTCTCTTGGCCGCCCTCGCCCAAAGAGCGACCGCTGCCCCGCCGACGGAAGGCGTGCAGGCGCCGACCTTCACGCTCGCCAGCTTGAACGCACCGCACTGGTCGCTCTCAGGCACCCGCGGCCATGTCGTGGTCGTCAACTTCTTCGCGACCTGGTGCCCGCCGTGTCGCGCCGAGACCCCCGATCTCGTGGCCATCGAGAAGCGTTATGCGAGCAAGGGCGTGATCTTCGTGGGCGTCGACGATCGCGAGGATGCCGCCCTCGTCTCTACGTTTGTGAAATCCAAAGGCATCCGCTACCCGATCGTGCTCGATACCGATGGCGCTGTGAGCCGCGAATATGACGTACGCGCCATCCCCACCACCTACGTGTTGGACCGCGACGGAACGATCCGCTACCGCCAAGTCGACGAGCTCGACGCACCATTGCTCTCCGGCGTGCTCGGCGCGGTACTCGCCGGCTCGCCCATCCCCGAGAGCGTGGCGTCGCAGAAGTTCCACAGCACGGCGAACGGCGCGACCACGCAGATCAGCGCGGACCTGACGTCTGCCCAGTCATCCACGCCGCCCAACGCGCTGGCGCTCGACAGCGCGATCGCGACCGGCGTCGCTGCCAATAAGCAGCTCGACGACCAGCTCTCAAAGCCTGACGCGGCCTCGATCAACTACTTCGACGTCAACGCGACGCGCGACAAGCTCGACACAGTCCTCGCCAACGCCTATACAGCCCGGGCGGCGCTGCCCGGTTCGAAGACGGCGACGGCGGATCAGACTGAAGCTGCGCTCTTACGCGGCCAGGTGTTCATGGACCAAGAGCAGTTCGCCCAAGCGGCCGAACAATACGATGTGGCGATGAAGCTTACTCCCACCGACACCCGCGGCTATGACGGCGCCTACATGGCCGCGTACGAACAAAAAAATTACGCCACGGCTGCGCAGATCGCCGATGCAGAGGCCAAGCTCGCTCCCGACGATCCGGAGAGCTGGCTCACCGTCGCCTCGGCGCGCAACGCGCTCAAGGACTACCCCGCCGCGCTTGACGCCGAACGCAAGGCGCTCGCGATCGCCGGCCCGGCGTACGCGAAAGATCCGACCGCTAAGGCAGCGGCCTACGAGCTCGGCCGCGTCTGGCTGAAGATGGCGCGGACGCAATTGCTCGCAGGCAATCCGGCTGCGGCGCGTCCGCTGCTCGTGCAGTCGCAAGCGGCGGCGCCCGGCACGATCGTACAGCAGCAAGCGAACGAGCAATACGTCGCGCTCGAACCGGCGCACATCGCCATCGAGCAGACGGCCGTCACCCAAGCTCAGGGCGCGTCGGCGCAGCCTGCCAAGGTCTTTGTCATCGTGCGCAATCCGTCGTCCGCGAACCGCACGATCAACTTGACCGCCTCGGGCCTGCCGCCGAAGTGGCTGCTCTCATTCTGCTACAGCACGGTGTGCAACCCGTATAAGGTGTCGTTTGCCCTGCCCGCGGGGGGCAGCAAGCGTATCGAGCTGCTGGTCGCGCCGCTAGCACAGACGGGCGGCCCATGGTCGATGAGCGTAAACGCTTCCGGCCAGGCGACGGCCCAGGTGCACGTCGACGCAAAAACCGCCAAAGCGGCGATCACCGTCAGCGCCTCGTAGGCGCGGTCAGCCGATCCGAAGAGCCCGATGAAATCAGGGGCGCACACGTGTGCGCCCTTCATTTTACTTGCAAAGATACCGATGGTTCGGTATAGTGGGGCAAAGTGGTTCTCAGTGGGGTAGAGTGGCTGAGGCATGTCGGCGTTTCCCAAATTTACGGGACAGTACGAACATTCCCTAGACGACAAGGGTCGGCTCACCATTCCCGCCCGCTTCCGAGCTCGGCTGGGTGATCACTTCGTTCTCACCATCGCGCCCCCGGAACCATGCCTAGCCATGTATCCCGAAGCGACCTGGTCGGAGTTCTGCTCCAAGCTTGAGGCGGCCCAACGCAAAGACGCCCGCTACCGGTCCATCGTGCGCCATCTCTTCGCCCACACCGAGGAGATATCGCTCGATTCGCAGGGCCGGCTTTTGCTGCCCGCCACGCTGCGCGAGATGGCCGGCATCAAGCGGGATGCGGTGCTCGTCGGCACGCTGACGCGGGTTGAGATCTGGCCGGCCGAGGGCTGGCGCGACGTCAACGCTCCGCCCGACGATATGGGCGACTTCATGACCGAGCTTGGACTCTATTAGCCATGAGCCGGTCATGGTACAGGAGTGCGTGAGTTTGCTGCAAGCGGCAGGCACGGGCGCAAGTCCTCAGGTGTTCGTCGACGCGACGTACGGCGCGGGCGGACACAGCGCAGCATTGCTCGACGCGTCTGCGCGCAACACGGTGATCGCCCTTGACGCAGACCCAGCTGCCGTCGATCGGGCTCGCGTCCAGGCCCGCAAGTATCCCGGCCGTCTCATCCCTCGCCACGCCAACTTCGCGCAGCTGGGCGATGTCCTCGACGCGAGCGGTCACGCACGAGTCGACGGCATCCTCTACGATCTGGGCATCTCGTCGCTGCAGCTCGCCGATAGCACTCGCGGTTTTTCGTTTGCCGGCGACGAGCCGCTCGACATGCGTCTTGACCCAAGCTCCGACGAGCCCAGCGCGTCTGACCTGCTCCGCACGCTGCCACAGGCGGAGCTGGAGAAGCTGCTGCGCGAGTACGGCGACGAACGCCACGCCCGCTCGATCGCACGCGCCATCGTCAAACGGCGGCCACGCGTGCGTAGCTGGCGGACGGGCGATCTCGTCGCCGCGGTGCTCAGCGCTCAAGGATCGCGCAAGCACCAGCGCATCCATCCGGCGACGCGCACGTTCCAAGCGCTACGCATCGCGGTGAATCACGACCTGCGCAATCTGGAGCGCAGCCTCGACAGCGCGGTGCGGCGGCTGCGCCCGGGCGGCCGCGTCGTCGTCATCAGTTTTCAGTCCGCCGAGGACCGCGTCGTCAAGCATCGCTTCAAGGCGTTCCAGCAGACGGGTCTCGGCTCTGTCGTCACGCGCAAGCCGTTGCGCCCGAGCCCAGCAGAAGTCGCGACGAACGTGCGCGCGCGCAGCGCAAAGCTGCGCGCCATCCAGCGCACGGATGCATCAGGGAGGGAGAGCTAAGCCATGGGAGCGGCTGCCTACGCCTACAAACCGCAACTCGGGTCGCCCAGCGATCCGCATGAGACCGATTCGCGGCGCAAACGCCGCCGCCGCGTGAAGATCGCAGGCTCTGCGCGCCGGCTCATCTACTGCGTCATCCCGCTCGTCCTCCTACTGCTCTACGTGGGATTGATGGCCGGTTTGACCGCGCAGACCTACCGCCTCGCCGCCGATCAGCGCGTGCACGCGACCCTGCTCGAGCGCAACAACGCGCTGCGCAGCCGCGTCGCCGAGCTTGAATCGGTCGACCGCTTGGAGCAGGTCGCGCGCCAGCTGCACATGACCGAGCCGAACAAAGTCGCATTCATCAACACCAGTGCACCGGCGCAACCGACGCCGCACGCATTCGCCCTCTTCGCCCGCATCGTCGCGGTGACGCGCTTGTTCGGTGTCCGGTAAGCGAGGCGCGGCGGAGCGGCGATCCGGCGACCGCAGCGCGACGATAAAACAGCAAGAGCGCTCGCGTCTCAGCGTCCGCGCGCTCACCATCTTCTGGGCGTTCTTCGCGCTGTGCGCGCTTTTGGCGGCCCGTCTCTACATCGTCCAGATCCGTGACGGAGCCAGTCTCGCCGCCAACGCGAGCGAAGAGCAGCAGGCCACCTTCGAGCTGAATCCCACCCGCGGCGACATCGTCGACCGCTACGGCATCGTCTTCGCCACCACGCTGCCATCGTATGACGTGTTCGTGCAGCCACCGGCGCTCAAGGGCCTCCCGCGCCGCGCCGTCGAGGCAGAGGCGGCGCGCCTCGCACCCGTGCTGCATCTCACCCTCGCGCAGCTCGAACGAGCGGTCGACAGCAATGCGCCCTTCATCTACTTAGCACGCAATCAGCCCAAGGCGGTGGCCAAACAGGTGATGGCCTTGGATCCGGTCGGCGTGGGTGCAGAGGAAGAGCCCATGGGCTTGCGGGTCGCCCCGCAATCGAGCGTCGGATCGACGGTTATCGGGTTCACCGGTGTTGATGATCAGGGGCTTGCCGGCATCGAGTACCAGTACAACGACGTGCTTGCCGGCCGCCCGGGCAGCGTCACCGAAGAGACCGATGCGGCGGGTCGGCCCATCCCCTTCGGGCGCAAGGTCGTGCGGCCCGCCCACGTCGGCGCGACCGTCGTGCTCACGATCGACCGCACGCTGCAGTACGCCGCCGATGAGATCTTGAGCAGCTGCGTGCAGCGCTATCACGCGCGCGACGGATCGATCGTCGTCATGCGTGCGCGCACGGGCGAGATCCTGGCGCTGTCCAACTACCCCGACTTCGACCCCAATCATTTCGCCACGTCACCGGCGGCCGCGTGGAAGAACCAAGCGGTCACCGATCCCTACGAGCCCGGTTCGACCTTCAAGCTGATCACCGCCACCGCGGCGCTCGATTCGGGCCGGGTGTCGCTTGGCGACACGTTCGCGGCTGTCGACGAGCTGCGGGTCGGCGGCCGCGTTATCCACAACGCCGACGATGGACTCATGGCGTCGGGCCACGCGCGTGAGACGCTCGACGACATCATCACCTATTCGCACAACGTCGGCGCCGCTCAGGTGGCGATCCGCGTCGGCAGCCAGACGATGTACGAATATATCCGCCGTTTCGGCTTCGACGCACCGACAGGGGTGGACGTGCCTGGCGAGAGTCCGGGCATCGTCGGCACGCCCGACGACTGGTGGGGATCGCGTCTGGCGACGATTGGCTTCGGCCAGGGCGTCTCGGTCACGCCGCTGGCGCTGGCCCGCGCCTACGCAGCCATCGCCAACGGCGGCATGCTCATGCGTCCGCTCATCGTCCGGTCGCTGCTCGCACCGGATGGCACCATCATCCGCCAATTCCCGCCCGAGCCCGTGCGCCGCGTCATGACGCCGCAGACCGCAGCGGAACTCTTGAGCATGCTGCGCGACGTCGTGCGGCGCGGCACAGCCAAGGGCGTGGTCATACCAGGCTACGCGCTGGCCGGCAAGACGGGGACGGCGCAGATGGTGATCGGCGGCACCTACGTCACCGGAGCATACACCTCGTCGTTCGTCGGCATCGTGCCGGCGGACAAACCGGAATACGTCATCCTGGTGAAGATCGACCGTCCGCAGGGCGTCTACTACGGCAGCATCGTCGCCGCGCCGGCCTTCCGCGAGCTCGCCCGCAGGGTGCTGTGGCGCGAGGGCGTGCTGCCGCAACGCAGCGCGACGGTAGCGGATCCGCTGCAGAGCGCACCTGGCGGCACCGCAGCGACACATGCGGGCACGGCGGCGGGAGACATAGGCGGCACGACGAGAAAACGGCTGTGATGGCCCCCGTCGTTGCCGAGCCGCTCGAGCGGCTCTTCGCGGGTTTGCCGGCCCAGATCCGCGGCAACCCGCAAACCCCCATCTCTTCGATCGTCGCGGATTCGCGTCAGGTGCGGCCCGGTGCGCTCTTCTTCTGTCTGCGTGGCGCCCGCGCCGACGGACATGATTTCGCCGCCGCCGCCATCGCCGCAGGCGCGGCCGCCATCGTCGCCGAGCGCGAGATCGCAACAGGAGCGGACGTGGCGGTCGCGGTCGTCTCCGATCCGCTGGCCGCGCTCTCGAAAGTCGCAGCGCGTTTTTTCGGCGATCCGAGCCAGCACATGCGCGTCGTCGGCGTCACAGGCACGAACGGCAAGACGACGACGACGTATTTCCTGGAGGCCATCGCCCGTGTAGCGGGTGACCAGTTCGGCGTGATCGGCACGCTTGGCGCGCGCCTTGGCGAACAGGCCACGGAGCAGCTCGCGAACACGACGCCGCTCGCGCACGACGTGCAGCGCATCCTGGCCGGGTTTCGCGATGCCGGGGCGCTCGGCGCAGTCCTCGAGGTCTCAAGCCACGCGCTTGCCTTGCATCGCGTCGATGACGTCGCCTTCGACGTCGCCGTGCTGACGAACCTGACGCAGGATCATCTCGACTTCCACGCGACCTTCGACGACTATCGCGCGGCCAAGCGCAAGCTCTTCGCCGCTGCGGCGGGCAAAGGCGGCCGCCCGCCCGTGGCCGTGCTCAACGCCGATGACGCTGAAGGCCAGGCGCTTGCCGGCCTCCTCGAGCGCAGGCTCACCTATGGGATCGAGAACACGAGCGCGTTGCTCAATGCGACCGATGTGACGATGGAAGCGACGGGCTCGCGCTTTGCCGTGCGCTCGCTCTGCCCTGCGCCGTTTTCGATTCGCTTGGCCGGAGCGTTCAACGTGGCCAATGCCATGGCGGCTCTGGGCGCCGCGTGCGCGCTCGATTATCCCGTGGAAGCGATGGCAGAGGGTCTGGCATCCGTGACCCGCGTGCCTGGGCGCATGATCTCCATCCCGGCGGGTGAGATCGGCGTCTACGTCGACTATGCGCACACGCCGGATGGGATGGAGCAGATCCTCCAGGCGACGCGTGCGCTCACCCGCGGCCGGCTGTTCTGCGTGTTCGGCTGTGGTGGCGATCGCGACGCCTCGAAGCGGCCGCGCATGGGGAGCATCGCGCAACGCTTGGCCGACCACGTCATCCTCACGACCGACAATCCGCGCCATGAAGACCCGCAGGCGATCGTCGCCGGGATCTTGTCGGGCATGGACACACGCATTGGGCCTATCGAGACGATCGCCGATCGCGAAGCGGCCATCGCCCGCGCTATCGAGTTGGCGAAAGCGGGTGATGCCGTGCTCATCGCCGGCAAGGGTCACGAGGACTACCAGATCTTCGGCGACGAGCGGCGTCCGTTCTCCGACGAGCGCGCAGCGCGTGCTGCGATCGAACGGGTCGCGCGATGACGCTCTCCTTCGAGCGATTCCTCGCAGTGAGCCGGGGGCGGTTCGTCGCCGACGCGACGTCGCTCTCCGCCGAATTCCGGCCGAGCACGGATTCACGCAGCATCGAACGGGGTGAGACGTTCATCTGCCTCCATGGGCCGCATTTCGACGGGCATGACTTCATCGCGACGGCACTCGCGCGCGGCGCAAGCGCGGTCGTCGTGGACGACGATGCCAAGGTGCCACGCGGCGTCGCGGCGCCCATCGTGCGCGTCGCCGATACGAAGATCGCCTACCTCGCCGGCGCAGCTGAAGCGCGCGCCGGTTTTTCAGGGCAGGTCGTCGCCATAACCGGCAGCACCGGCAAGACGACGACCAAGGAGTTCGCGCTGCAACTCATCGGTTCGCGACGTCGGGTCATCGGCACGCCGCACAACGAGAACAACGAGCTCGGCGTCGCCAAACTCTGCTACCGGCTCGGGCCGGACGTCGGCGTCGCCGTGGTGGAGTTCGGTGCTCGCCATCCGGGCGAGATCGAGCAGCTCGTGGCGCTGGCCGCGCCGGGCATCGGCATCCTGACCAACGTCGGTGAGGCACATCTCGAGTTCTTCCGCGATCAGGCCGAGCTCGCGCACACGAAGTTCGCCCTCTTCTCGCGGGGAGCGCATCCTGTCTGCAACGCGTCCGATGTCTGGTCGCGCATGCTCGCGACGCAAGCGCAGCTCGATGGTTCGACCTTGTGGGTGCGTCTGGTCGGCGACCCGCTCATGTCGGGCATCATGCTCGAAGCGGGTACGCCGCGCGACGACGCGGTCGCCGTCACCTTCGGCGCCTCGCATGCTTTTGCACGCTGGCGGCTGCCCGGCGAGCACAACCTGCGCGATGCGCTGCTAGCCGCCGGCGCCGCCATCTTGGCCGGTCTGACGTTTGAAGAAGCGCTTGCCGGTTTCGGCGAGCTGCGCTTACCGCCCGGACGATTCGAATCGCATCTCACCCCAAGCGGTGCGACGATCGTCTACGATGCCTACAACGCGAGCCCAACCTCCATGCTCTACGCGCTGCGCACGTTTGCCGCGTTGCCCGCCACGCGGCACATCGCCGTGCTCGGCAGCATGGCCGAACTCGGCGCCGACGCGCCGGCGCACCACATCGCCATCGGCGCGGCCGCCGCCACGCTTCGACTCGACGAGCTGCATTGCGGCGGCGCTTTTGCAAGCGACCTGGCTGCGGGTGCACGGGGCGCCGGCATGGCGACGGTCTCGGTGTTCGTGAGCAACGCGGAGATCGGCGAGCGTTTGCGCGGAGCGCTGCACGCGGGCGACAGCGTTCTTCTCAAAGGA
This sequence comes from Vulcanimicrobiota bacterium, assembly GCA_036741695.1. GTDB lineage: Bacteria > Vulcanimicrobiota > Vulcanimicrobiia > Eremiobacterales > Eremiobacteraceae > JAFANK01. The sequence continues at coordinate 106,429 of DAINRU010000001.1, forward strand.
TCGCGCGTGCAGAAGATGGAGGAGATCTTACGTGGGCTTTTAGCCCCCGGGATCCTCGCGTCGTGAGCCGCACATCGTTCGTACTCGACATCCCCATGCTGCCGCAGCGCATCGTGGCGATCCCCGTGCGCACGCCGCTCGTGCGTCCAGGCCAGGACCTGCCTGATCTTGTGCGCCGCTGTCTCGCCGGCATGCAAACGAGCGACGACGTCATCTGCGTCTCGGAGACTGTGGTCGCGATCGCCCAGGGCCGTTCCATCGCTGCCGAGACCATCCGGCCGTCGCGCCTCGCCCACATGCTTGCCCAGCGCGCCGGATCCTACGCGACGATGAACCAGCCGGAGTCCATGCAGCTCGTGCTCGAGAACGCCGGCACCCTCAAGGTGCTCGCGGCGGCGGCGGCCGGCGCGGCGGGCCGGCTCGTCGGACGGCGCGGTGATTTCTATCGCATCCTCGGATCGGCGGTCGCAGAGATCGACGGCTATACAGGAACGATGCCACCCTACGAACGCCACATCGTGCTTGGACCCAAAGATCCGCACATCGTCGCCCAGATCATCGCCCAAGTGTGCGGCGCCCACGCCTGTGTCGTGGATGCCAATGACCTCGGCAAAGCCGAAGTGCTCGGCGCGAGCGCCGGCGTGCGTGCCAGCGTCGTCCGCGCGTGCTTGCTCCACAACCCAGCGGGCAACTCCGACCAGCAGACGCCGCTCGTGCTCTTGAAGTACCGCCCCGTCGCCGGGGCTCCACACGCTAGTCCCCTCGTGTCGCCCGGATGACCATGGCCGCGCCTCCGCTTGTGGTGCTCGCCGGTCTGCTCGTGAGCGCGCTTGTCATTCCCTGGCTCATCGCGCGCCAACGGCGCGCCAGCCTCGGTCAGCATGTCTATGAAGACGCGCCCAAGACGCACACCACGAAGCAGGGAACGCCGACCATGGGTGGGATCGCCTTCGTCGCCGCCGCCGCCGTCGGTTTCGCCATGGGTGGGATGCGCATGGAGAGCCTGCCCATCCTCGCGCTGACTATCGCCGCAGGCGCGATCGGCTTCACCGACGATCTGCTCATCCTGCGCGCGCAGCGTGCGCTGGGCCTGCGTGCTCGCGCGAAGTTCGCGCTCGTCGCCGCGGTGGCGCTCGGCTACGTGGCGTGGGTCTACTCAAGCGGTCTTGCCGGGCCCGCGCAGACCTGGTTCGGCACGACACTTCAGCTGCCGCTGTGGCTGTGGTGGGCCTTAAGCGTGCTCGCCATCGTCGGTGCCGCCAACGCGGTCAATCTCACGGACGGGCTCGACGGCCTTGCCGCCGGCACGACGATCCCCGCGCTCATCGGCGTGCAGCTCACCGCGCGCTTCTCCGGCATCACGGCCGGTGCGAGCGTGGGCGACGCCGTCTTAGGAGCGCTGCTCGGATTTTTGTGGTTCAATCGCCATCCGGCGCGGATCTTCATGGGCGACACCGGGTCGTTGGCCTTGGGCGCGCTGCTCGCCGGGCTCGCCATCCAGTCGGGTGCGCTCTTGCTCTTGCCGCTCTTCGGTGCCGTCTTCGTGCTCGAGGCGCTCTCGGTCATCGCGCAAGTCGTGAGCTTCAAGACCACGGGCAAGCGCATCTTCAAGATGAGCCCCTTGCACCACCACTTCGAACTGTCCGGTTGGCGCGAGACGGCCGTGACCTCCACCTTCGTCGTCGTCGCCGCGCTGGGAGCGGCTGCGACCTGGGTCACCTGGTGGTCGTCAAACGCACGGGCGCTACGGCCTTTATGACGAAGACGCAACGCGATGTTTAAGAAGGGCGATCGTGTGCTCGTCATCGGCGTCGGTCGCAGCGGTCTGGCGACGATCGAGGTGCTGCGCTCGCGCGGCGTGCGCGTCACGGCCTACGATGACAAACCGACCGAGCTCTTACCACAGGAAGCGCGCGACACGCTTGCGCGCTTGCGCGTGCCGCTCGTCAATGAAGAAGATTTGGCCCGCGTGGCGGAAGCGGCCAAGGCGGCGATCGTGTCGCCGGGCGTGCCCTTGACCCATCGCGCCGTGGCTCGCGTGCACGATGCGGGGCGGCCGGTCATCTCGGAGATCGAGCTGGCTTATGCCATCGCCTCGGGACCGATCATCGCCGTGACCGGCAGCAAAGGGAAGTCGACGACGACTGCGCTCATCGGGCATCTGTTGCGCAGCGCCGGCATCGCAGCCCGAGTGGGCGGCAACATCGGCAATCCGCTCGTGCGCGAGACGGCGAGCGCGCAGCCCGATGAATGGATCGTCGCCGAGGTCTCGAGCTTCCAGCTCGAGGGCATCCGAACGTTCGCGCCACGCATCAGCGTGCTGCTCAACATCTCGCCCGACCACCTGGACCGCTACCACTCGATGGAGGAATACGCCGAAGCGAAGTACCGCATCTTCGCCAACCAGAAGCCCGACGACATCTTCATCGGCAACGCAGACGACGAGCACTGCGCGGCGTTGCGCTCCGGCGCTGGGCGCACGGTCCCCTGTCGCGCTCTGTGGTATGGCATGGACCCGTCCGATCGTGGGCTGACGGCGACGCTCGAGGGTGACGCTATGGTCGTGCGTGACAAGCGCCGCGAAGCGCCGCTCATCGACGTCGCGGATCTGCGCATCCGTGGACGGCACAACATCTCCAACGCCATGGCCGCGACGCTCGCGAGCCTGAGCGCCGGTGCGAAGCTCGAGGCCATCCGCAAGGGCTTGCGCACCTTCGATCCGCTGCCTCACCGCCTCACGGTCGTGCATCGCGGTTCGGGCATCACCTGGATCGACGACAGCAAGGCGACCAATCCGGCAGCGGCTGCCGCCGCCCTCGAGTCGATCGACGACCCGGTCATCCTCATCGCCGGCGGCAAGAGCAAGAAGACCGACTTCACCGCTTTCGCCGCTGCCGCGAGCAAACGCGCCAAAAGGGTCATCCTCATCGGTGAGACCGCACGCCAGATCGGCGAGCTGATCGAGGGACCACCTGTCGTCTACGCGCAAAACCTCGAAGCCGCAGTCGACAACGCGGCCGCCGGCGCGACGAGCGGCGACGTCGTCCTGCTCTCGCCGGCGTGCGCTTCCTTTGATATGTTCGAAAGCGCCGAGCAGCGCGGCGAGCATTTCGCCGAACTGGCACGTGCGCGGCGCGACCCCGATATGGCGGCGCCATGACGCAGCGCCGAGCGCCCGACGCGGTCCTGCTCGCCATCGCCGGGCTGCTCACCGCCATCGGCATCGTCATGGTGTTCTCCGCCTCATCGGCCGTGGCGTACACGCAGTACCACGACGCGGCATACTACCTCAAGCGCGAGTTGCTGTGGGCGGTGGTCGGCGCAGGCGCGCTCGTGCTCGGCATGCGCCTCGACTACACGAAGCTGCGGCCGGCGGCGCCCTGGATCTTCGGCATCGCAGTCGTGCTGCTGGCGGCGGTCCTCATCCCGAGTCTAGGATCCATCGAGGGCGGTGCGCGGCGCTGGCTGTCGCTGCGGCTCTTCACCTTCGAACCGTCGGAATTCGCCAAGCTGGCAATCGTGATTTTGCTAGCGCGCCTCGTGTCCGCGCGCGCGGATGGGGCCGCGTCGTTCGCCCGCGTCGGCTTCCCGGCGCTTTTCTGGGTCGGCGTGTGCTTTGCGCTCGTCATGCGCCAGCCGGATCTGGGCACGGCATCGATCTACTTGCTGACCGCGTTCGTCATGCTCTTCGCCAGCGGCGCGCAGCTCATCCATCTGGCCATCGAGGCCGCCGTCGCGGTCCCCGCGCTGCTTGGCTTCATCTACGCAAGCCCGTACCGGCGCGATCGTTTTCTCGCGTTCCTCCACCCCTGGAAGGATCCGCAAGGGACCGGCTATCACATCATCCAGTCGTTGTACGCGCTCGGTTCGGGAGGTCTCTTCGGCCTTGGGCTCGGGCAGAGCCGCCAGAAGTTCGGCTATCTCCCCGCCCAGCACACCGACTTCATCTTCTCGATCATCGGTGAAGAGCTCGGCTTCGTGGGCGCCGCGGCGGTGCTCATCCTGTTCCTCGCCTTCGCGTATCGCGGCGTGCGCATCGCCATGCGAGCCGATGATCGGTTCGGATACTTCCTCGCCATCGGCCTGACCGCGTCGATCACGATCCAGGCGCTCATCAACATCGGCGTCGTCACCTCGTCCTGGCCGGTCACGGGCGTGCCGCTGCCGTTCATCAGCTATGGCGGCACCTCGCTCGTCATGACGCTGTTCGGCGTTGGGCTTTTGGCTAGCGTCTCGCGCGGCAAACGCGCACCCGCCTCTGCCATGCCGGTCACGCAGCGGAAAGCCTCGTAACGTCATGCGCGTCATCTTCTCCGGCGGCGGCACCGGCGGACACATCTATCCGACGCTCTCGCTCGCCCACGCGCTCATGCAGAGCGAAGGCGACGCTGGCGTCTGCGAGCCCCAGGCTTCCGATGGCCGCGCGCGCAGCGATGCGCGGGCCAGCCTCTCCGAGTGGTCGGGATCATCACGCTTGCATGCCATCCTCTTCGTCGGTGCGGCGGGCAACGTCGACGAGCAGCTGCTCACGCGCGACGGGATTCCCTACAAGACGTTGAGCAGCCGTCCGCTCGCGGGCACATCGGGACTCAAGAGCGCGCTCAGTCTCGCCGGCAACGCGGCGGCGGTGGCCATGGCGCTGCCGGTTGTGTCGCACTTCCGTCCGGACGCGATCGTGGGCAGCGGCGGATATGCCTGCGCTCCAGCCGTGCTCGCTGGTGCGCTCTTGCGCAGGGCTGGGCGCCTGCCCAAGCTGCGCATGATGCTCATCGAGCCCAACGTCATGCCCGGCATGGCCAACCGTCGGCTGGCCCGCTACGTGGACGAGGTCTGGGGCGGCTATGCCGACTGCGACACCGCGCAACATTTCGGCGACAAGTTCCGGCTGACCGGGATTCCCGTGCGCCCCGACCTCTACACCCCCATGGCCAAAGCCGATGCGCGGCGCAGCCTGGGGTTGGACCCGGAGCGTTTCACGCTGCTCGTCTTCGGCGGCAGTCAGGGAGCGCGCAGCATCAACGTGGCCACGAGCGGCATGGTCGCCCGGCGGCGCCTGCCGGCGGACTGGCAGATACTCCATCTCACAGGCAAGCGGGACTATGACTGGATGGTCGCCGAGCGCAAGAGAGAGCCAAACGACAACCGCTACACGATGTTGCCCTATCTCGACACGATGGCCCTGGCATACTGGGCGGCCGATCTTGCGCTGTGCCGCGCGGGCGCATCGACGCTGGCCGAGGTGTGCACGGTCGGCTTGCCCGCCATCTTCGTGCCCTATCCGCACGCGAGCGAGGATCACCAGCGCGCGAATGCCGCCTACGTCGTCGACCGCGGAGCGGCACTCACCATCACAGACGCCAGCCTGACGCCGGATTCGCTCTACTGGATGCTCGTCGACTCGGCCGAGCCGCAGAAGTTGAACGCCATCACGGTCGCATTGCGACGCATCGCACGTCGCGACGCGGCGGAGACCATGCTCTCGCGCCTGCTCGACACAGGGCCAACCTTGACGCTCGCCTAATCGCAGGAGCAGATGAGACGTACGCATCGCCACGTGCACTTTGTGGGTATCGGGGGCATCGGCATGAGCGCGATCGCCCGCGTGCTGCTTGCGCTCGGCGTGGGCGTTTCCGGCTCCGATCTTAAGATGACGGGCACGCTCGAGAAGCTGCGCGGTCTGGGCGCCACCGTCACGCTCGGCCACGCTTCCGAGAACGTGCGCGGCGCGGATGCCGTGGTCATCTCGTCGGCGATCCCAGCTGACAATCCCGAGGTCATCGCCGCGCACAAGGCCGGCATCGTCGTCATGCAGCGCGCGGAGATGCTCGCCGAGATCATGGCCGATAAGCGCGGCATCGCCGTCTCGGGCACGCACGGCAAGACGACCACCACCTCCATGGTGGCCTCGGTGCTCGACGCGGGCGGCTTCGCGCCGACCGTGCTCATCGGCGGCGAGGTCAACGATCTCGGCGCCAACGCGCGGCTCGGCTCGGGCGACATCGTGGTCGCCGAAGCGGACGAGAGCGACGCGTCCTTCCTGCGGCTGAAACCCACCTGCGCCGTCGTCACCAACATCGAGAACGATCATCTCGGCTATTATCGCGATCTCGAGCATCTCGTCGAGACGTTCAGCGCATTCCTCGACCGCGTGCCGCCCGAGGGGTGCATCGTCGCTTCCGCTGATTGCTCCGCGGTCAGCGAGCTGCTGCGCCGCTTCCGGCAATCGCCCAGCCTGCTCGGCGATCCGACGATCGTCACCACCGGCTTCGATGCGGCGGCCGACATACGCGCGATCGAGCCTGAGCTTGCCGACTTCGGTTCGTCGTTCACCGTGCGCGCCGGGCCGCAAGAGCTGGGCGAGATCGTGTTGCGCGTCCCCGGCCGCATCAACATCTCCAATGCGCTCTCCGCAGTGGCGGTCGGCCTGCGCTTCGGCGTGAGTTTTGAGGCCACCGCGCGCGCGCTCGCCCGTTTCCGCGGCGTCGCGCGGCGCTTCCAAGTGCTGTATGACAGCGAATCGCTGCTGGTCGTGGACGATTACGCTCACCACCCCACGGCAGTGCAGGAGACGATCGCCGCAGCACGCGCCTATTGGCGCGGGCGCATCGTCGTCGCGTTTCAGCCGCACCGCTATAGCCGCACCGCCTACCTCATGCGCGATTTCGCACGCGCGCTCATGCGCGCGGATGAGATCGTGGTCGCTGACATCTATCCGGCCGGCGAGCTGCCGCTGCCCGGCGTGCGCGCCGAGTCGATCGTGGACTTCATCCGCGATCTCGAAGCCGACAAGCCGGTGACGCACTTGCCCAAGCCCGCCGACGTGCTCGCCTATCTGCAGCGCACGATCAAGTCCGGGGACCTCGTCCTCACGCTGGGCGCCGGCGACATCGGCGGCGTGGCCCACGAGCTCGCCGCCGGTCTGTCCGCCGCAGACGCCGGCGTGGCGAATCTCTAGCGCCGGCCAGACCCATCGTGAGCGCCGCGTCATCGATCCCAGGGCGTGCGGTGACGCCGTCACATCGCGAGCAACTGCGCCAGCTGTTGGGCGCGGCCGTGACGTTCGACGAGCCGCTCGCGCCCAAGACCTCGATGCGCATCGGCGGTCCGGCTGCGGCCTATGCGATCGTCAGCGACGTTTCCAACCTTGTCGCCCTGCTCGCCTGGTGCACTCGCGACAACGTGGCCTGGACGATTTTGGGCCTGGGCAGCAACGTGCTGGTGAGCGACGCCGGATTCGCCGGGGTCGTCGTGCGTCTGGCCGGAGAGTTCACGCGCATCTCGGTCGTGGGGACGACGGTGCGCGCCGGTGGCGCTGCACCCATCGTCGCGGTCTGCCGCGAAGCGGCCAAAGCCGGTTTGGCCGGTGCCGAGGCGCTCGTCGGCGTGCCGGGGACGGTCGGCGGTGCCGTGCGCATGAACGCCGGCACCAAGGTTGAGATCGGCGACCTCGTGCGCCGCGTCGAGGTGGTGGTGGCGGGCGAAGCGATGCAGACCTACACGCTGCCGCAATTCGCCTACCGCAGCTCGACGCTGGATCGCCGGGCCGTGGTCTGCGCTGCGGAGCTCGAGCTGCAGGCCGGCGACACGCGCGGCGTGCAGGCGGAGCTGCTGCGCCATATCGAGCGGCGCAATGCCACGCAGCCGCTCGAACTCCCGAACTCGGGAAGCATCTTCCGCAATCCGGCCGGCGACTACGCCGCGCGGCTCATCGAAAGCGCGGGCTGCAAAGGCGTGCGCATAGGCGGCGCGCAGGTCTCAGAAAAGCATGCCAACTTCATCGTCAACCGCGGCGGCGCGACCTGTGCGGATGTGCTGGCCCTCATCGAGGAGGTCCGCGAGACGGTGCGCCGCGAGCACGACGTCGACTTGGAGCTCGAGGTCCAGCTCCTGTGACCGGCATGACGCGCTAGTGCCGGCCAAACCCGCCATCGCCGTGCTCATGGGCGGCAGCTCGGCGGAGAGCGAGATCAGCCTGCAGACGGGCGCTGGCGTCATGCAGGCGCTCAAGGCGCTCGACTACCCGGCCACGCGGATCGATCATGGCGAAGGCTTCGTCGACGAGTTGCGCCGCGTGCGACCGGCTGCGGTCTTCAACGCCCTGCACGGCGGTGACGGCGAGGACGGAACGGTGCAAGCCGTGCTCGAGTGGCTGCGCATCCCCTATCAAGGTTCGGGAGTACGCGCATCCGCGGTCGCGATGGATAAGTGGGTCTCTAAGGCGCTGCTGCGCGCCGAGGGCTTGCCGGCACCGCGCGGCATCCGCATGACTGCGGGCGATGCACGCTCGTTCTCGGTCGCCACGGCCTTTGGACTGCCCTGCGTCGTCAAGCCGCGCGCGGAAGGATCGGCCGTCGGCGTGAGCATCGTGCGCGAGGAACGTGAATGGGCAGATGCGGTGCGCGATGCGACGATCGGCGCCGGTGAGATCTTGATCGAGGAGTACGTGGCCGGCCGCGAGTTCACCGTCGCCATCTTGGGCGATCAGGCGCTGCCCATCGTCGAGATCACGCCGCACGACCGCTTCTATAGCTACACGGCCAAGTACACCCCCGGTGGCAGCACGCACACGGTTCCTGCGCGGCTCGACGCCGACGTCGGCGCGCAGATGGAGCGGGCGGCGCTCGCGATGCACGCAGCGCTGGGAGCACGAGACTATTCGCGGGTCGACATCATGCTCGCGGATTCGGGGAGCTTGGCCATCTTGGAATGCAACACGCTGCCCGGGCTCACCCCGCTCAGTCTCTTTCCTGACGCCGCCCGAGCCGCCGGGATATCGTATGAAGCGCTGGTCGAGCGGCTGCTGCTGTGCGCCCTATCACGCTCCCGTCCCTGACACGAACGTAATCTGCCGAAGTATTATAATGTAGCAACGGACCTTTAGGTCCGTTTCACGGAAAGATACATGCTGGGAGATTTCTGGTCAGAGCTTTTCGGCAGCGTCGGCACGCTGCTCAACGGACTGACCCAAAGCCGGGATCGCGAGTTCGTGTTCGTGGACCAAGGCGACGTATCACCGAGCGCGCTCGGCGGCGGCATTGCCGCGCAGCCGACGCCTATGGCTCCCCCCATGTGGGTGCAGGCCAAAGCGCAGCTCGAGAGCCTGCAAAAAGCCGATCCCAATTTCCTTGAGTCGACATTTTTGACGCAGGTGGCGAGAACGTACTGCGCTGCGCTCACGGCCGAAGGCACGCTGAACGCCGATGCGCTCGCGGGCACCGTGACGCCATCATTCTTGACGTGCTTCACGCAGCGCATCGCCCAGTGGCGTGACGGCGGGTTCACGCGCGTCATGACCGACGTGAGCCTCGATCCGCCGACGACGTTCAAGGTCACGATCGGAGGCGACATCCAGTCGATCACGGTGCGCTTCACCGGCACGGCTCGGCGCTTCACTAAAGAAGACATGACCAACCTCGTCACCGAGGGCAGCGCACAACCGCAATCGTTCACCGAGTTCGCGACCTTCGTCCGCCCAGCCGGCTCGACGACACCGAAAAGCACGGCCGACGGCGGCCCGCTGCACTGCCCGTCGTGCGGTGCGCCGGCGACCGATGGCGCCCTTAAGTGCGCGTTTTGCGGCGCGTCGCTCTCAGGCACGGGCGGCACCTGGCAGCTCGACCACACGAGCATCTCAGCCTACACCTAAGACGCGAGAAGCCCAGGTTTTCAGCGCGCGCGTCGAAAAGACGCATCTCCCCTCATGCGCATCGGCAAGATCTTCGGCATCGACATCGTCATCAACCTGAGCTGGTTGTTCATCTTCGCGTTCGTGGCGTGGTCGCTCGCAGACGTCGGACCGTTCAGGCTCATCAGCGTCACGCCGTTCCAACGCATGACGCTCGGGATCATCACCTCGGCGTTGTTCTTCGCAAGCGTGCTGGCGCACGAACTTGCCCACTCGCTCGTGGCGCGTCGGCGCGGCATCCCGATCAAGCAGATAACGCTCTTCATCTTCGGCGGTGTCTCGAGCCTTGAGGGCGAGCCGACGACGGCTCCGGTGGAGGCCTGGATCGCGTTTGTCGGGCCGCTGACGAGCATCATCATCGGTGCGCTCTTCTTCCTGACCAGCATCGCGCTCGGGGCCAAGACGCCACTGGGCGTCGCGACCGAGTACCTCGCCGTCGCCAACCTTGTGATCGGCGTCTTCAATCTGCTTCCCGCCTTCCCGCTCGACGGCGGCCGTGTGTTGCACGCACTCGTGTGGCGCTGGACCGATAGTCGCTTGCGCGCCACGCAGGTCGCCGCCACGATCGGCCGCATCCTGGCCATCGGGCTTGTGGCGTACGGCGCGTTTCGCACGCTCTACTACACAGGCTCGCTCGGCGGCCTCTGGCTGATCTTCATCGGCTGGTTCTTGCTCCAGGCAGGCGGCGCGGAGCAGATGCAGGCCGAGCTGCAAAGCGCGCTCCAGGGACTCACCGCGCGCGATATCGCCGTGCCTGCGCCGGAACCAGTGTCGGCGGGCGCGACCGCCGATGTCGCGTTGCAGGTGATGATGAAGACCGGCAACCGTGCACTCCCGGTGATGCTGGGTGATCAGCTTTTGGGGATCCTCACGATGAGCGATTTCGTCAAGCTCACCGATCGCGGCCCCGCCGATGCGTACGTCACGTCGCTCATGACGCGCGTTGCGGACCTCAAATCTGCGCTGCCGAGCGCGAGCGCGCTCGAGGTGGTGCAGATGCTGTCAAAAAGCGGCGTCGCGCAAATACCGATCATCGATGAGAACGGGGCCCTCGTCGGTTTTGTGACGCGCGAGAGCATCTTGAAACGGTTGCCGCTGCAGCGCGAGGCGCAAAGAATCGCCGGCGCGGCGTAGCCACCCGCCCGCGACCGGTTATTAGTCGGCTTGATCCCTAGGTGGGTTGTTGCTCCAGCCTCGTGATGCGCCGTTCGTGGTCGTCCAGTCGCAGGCCCACTCGTTGGTCCTCGATGACGGACAAGCGATCATCGATGCGGATCACGCGACGCTCGACGCGCTGGAGGTCACGCTCGAGCCGCAAGACATCCGACTTGAGCACGCCGACATCCGACTTGAGCACGCCGACATCCGACTTGAGCACGCTGACATCCGACTTGAGCATCGACACGTCCGCCGCGAGAACGTCGAGGCGCGCATCCACGCGAGCGAAACCCGCTTCGGTTGCTGCTTTGAAGCCCAGGAGGAAGTCCCAGATGTCTGTCAGCGTCGGCACGTATTCGTTCCCGTTCACACCCCGGATATCACGTCGTTCGGCGAGGCGGCAAGTCCTCACCTCGGCGCAGGGCGACTCACTTCGGCCTGGCGGGAATCCCAGGCATCGCCGGGTGGGCCGGTCCCATGAACTGCCACTGCCTGAGCGGGAAGCGCTCGACGGGCATCAGACCGATCGGCTGCGGATGCGGTAGCGGGTGAACGGCGATCGGCGCTGGATGGATGACGATAGGCGACGGATGTGCGAGCACGGGGCCCGGGTGTGTCACGCCCGGACCGGGGTGCGTGACCACCACAGGCGCGTGGCCCCCGTAGGCAGTGTTCGCAGGCGGCGCGGCACCCCTGACGGTTGGCCGGATGTCCGTGTACGTCGCTTGAGGGAACCGCTCGAAGGCCACGATGTGGCGTGGTGAGCTCGGCCGGTTGATGAGACGCGGGAGCACTGCATAGCGCAGGTCCGCCGGAAGCGCGCGACGCTTGCCTTCGATCTGCAGCGGCGCCGTGGAGCGGACCACGACTTTCTGCCCGGCAGGCGTCGTGAATCGCGCAGCGATGATCGCGTTATGCGCGGTCACGCCAGACGGCACGCGCGCATATCCCCAGAAAAATCCTGGATTGCCCAGCCACGGTGTGAGCGGGAAGGATCCCGGGAACCCCGAGATGGTGAAGAACGCGTTGCCGAATGGGAAGAACTGGCTGACGAAGATCACTTCGATGATCCCGCCCTGCACGAAGTACAGCGGTCCAGGCGTGAAGACGGAGAATCCCGGCGGGTAGAACCCGAAGTTGCGGTAGCCGTGCAACGGCCAGCCGAAGCCGTCGAACCCACCATATCCGCCATAGCCTCCACCGTAATATCCTGCGCCGCCGCCATAGGTCTCGCTCGTGTAATCTGACGTCGTACCCGCGTCTACGCGGAACGACCAGGTCTCTGTGAAAGGTGTCCCGTCGTCAGCCGCTCCGGTCACCGTGACGGTATGTTGGCCGGTCAAAAGTGGTGAGGTCGGCGTGTAGGAGACGTACGCGGAGGACACCGTGGAAGAGCCCGTGACGTCCTCGGTGTCGACGGTGATGCGCACCGACGCTGGATCGACGGCGGACGTTCCCCCGTTAAAGCGAGCGTAGATCGAAGGATACGCCGAGCCGATGAGCGAGCCGAGCGCAGGCCGTGCATCTTCGACGGTCGGCGCTACTTTCGGGGCGGCCGAAAGATCCGGTCCACTCGTCATGGCCGCAAAATTGCCAGGCCGCCGGCCCGTGACGATGACGACCGTGTCGCTTGTGTCATCATAGTCGACTGAAACCCCAAGCGACTGCGCGACGAAGCGCAGCGGGATCATGACTCGTCCGGCCACCTCACGCGGGCTGACGTCGAGCGTGCGCGGCTTGCCGTTGACGAGCGCCGTGGGCGAACCGACGGTCACCGAGACGCTCATCTCGTTCAAAACCGCGGTCGCCGTCTGCGACTCAGCATCATAGGAAACGGTGGCGCCGAGGCGCTCGAAAACACCGCGCAAGGGCACGAGCACGTGGTCGCCCGAGACGAGCGCGGGCACATCACCGGGGAGCGCGGACCCATCTATAACAATGGACGGCGCGGTCGCCCGGACCGGTGCGGCCAGGACGAGGAGCAGTGCGAGGGTGAGGAGGGGGCGGGTTATGGGACGCATGCTGACCACCTCAAGGGGCCGCGAAACCGTCACGGCCGGCGGCGGAGGTTCGCCCAGCAGGACCGTATTCCGCGGACGCACGGGCGCTCCCGCCTTCAGGCGTGAAGGTCGCAGGAACGCCTTGCCTGGGCCGCGTAAGCCCGCTATAATGCAATTGGCACTCAAGTGCTAAGACTGCTAAAACACCAGAAATAGCCGTTATTGGCGTATTCCTTAAGGTCCAGCGTCAGCGAGATCCCAAGCGGCCACCTGCCGCCTGGTGCGCCGGCAGCGCGGGCCGGAGGCGCGCCCGCGATGACGGTGCTTTAAGGAGGACTAAGTTCAGTGGCCGCAACCGCAACCAAAGTTGAACTGAAGCCGACGGGCGAGCGTGTCGTCCTGGAGCCGGTCGAACCCGCCAAGACGAGCGCCGGTGGCATCATTCTGCCCGACACAGCGCAGGAGAAGACGCAAGAAGGCGTCGTCATCGCTGTCGGACCCGGCCGTAAGACTGACAAGGGTGAAATCATCCCTGTCGATCTCAAAGTCGGCGACAAGGTCATCTACTCCAAGTATTCGGGCTCCGAGATCAAGCTCGACGGCACCGAGTACCTCATCATCAGCGAGAAGGACGTTCTCGCTGTCGTGAAACGCTAAAGGAGCGCGAGACACAACATGGCAGCCAAAGAACTATTATATGACGAGAATGCACGGCGCGCCCTCGAGCGCGGCGTTAACGCTCTCGCCGATGCGGTCAAGGTCACGCTCGGCCCCAAAGGCCGCAACGTCGTCCTCGACAAGAAGTTCGGTTCCCCGACCATCACCAATGACGGTGTGACAGTCGCCAAGGAGATCGAACTCCCCAACCATTTCGAGAACATGGGCGCACAGCTCATCAAGGAAGTCGCCTCCAAGACCAACGACATCGTGGGCGACGGCACGACCACCGCCACGGTGCTGGCGCAAGCCATCTATCGTGAAGGTCTGCGCAACGTGGCCGCCGGCTCCGATCCGCTGGCGATCAAGCGCGGCATCGAGTCAGCCGTCGAGAAGGTCGTCGAAGCCCTCAAGAAGATGAAGCATCCGGTCGAGACGCGCGAAGACATCGCCCGGGTCGCCTCCATCTCGGCCAACGACCGGACCATCGGCGACATCGTCGCCGACGCGATGGAAAAAGTGACCAAAGACGGCGTCATCACCGTCGAAGAGTCCAAGACCACCAAGACCGAGCTCGAGCTGAAGGAAGGCATGCAGTTCGACAAGGGTTATATCTCGCCATACATGGTGACGGACCCCGAGCGCATGGAAGCCGTGCTCTCTGATCCCTACATCCTCATCACCGAGCGTAAGATATCGGCCATCGCCGACATCCTGCCTCTGCTCGAGAAGGTCGTGCAGGTGCAGAAGCCGCTCGTCATCATCGCGGAAGACGTCGAAGGCGAGGCGCTCGCCACGCTCGTGGTCAACAAACTGCGCGGCACGTTCACGACCGTCGCCGTCAAGGCGCCGGGCTTCGGCGACCGCCGCAAAGAGATGCTCAAGGACATCGCCATCCTCACCGGCGGCACCGTGATCTCAGAAGAGCTTGGCCTCAAGCTCGATAAGGTCACGGTCAACGAGCTGGGCAAAGCGCGCACCGTCAAGGTCACGAAAGAAGAGACCACGATCGTCGACGGCGCGGGCAAGAAGGAAGAGATCAAGGGGCGCATCGAGCAGATCAAGCGCCAAGTCGAGGACACCGACTCCGACTTCGATCGCGAGAAGCTTCAGGAGCGGCTGGCCAAGCTCTCCGGCGGCGTCGCGGTGATCCAGGTCGGCGCGGCCACCGAGACCGAGCTCAAAGAGAAAAAGCACCGCATGGAAGACGCGGTCTCGACCGCTCGCTCTGCCGTTGAAGAGGGCATGCTGCCCGGCGGCGGCACGGCGCTCGTGCACGCCATCAAGTCCATCGAGGCGAGCAAGAACGGCCACGCCACAGACGAGCAGGTTGGCATCGCGATCATCCGTCGTGCGCTCGAGGAGCCGCTCCGGCAGATCGCCGACAACGCGGGTGCCGAGGGTTCCGTGGTCGTGCAGAAGGTCAAGACGCTCGAGGCCAATCATGGCTTCGACGCGATGACCGGCGAGTATGTCGACATGTTCAAGAAGGGCATCGTCGACCCGCTCAAGGTCACGCGCACGGCGCTTGAGAACGCGGCGTCGATCGCAGCGCTCTTGCTCACCACCGAGACGCTCATCTCCGACAAGCCGGAAGAGAAAAAGAACGGCGCGGCGATGCCTCCGGGCGGCGGCATGGGTGGTTACGACATGATGTGATCCCGCAAGGGATTGGACATAGTAAAGAGGCGCGAATTCGTTCGCGCCTCTTTACTATTCTGGCGCTTTCCTCACGGAAAACATAGCGTGATAGGACCTGAGGTTGGGGGCGGTTACGGTGCGGATCTGCGAAATCGCGCGCTGCGGGTTCGATTCCCGCCGCCTCCAACCTCCGTCGCTGACGGAGGGTGGCGACGCCCGCAGATCCGGTGTCGTCTCCCGTTGCGCGTTTTTCCACGATGGGCTATAATATCGCTATCGCAGATCCGCGCCGTAACCGGCATTTCGCCGGTTTTTTCTTTTGTCTGAGCGAGTTAAGAGCCGCCACCTCTGCCGTGGTCCCTCGTACTGTCGCGTCCTGACCCGCTGGCGACTAATGCCAGCTATTTCGGTTTGGGGAGCTCGAACAGCGTCTTGACTCGCAAGCGGAACCCTGGCAACGTGCGGTGCCGTATGATATCTTTTTCGTCAAGCCGGCGTCTGCCATCGGCGTCGCAGATGGTGACGCTTCGCGCGCCCGGATCGACGAGAAAGACGACCTGCGTGCCGGCGGCGAGATAGACGCGTACTTTTTCCTCGATGTCGGGGCGCCGGTCGTCCGGCGATCTCACCTCGACCACGGCGTCAGGCGCCACGAGCGGCTCTTCGGTCACCTCCATTTCTGAAAGCGGCAAGCGCTTGTAGGAAAGGAAGGCCACATCGGGGACTAGGGGACGGCGCGCCTCGCCCGGCGGCTGGATGCGAAAGCGCCACTCCGGGCCGGCAAAGCCTGTGCCGGTGGATTGTGCCCAGGCGCTCAGTGCCACGAGGAACGCGCCCTGCGCGAGCGAGTGCCGCCGCTTCGGGCTCACCTTTTGCAGCGCGCGCCCATTGACCCATTCGAAAGCCGGTTTCCCCTCGGGCACTTTGATTGTAACCATACGATACTCACGCGGATTATATCACGATGCATCCGGCGACGGTCAACGCCCCTGACCGCCCGCGCTCTCCGCCTGACAAGACAAGCGGAACCCGGCGGAGAAGTACGATGGAGAGCATCAGCTGTTCCCGTAACCTCTGTAGCAGCGGACTTCGTAGTCCGCTTAGCGGAAGGCGGTATGAGCCTGGAACTCTGGAACACAGTCGCGTCGATCGGCACCTTCTTCGTCATCTTGGCGACAGCGATCGCCGCTGTGTTGGAGCTGAGGCACATGCAGGCGAAGAACCAGCTGCAAGCGGTGCTCACCCTACAGCGCGAATTTCGCGATCCCGAATTGCAAGAGTCGCTGCGCTACGTCCAGTTCTACCTGCCGCAGAAGATCCGCGACCCGCAGTACCGGGCCGAGCTGGCCAGGATCGGTTTCATCGACTCGCGCGTGCACATGGAGATGACCGCCTGCAATTTCTTCAATCAGATGGGCACGCTCGTCAAAAACCACATCGTCGACCCTGACGCGTTCCTCGATCAGACCAGCCGCATCATCGACCAGTATTGGAAACTGCTCGCGCCGGTCATCGCCATTTTACGCCGCAAACGCGGTGACGAGCAGTATCAGAATTTCGAGTATCTCGCTGCACTGTCCGTGGAATGGCGCAAGAAGCACCCCAGAGGCGTCTATCCCAAGACCGTGCCGCGCATGAATCTCGAGGATGTGTGGCTGGTCGAAGATGAGACGCCCGCCGAGACGCCTGTGCCGGTCGCACCGTAGGGAGTTTGAGAACTCACGCATGACGTTTGAATCCTTGATCGACTACAGCGCGCTCAACACCTGGGCCAACCTGGGCACGTTTCTGCTGCTCCTGGCCAGCGTTATCGCGGCAGCCGTCTCGCTTCACCACGCTGCGTCGTTCAATCAGATAAGCGCCGTGATCTCGATGGAACGTGATCTGCGCACCCCCGACATGCAAGAAGCGCTGCGCTTCGTGCAGTCCGAGCTGCCCTTCAAGCTGCGCGACGAGCAGTTTCGCAAAGAGCTCGATGTGCTCGGGTTCATCGATGCGCGTACTCACCAGGAGATCAGCGCCTGTAGCTGGTTCAACGCGGTCGGCACGTTGCTCAAGAACAATTTGGTGGACGAAGGCGCCTGGATGGATCTGTTCGCCCGTCTCACCGTGGCATATTGGGATGCGCTCGAGCCTGCCATCGCTATCATGCGCCGGCGGCGCGGCGACTGGCAATTCGCCAATTTCGAATACATGGCTATGCGCGCCAGGGAGTGGCTGCGCAAGCATCCGCACGGCACGTTCCCCAACCACACCGCTCGAGCCAAGGTCGTCGACAAGTGGCTGGCGGAGGACAGGCCCCACAATGTCTGAGGCCATCGCTGAACGCAAGCCGCTCCCCACCGGCACCGTCACCTTCCTCTTCACCGACATCGAGGGGTCGACCGAACGCTGGGAGCGATATCGCGACGCTATGAAGGCGGCCGTGCGCAGCCATGAGGACATCGTGCGCCGTGCTATCGCGGGTCACGACGGCCACGTCTTCAAGACCATCGGCGACGCGTTTTGCTCAGCCTTCTATAATGTGGGCGATGCGATTGCCGCGGCGCTCGAGGCACAGCGCGCGCTCTTGAAAGAGGATTGGTCAGGGGTCGATGGCCTCAAGGTCCGTATGGCCATCCACACCGGGCACACAGACGAGCGCGACGGTGACTATTTCGGACCCGCGGTGAACCGCGTCGCGCGTCTGCTTGCCATCGGCCACGGCGGCCAAGTGCTCGTCTCGGGGGCGAGCGCAGACCTTTCCCAGGGAGAGCTGCCGCCACAGGCCGCGCTGCGTGACCTCGGTGCGCACCGTCTCAAGGACCTCACCCACCCGGAGCAGGTCTATCAGCTTGTCGCCCCCGGCCTGCAGAACGAATTCCCGGCGCTACGCTCGCTCGAAGCGCTGCCCAACAACCTGCCCCTGCAGATCACGAGCTTCGTCGGCCGCGAGATCGAGATCCTCACCATCACGCAGACGCTTGCAAAGCATCGCCTGGTCACGCTCGTCGGGGCCGGCGGCGTCGGCAAGACCCGCCTCGCCTTGCAGGTGGGCGCCGAGCTGCTCGACAGCTATCCAGACGGCGTCTGGCTGCTCGAGCAGGCGTCGATCTCCGACGGCGACCTGATCCCAAGCGCGCTGGCGTCCATCTTCCACGTTCGCGAGGCGGAGCACCGCTCGATCACGGAGGCGCTCGTGCACGCCCTCAAGATGCGCCGTGCGCTCATCATTTTCGACAACTGCGAGCATGTCGTCGAATCGGCTGCACGGCTTATCGACACGATCTTGCGCAACTGCCCACATATCCGCATCATCGCCACGACACGCCAGGGCCTGGGCATCGCTGGCGAGGCGGTACACCGTGTGGCCTCGCTTGCCGTGCCGGAGCCTTCAAAGGATCTCACTGCCGAAGAGGCGATACGCCACGGAGCTGTGGCGCTGTTCGTGGAGCGCGCGATCGCGGCGACCGAGACGTTTCGCCTCACCGATCGCAACGTCTACGTCGTGGCCCGGCTCTGCCAGCGTTTGGATGGCATCGCGCTCGCCATCGAGCTCGCCGCTCCCCGGCTCAAAGCCCTCAGCGTCGAGCAACTCGAGGCCAAGCTCTCCGAGCGCTTCCGCATCCTCACCGGCGGCAGCCGCACAGCACTGCCGCGCCAGCAGACCATGCGCGCACTCGTGGACTGGAGCTACGAACTCCTCACCGACGACGAGAAGCTGATCTTCCGCCGCGTGGCGGTCTTCGGCGGCGGCTGGAACCTCGACGCGGCGAGCGCGATCTGTTCGGATGAGACGATCGAGGACTGGGCCATCTTGGACGTCTTGCAGTCGCTCGTCGACAAGTCGATGGTCGTGGCAGAGCTGTCCGGCTCGGAGCAGCGCTACCGTCTGCTCGAATCCACCCGCCAGTACGCGCAAGAGCTTCTTGAGAAAAGCGGCGAGCTCGAGCCAATGCAGACGCGTCACGCGCAGTATTTTCTGGACTATGGCCGCAAAGCAGAGATTGCCTCGTGGTCGTCGCCCACAAAGACGTGGCTCGGGCTCCTTCAGCCAGAGAACGACAACCTCCGTGTGGCACTAGACTGGGCGCTCGGCGAGAAGCGCGATGTGGAGCTCGGGGCTGCGCTTGCCGCGTGCCTCTATCGCTACTGGTTCCTCACCTCGTTCGAGGCGGAGGGCCGCGCCCGGATCGAAGCCGCGATCGCGCTCGGCGATGAGATCAAATCTAAGGAGACGCTCGCGAAGCTCTGGCTCGGACGCACCTATCTCAACGGATTAGTCATCCCATGGTTGAAGGTGCGGCCCTTCGCGGAGCGAGCGCTCGAGCTCAACCGCGAGGTTGGGGATGCTCGCGGTATCGTGTGGTCGCTGGGCGAACTGGCAGAGTCGTACCTTCGGGTGTTCGAGCATGATGCGGCCCAGCGCTTCTTGGATGAGGCGCTCGCCCTCGCGGAGGAGACGGGCGACAGGCGTCTGGTCGGCTCGGTGAAGAGCCGCATCGCCCGCAATCTCAACTTCGCAGACCGCGACGACGAAGCGCGGGTGGCCTACGCCGAAGTGCTGGCCATCGCGCGCGCGGTCGGCGCCGATCGTTTGAAGAGCACTGCCATCGGCAATCTTGCTGAACTGGAGTTCAAGGCGGGCGATGCCGAGCGAGCGCTAGAGCTGGCCCGAGAGGTTCTCGACGAGCCAGGTGAAGGGTACATCGGGCTCAACAATGTGGCCGCGTACCTCATCTACTTGGGGCGGCTCGACGAGGCACGTGCTGCAGCAAAACGCGGACTGCGCCTCACCAGGGACTCCCAGGTCGAGTTGCACACCGCGATCAGCGTCATGCATATGGCGGCTATCGCTTCTGGCACAGGCGACGCGGCGTTGGGTGCTCGGCTTTTCGGCTACGCGTCCAACGTCTTCAAGGTCGCCAACTATGCCCCCGAATTCACCGAGCAGCAAGAGTCCGACGCACTCGAAGCGCGCCTGCAGCAATCGCTCCCCGAGCAGCAGCTCCGGACGCTGCTGAAAGAGGGCGCGTCATTGACCGAGGACCAGGCGGTCGAGGAGGCCCTCCGTGTCTGAGGCCGTCGCCGAACGCACGCCGCTGCCCACCGGCACCGTCACCTTTCTGTTCAGCGATATCGAGGGCTCGACCCAGCGCTGGGAGCAGCACCGCGACGAGATGAAGACCGCCGTCGCCTGGCACGACACGATTCTGCGCCGGGCGTTCGAAGCCAATGGCGGCCTTGTCTTCAAGACGATCGGCGACGCCTTCTGCGTGGTCTTCAAGACGGTCCCGCAAGCGATCGCAGCGGCGCTCGAGGCGCAACGTGCCATCGAGAACGAAAACTGGACGAAAATCGGCGGCCTGAAGGTGCGCATGGCCATCCACACAGGCCTCGCCGACGAACGGGACGCCGACTACTTCGGCCCCACCGTCAACCGCGTGGCCCGGCTGCTCTCCATCGGTCACGGCGGTCAGGTGCTCGTCTCCGGCGTCAGCACGGAGCTATCGCAAGGCATGATGCCGTCGCAAGCGACGCTGCACGACCTCGGAGCGCATCGCCTGCGCGACCTCACCCATCCCGAGCAGGTCTATCAGCTTCTCGCGCCGGGCTTGGCCTCGGAATTCCCCCCGCTGCGCTCGCTCGATGCATTACCCAACAATCTGCCGTTGCAGCTCACCCAGCTCGTCGGCCGCGAGAACGACCTCACAGAGATCGAAGCGCTGCTCGCCAAGCACCGCTTGGTGACGCTCGTCGGCGCCGGCGGCGTCGGCAAGACCCGCCTCTCGCTCCAAGTCGCCGCCGAGCTGCTCGACAAGTTCCCCGATGGCGTCTGGTTCGTCGACCTGGCACCGCTCAACGACCCATCCTTCATCGCGAGCCGCTTCGCCGAGGTCTTCAACCTGGGTGAGGCCGGGACTCGTTCGCTTGAGGAGCTCGTCACGAACGCGCTGCGCACGCGACGCCTGCTCATCATCTTGGACAACTGCGAGCACCTCGTCGCCGGTGCCGCCAAGATGGCCGACCTCTTGCTGCGCAACTGCCCGCACGTGCGCGTCCTGGCGAGCTCGCGCGAGGGACTGGGCATCGAAGGCGAGATCGTGCTGCGCGTGCCCTCGCTCGGCGTGCCGCGTTCCGACACGGACATCACCGTCGCCGAGGCCTCGCGCTACGGCGCCATCGCGCTCTTCGTCGAGCGCGCCAATGCGGCAGACCGGCGCTTCGTCCTCACTGATACCAACGCGCCGATCATCGCGCGCATCTGCGAGCAGCTCGACGGCATCGCACTCGCCATTGAGATGGCCGCCGCCCGTGTGAAGGTGCTCAGCGTCGAACAGCTCGCGACCCGCCTCGCCGACCGATTCCGCATCCTCACCGCGAGCAACCGCACGGCGCTGCCCCGGCAGCAGACGATGCGCGCGCTCATCGACTGGAGCTACGACCTGCTCTCGGAGAACGAGAAGACGGTCTTCCGCCGGTTGAGCGCATTCGCCGGCGGCTGCACGCTCGACGCAGCCTCAAGCGTCTGCAGCGACGCGACGATCGATCCGCTCGACGTGCTCGACCTGTTGGCCGGGCTTGTCGACAAGTCGCTCGTGGTCACAGAACTGGTCGGCGCCGAGCAACGCTACCGCTTGCTCGCCTCAACGCGCCAATACACGATCGAGCTCATCGAGAAAGTCGGCGAAGCCGACGTGGTGAGAGCGCGACACGCCGAGTTCTACACCTCCGTGGCACAACGAGCCGAAGAAGAGTGGAGCGCGACGCCGTCGCGGGCCTGGATCGAGCGGCTGCTGCCCGACATCGACAACTTCCGGACCGCGCTTGACTGGGCGATCACCGGGCGCCACGACGTGGAACTTGGGGCGATCTTGGTGTCGTCGCTCGCGCTGTTTTGGAGTCGAGGTCCGCAGCCGGAAGAGGGCCGCCGGCGTCTGCTGGCCGCCGTGGCTGCCAACGCCCCGATCACGCAACCAGAGCTGGAAGCGAAGCTCCAGCTCGCCTTGTCCATCCTCGAGATGGTGGCGTGGAAGTACGAGCCGGCACTTGCCGCGGGCTTGCGCGCCAAGGAGCTTCACGAGCAGCTCGGGGATCGCCGCGGAGTCGCGATGGCTGCGTCCAGGGTCGGCGAGGCTATGTTGCGGCTGAAGCGCCACGATGAAGCCGAGCGTATGCTCGACCTTGCTCTGCAGACGTTTCGCGATCTCAAAGACACGCGCATGACCGGTGCTGTCGTTTCGCAGAGGGCGCGCAACTTGCACTTTCAAGGGCGCACCGAAGAAGCGATGCAGCTCTATAACGAAGCCATGTCGTATGCCAAATCCGCGTCAGACACCCAGCTCCTCAGCGGGATCACCAATAACTTGGCCGAGACCGAGTTCGGCAGGGGGAACGTCGAGCGCGCACTCGACCTGGCGCGTAACCTGCTGCCGACGCTTGATCCCTGGGATCGGATCGGGCGGGCCCTCACCCAGGCCAACATCGCCGCCTACTTGATCCAGCTGCAGCGTTTCGATGAGGCGCGCGAGATGGCCCGTGCTGCGATCAAAGACGCCCGCCCGGCGGGCCCAGTGACCTTTGCCGAATCGGTGCAGCATTTCGCAGCCATCGCGGCGGGCGAAGGCAAGTGGCAGATGTCTGCGCGGCTCATGGGCTATTGCGAGCATGCCTATAAGGAGCTCGGTGCGCGGCTCGACAACACCGAGCAGACGGAACACGACAAACTCGTCGAGGCCCTGCGGACACAGATGCCCGCAGATGCGCTCGCCGCGCTCCAGGCCGAAGGCGCCACGCTGACCGACGACCAGGCCTACGATGAGGCCCTCAAGGTCTAGCCTGCCCGGCGCCCGCGGGTGTTTGAGCGGCCTGAGTGGAACTCGCTGAGCCTCACATGGACCAAGCCGCACAGAGTCGCCAAACGACCCCGTCAGCATCCCGCGTGCCCTCGGGCACGGTGACCTTCCTTTTCACCGACATCGAAGGCTCGACCCAGCGCTGGGAGACCCACCGCGCCGAGATGAAGGCCGCGCTCAACCGTCACGACGAGCTGCTCGCCGCCGCGATCGGCGGCGCCAGAGGCTACGTCTTCAAGAAGATGGGCGATGCGTATTGCGCCGCCTTCCACACGGCGCCTGAAGCGGTCCGCGCGAGCATCGACGCGCAGCTCGCGCTCGCCAAGGAAGACTTCGCGAGCGTCGATGGCTTGCGCGTGCGCATGGCGCTGCACAGCGGCTACGCGGACGAACGCGACGGTGACTATTTCGGGCCTACGGTGAATCGCGTCGCGCGTCTGCTCGCCATCGGGCATGGCGGCCAAGTCCTCGTCTCGGCCTCTGCCGCCGATCTCGCCCAGGCCGAGATGCCCGCAGGCGCAAGCCTGCGCAACTTGGGAGCGCAGCGCCTCAAGGACCTCGCGCATCCCGAACAGGTCTTCCAGCTTGACGCCGAGGGTCTACCGTCGGACTTCCCGCCGCTGCGTTCGCTCGACGCGCTGCCCAACAATCTTCCCATCCAGGTCACGAGCTTTCTCGGCCGAGATGAGGATGTTGCCGAGGTCAAAAAACTGCTCGAGAAGACGCGCCTGCTCACGCTTGCCGGAACCGGTGGGGTGGGCAAGACCCGTCTTGCGCTCCAGGTCGGCGCCGAACTGCTCGATCAGCATCCCGACGGTGTCTGGTTCGTCGACCTCGCGGGCTTGCAAGACCCCGATCTCATCGCGAGCGAAATGGCGGCTGTCTTAGGCGTCCGCGTCGGCGCGGACCGCTCGCTCGTCGAATCCATCATCTATTCGCTCAAGCCCAAGCAAGTGCTCATCATCCTCGACAACTGCGAGCACGTCGTCGAAACGGCGGCGCAGATCACCTCGTCGATCATCAAGGGCGCGCCACAGGTGCGCGTGCTCACGACCAGCCGCGAGGGCCTCGGTATCGCGGGCGAGGTCGTCCACCGCGTGAGCCCGCTTGCCGTGCCGAAGTCTGGCGCTGGGATGACCGCGGAGGCCGCCAAGCAATTCGGCGCCGTGGCGCTTTTCGTGGACCGCGCCACCGCCGCCAACACCCGGTTCGCGCTCACCGATGCCGATGCGCCCGTCGTCGTCGACATCTGCCGCAGTCTCGACGGCATACCGTTTGCCATCGAGCTCGCCGCGGCACGCGTCAAGGCCATGTCGGTCGTGAATCTCGCCGAGCGGCTGACGGAACGCTTCCGCATCCTCACCGGAGGCGACCGCACTGCGCTGCCGCGCCACCAGACGATGCGTGCGCTCATCGACTGGAGCTACAATCTGCTCAACGAGCGCGAGCGCACCCTCGTCAACCGTGTCTCGGTCTTCGCCGGCGGCTGGACCATCGAAGCGGCAAGCGAGATCTGCGCCGACGAGACCATTGAATCGTGGGAGATCCTCGATATGATCTCCTCGCTCGTCGACAAGTCGCTCGTTCAGGCGGAGATCGGCGGCACGAGCGAACGATACCGGCTGCTCGACTCCACCTGGCGATACGCGCTCGAAAAACTTGGCGAGGCTGGGGAGAGCGAGCGCATCAACCGCAAGCATGCCGAGTACTTCCTCAAGCTGGCGCAAGAAGCCGACGACGCCTGGGAATCGACGCCGTCCAAGGTCCTCATCGAACAGATGGAACCCGAGCTCGACAACTTCAGAGCGGCGATGGACTGGGCGCTGACCAAACGCAATGACGTCGTCGTGGGGCGCGCGCTCGCCGCGGCGCTGCGCGAGCTGTGGATCGGCGTGGGGTCCAGACGGGAAGGGGCGCGCTGGATAAACCTCGCGATCGAGGCCCAGCCCGATGCCCCGCCGGACGCCGTCTCCGTCAAGCTGTGGATGGGCTTCGCGCTGAATAATGAGGCGCTCGGCGCCGCGCAGCAGGAGGCTGCCGAACGGGCGCTGGCGCAAGCCGAGGCTCTGGATGACCGCAAGCTTTTGGCACAAGCGCAAATACAACTCGGCTTCGCCCTTGACCGCCGTGGACGGTTCGATGAGGCAGAGGCGGAGTACGTGAAAGCGGTGCCCCTGCTGCGCGAGACCAAGACGACCAAGAAGCTCGCGTCGTGCCTCTCGTGGTGGTCCATCATCTTCTGGATCCGTGGCGATGCGAAGGCAGCGCAAAAAGGCTTCGAGGAAGCGATCTCGCTCGCCAAGTCCTTTGGGGACGAGCAGATGACCGCGACCGTGCTTGGGAACGTCGCCGAGCTGAGCTTCTCGCAAGGCGACATCGACAAGGCCATCAGCGTCGCAGAAGAGGCGCTCGCCATGCGCCGCAAGAGCAGGAACCCGGGCAGCGCTGCGAACGCGCTGACAAACCTGACGGCATACCGTCTTGCCATTGGTCAGATCGAGGAGGCTCGAGCAAACGGACACGAGGGCATTAAGCTTGCCCGCGAGGCCCAGGAGGGGCTCTTGGGCGCCTACGCGATGCAGCATTTGGCGGTCATCCAGGCGCAGCAAGGAGGCAGACGCGACGCGGCGCGATTGCTCGGCTACGTCGATGAGGCGATACGCAAGTCCGAGTTCAAACGCGAGCCGACGGAGAAGTGGAGTTACGAGAAGCTCATGGGGCTGCTGCGAGAACAGCTCTCAGACGACGAGATCAAGGCGCTGGCCGCCGAAGGCGCGGGCTGGACCGACGATCAGGCCGTCGTAGAAGCCCTGAAGATATAGCCACCGCCGAGGCTTTTGAAGCAACGGACCTTTAGGTCCGTTTTCGCTTCACCGTTTCCTCGTGGATACCGTCGCCAAAACCCGGTGCTACAATGCCGTGGACGAGCAAAGGTCGGGCACGCGAGCTGGGTAAAATAGTGGACATTATGGCCGGGTTAAGAGTGGGGGCCCCGTGCCGATGACCGGAGTGAGGCACATCCGGCGCATGACGAGCTCACTACATGCTCACTAAACTATTTGTCGCACGGCCGACCCTGGCATCGGCGCTCATCGCCGCCTTGACCATCGGCGGGTTGCTCGCGCTCTTCGGCCTGCGCGAACAAGAGCTGCCCAACGTCAGCGTCCCCATCGTCAACATCATTATTTTCTATCCAGGCGCCTCTCCGGCGGAGATGGCCAACAGCGTCGTTCTTCCGATCGAAAACGAGCTCGCCGGTGCTCCTTATCTCGAGCACACGCAGAGCACCATCCAGCAAGGCTTCGCCAGCATCACCGCGCAGTTCAGCCTGCGTTCGGCGCGAACGGAAGATCTCGTCGAGGTGCAGCGCCGCATGCAGACCGCCCAGTCGCAGCTGCCGGGAGATCTGCCGACGCCACGCATCGAGACGTTCGATCCGGGCGAGTCTGCGGTCGTGACGCTCGCCGTTGCGTCGAAGTCGTTGCCGGCAGGCGCCTTATCGGCGATCATCCAGAACGGCCTCATCCCCTCCATCGAGCAGCTGCCCGGCGTCGGCTACGTGCAGGCCAATGGCATCGTCACGCCGTCCGTCCAGGTCGAGGTCGACCCCAAAGCCCTCAAAAACAACAACCTCACGATCAACGACGTGGTTGGCGCGATCTCGGTGAACAACGTCCGCCTGCCAGGCGGCATCCTCTATGGCGAGGAGCGCGAGACCGGTATCAACATCCGCGGCGACATCACCGGTCCCGGATCCATCGCCAACATCCAGATCCCGGGCAGCAACGGCACCCGCGTCGGCGATGTCGCCCAAGTGCTCGACTCCTATGCACCGGAGCGCATCTACTCGTACGTCGATGGCGAGCCCAACTTCTTCCTCACGGTGCAGAAGACGATCGGCGCCAACGAGGTCGACACCGCCAAGAGCGTCATCGCCGCGCTGCCGGATCTGGAACGCCGCTTCCCCGGAACGTTCCTCTCCGTCGTCGACGATCAGTCGGCCTACACGCAAGCGCTCCTCACCGGGGTGTTGCGCACGCTGATCGAGGGCATCTGCCTGGTCGCCATCGTGATGATCTTCTTCCTGCGCTCGTGGCGCAACGCCGCGACCGTCCTCATCGCGATTCCCACCTCGCTCTTCGCGACGCTCATCGTGATGAAGGTGCTCAACTTCACGCTGGATACCGTCTCGCTGCTTGCCATGACCCTCATCACCGGCATCTTGGTGGACGACTCGATCGTCGTGTTGGAGAACAGCGAGCGCCACCGCGAGCAAGGCGAGCCGCCCTTGCGCGCCGCGATTAACGGGCGCCTCGAGATCGGTCTCGCAGCCATCGTCATCACGCTTGTCGACGTGGTGGTCTTCTTACCCATCGCGTTTTTGCCCGGCATCGTCGGCAAGTTCCTCGGCGAATTCGCCCTGGTCGTGGTGGTGGCGACCTTGTCCTCGCTGCTCGTCTCGTTCACC
Organism: Vulcanimicrobiota bacterium; assembly: GCA_036741695.1. Taxonomy (GTDB): domain Bacteria; phylum Vulcanimicrobiota; class Vulcanimicrobiia; order Eremiobacterales; family Eremiobacteraceae; genus JAFANK01. The sequence goes on from DAINRU010000001.1 coordinate 133,873, forward strand.
ATCACGCCGGCTTTGGCGGGGAACTGGTCGCTGCTCTCGAGCAAACGCACCCTGCGCATCATCGACGAGTTCACCCGTGGGTTCGAGCGCCTGCGCGACTGGTACGCCGAGCGCGCGCTGCCCTGGGGTCTTAGCCATCCCTTCGCCGTGGTCGGCATCGCCTTCGTCACGCTCCTCGCTGCCGTCGCCCTGCTTTGGCCGCTGGGCATCGTCGGCTTCGAGTTCGATCCGCCGCAGGATAACGGAGAGATCTTCGTCCAGCTCAACTATCCGAGCGGCACACCGCTCTCGGTCACGCGACAATCCGTGCGCGCCATCGAGCGCGAAGTCAATCTTATCTCCGACCTGCGCACTGAGACGTCGCTCGCTGGGGCTGCGCAGTCGCCATTCGGCGGCTATATGATCGACGGCGGCGTTGGGCAGATCGATCTGCGTCTGCGGCCGGATCGCACGAACTCAACCGACTACTGGGTGGACTACGTCCGCCATGTCGCGCAGCAGATCGCGCCCGATGCCAACCCCGTCGTCATCCCCGCGACCAACACCCACGGCGGCAATTCGCAGCCCATCGACTACCTGGTCAGCTCGACGGTGGACGACGTGACGCCCTACGCGCAGAAGGTCTACGAAGCA
>DAINRU010000001.1:134605-135937 GCA_036741695.1 Vulcanimicrobiota bacterium
CGGACGGGCTCAAAGACGTCCAAGTCACCTATCCGCTCTCGCACCAGCGCACGCAGGATGATATCAAGAACATTAGCGTCCGTTCCGACACGGGCGAGATCGTCAAGGTCGGCGACCTGGCGCACCTCAACTCAGCGGAGAGCACGCGATCCATCGACCGGGTCGATCGCCAGACCGTCGTGCACGTCAGCGCCAACGTCGCCCCAGGCTACACGCTCTCCGGTGTGGACCGAGCGTTCGGGCTCAAGCTCGACGACCTGGGCCTGCCCGACAGCGTACGGGTCGTCGCCAATAGCAACGGCACGCAGCAGAACCTCAGCGATACGCTGCGCGGCATGGCACTCGCGCTCATCTTCGGCATGCTGCTCGTCTTCTTGCTCATGGTGGCGCTGTACAATAGCTATCGTTCGCCCCTCATCATCATGTTCTCCGTACCGGTCGCCGTCGTGGGCGCGCTTGGCGGGCTCGCCATCACGCGCGAATCGCTCAACGCCTTTTCGCTCATCGGCACGGTGCTGCTCATCGGTCTTGTGACCAAGAACGGCATCCTGCTCGTCGACTACGCGAACCAGTTGCGCGAGCGCGGGTTGGAACGCATCGATGCAATCCGCGAGAGCGCACGCGTACGGTTCCGGCCCATCGTCATGACGACTGCCGCCATGGTCTTCGGCATGCTGCCTCTCGCGCTCGGCCTCGATCACGCGGTGCAGTCGCGCAAGTCGCTGGGCATCGTGGTCATCGGCGGCCTTATCAGCTCGCTCTTGCTCACCCTTATCCTCATTCCGGTCGTCTACGTGCGCTTGAGTCCCAAGCGCTTGCGGCCGAAGGCACGCTGGGTCACAAGCGACCTCTACCCGGTGGAGCTCGACGACGATCGCCAATCCGGAGCGACCACGCCAGGCGCGTGAACGGACCTAAAGGTCCGTTGCTTCAAGACATTCCATATGAGCAGGGCTTTCTTACCACTGACCTGCCCTTTATGCGGCGAGTGGGAGCGCAGCATATCAAGAAGTGCTATGTGGACGCTCGGAGTACTCCGCGCGAATCGGGCGCGATGAGGCGCTCTCTCCACATCAACCAAGGGAGAACCATTCCTCATGTATTCGTCACCGAAAATCATCGCCTCGCTCGATGCGAAGGTGGTCTTAGGAGAAGCCCTCGGGACCCACTGCAGCGTCGTCGGCGCAGACTGCGTATACTAGCCAACTGAAGCGTTCAGTTGCTGAGGGAGTGCACCGCTACGGCGGGCCTCCCTTTTTTCTTCTCATAGGACGTTTGCGTCTGCTGCGCTAAACGTCCGCGTCGTGATCAATCGAAGCGTCCGGCAACAGT
>DAINRU010000002.1:0-134333 GCA_036741695.1 Vulcanimicrobiota bacterium
GCGCAAAGCCCTCCGGCGTGAGCCCCTGACACCGGGTGACGTAGAAGGTCCGCGCGAGGATCCCGTGCACATAATAGCTGCGCACGCCGTCATCGGCGACGGTTGCGCACGCCCTCGCCAGCTGGCGCGCGAAGTCGGGCCGCGTGGCGAGCGGCTCCTTGTCGAAGAAGAACGCAGCCGTGGGCACGGAGCCGAGCGACCAGCTACGAGCCTCGCGACCCTGCTGGTCGTAGCCGATCACGACGGGTGTGATGCCGCCGTAGAAGTCAAGCACGCTTGAAAGTCCGTAGCCATCGGTCATCACCCAGCCACGGGCAGCGCGTGCCTCTTGTGCCATGTCGCGCGCTGCTGGCTCGAACGCCCAGATCTCAAACGGACCCTCGTGACGCAGGTGCACGCCGAAGGCCTTCTGTGCGAACTGGTACGTCTCAAGCGGGAGCGCTGCGACGACGAGCATCAGCGTTGCGATCATTGCGGCCGGGGCGATGACGAGCGCGTAGCGCCACCCGCGCAGCAGCGTCTGCGAGTAGAGCCCGAGCGCGGCGACGAGCGAGACGAATGCGCCGTCAGCCCAGTAGAACTCGACGCGCTCGCGTAGCGCGAGGCCGAGACAGACCGCGAGCAGCGGCGCGGCCGTCGACCACAACACGACTTCCGCCGCCGTGGCTCGGCGAGCGAGCCGGACAAGGGCCGGGCCGGACGCGACAAACACGCCGGGAGTCAGCACCACCGCGTAGATCGCGAGCAGCGAGAAGATATTACCGCCATGGTATGTCGCATCGTGGCGACCCAGGATCGCGAAACGCAACGCGCTGAAACCATGTGACGCATCCCAGATCACATAGGGCACAACGGCACAGACGAAGAGCAGCGCAGCGACGAGTGCATAGCGCGCCGGTTGAGCGGCGACGCCCGCAGCCTTTGAGCGGTTTGCGCTGATCGCAAGGGCGTAGGCTATGCCGGCGGCCAGCAGCAGCCCGAGCACGCGCGACAGCGTCGCCGCGGCGACGGTGAGAGCTAGCGGCAGACGCACGCGCGGAGCCGGCGGATCGATGGAGAGCAACGCGAGGTAGAGCGACATGCTCCAGAAGAAGAGGAACGGTCCGTCCGGCGTCGCGGTTGCGAAGGCGATCGTCGCGAACGGCGCAAGCGAGAGCAGCAAGGCGGTGGTGGCGCCCGCTCGAGCGTCTCCCGTCGCTCGTTCGACGAATGCGTACAGGGCAAGAGCCGCCCCCAGGCCGCACATGACGAATGGAAGACGGATGAGCAACGTGCTCTTGAGACCGAGCGAGAAAAGCGCGATGACCCACGCCACCATCGGAGGATGGTCGTAATATCCGAAAGCGAGTCTGCGGCTCCACTCCCAGTAGTAGGCCTCGTCACCCGACAGCGGCAGACGTGCGGCGATGACGAGTCGCACGAGCGTGGCGACGGCGACGATCACCCACACCGCGGTCACATACCGCGATCGCGCCGAGCAGGTGACCTGACCCATGACCGCGATGTTTAGTGACGGCGAGGAGGAACCCATGCAAGAGGTAGCGCGACACTTCCCGCGGACCCAGGCTCGGTCTGCTCCGATCACTCCCAACGATCTCTCGTCGCTGCTGCTCGCGCACGGCAGCATGACGCTCGAGTTCTACGCCCCACGCGGTGTGGACAAGCAGACCCCGCACAGCAAAGACGAGATCTACATCATCGCGTCGGGCCACGGGTGGTTTCGTAGCGGCGAGGAACGCTTTTCCATCAAAGAAGGCGACGCGCTGTTCGTCCCAGCGGGCGTCGAGCACCGGTTTGAAGACGTCAGCGACAGCTTTGAGACCTGGGTCATCTTCTACGGACCCGAGGGCGGCGAAAAGGGGTAGGTCAGCGCTCCGGCGTCTCGGAGGGCGGCTCCTTGCTGTTGCGCCCCGCGCGGCGTTTGGATCGCTCGCGCAATAGCCAGCCGGCGCCCCCGACCACTGCAGCGACCGTGACCGCTCCCGCGAGCAGACGTAGTGCGAGCGCTGCGATATGCCGCGAGCGCCTGGTCTGGGTGGCGTGTTTTACGGTGGGCTGCTCAACGTCTGGCACGCTGGTCGCCTTAGTCGAGGGCGCCTGAATTCCCCAGGTGAACGCCCGGGTCGGAATAAATGTCGGCCACCACGATGGCACGCAGCACGAGAGGCCCTATCATCCCGCGCGGGGTCAACGACGCGACGCTGCGGCTGTCGGGCCGCGACGTCGTGCTGACCAACCTCAACAAGCCGTTCTGGCCCGATCTCGGCATCACCAAGCGTGACCTTCTGCAATATTATGCAGACGTCGCACCAGCGTTGCTGCCGCACCTGCGCGACCGAGCTATGGTCATGAAGCGCTATCCCAATGGCGCCTACAAGGAGTTCTTCTTCATGAAGCGGGCGCCATCGCCACGCCCCGACTGGATCGAGCTCTGCCCGATCCGCCATTCCTCGGGGAACACGATCGACTTCCCCATGATCCAGGACATACCGTCACTGCTATGGGTGATCAACCTGGGCTGCATCGATCTCAACCAGTGGTACGCGCGCTGCGATGACGTGGACCGGCCTGACTACTTGCATTTCGATCTCGACCCGACGCCCGGGGCGTCCTTTGCGGCAGTGCTGGAAAGCGCGCTCGCCGTCCATGAGGCGCTCGAGACGCTGCGTATGCCGAACTTCGCCAAGACCACGGGCTCGCGCGGCATCCACATCTATGTGCCCATCGCGCGTGGGCCGACCCAAAAACAGGTGTGGACCTTCTCCAAGGCGCTCGGCCTCAGTCTCGCGGCGCAACACCCGAAGCTGCTCACCGCGATCTACAAGACCGAGAAGCGCCCGCGCGGCCACGTGCTCGTCGATTACAATCAGAACGCCTGGGGGCGGACGCTCGCATCGGTGTATTCGGTGCGCCCGAAGCGCCGGGCGCCCGTCTCAACCCCGCTCACCTGGCGTGAGGTCGAGCGCGGAGCGCAGATCGAGGACTTTCGCATCGACAACGTGCCGGCTCGCGTGCGCAAGCTCGGCGATCTCTGGAAGCCGCTTTTGGAGCCGCGCGGGCGCTTCAAGCTCGAGAAGTATCTGTGACGGGGCTGATCAGCCGCCGATCCGCGACATCTCGACTTTGTTCGGGGCTTTCGTCAGCGAGGTCCTGATCTCGGAATAGCGATCGTCGCGGGCTACCCAGACGCGCCCAATAGCCTGCGCGATCTCGGCGTCGCTCGCCCCCGAGCGCAGGAGCGCGCGCAGGTCGTGCCCCTTGCTTGCGAAGAGGCAGGTGAAGAGCTGTCCGTCCGACGAGAGCCGGGCCCGCGTGCAGTCGCCGCAGAACGGTTGTGTCACCGATGCGATGATGCCGATCTCACCGCCTCCGTCGCGGAAGCGGTACCGTCGCGCGACCTCGCCGCTATAGTTGGGTTCCAGCGGCTCGAGCGGCAATGCCGCGTCGATCGTGGTGAAGATCTCGGTCGCCGGTACGACGTCGTCAAGCCGCCAGCCGTTGGTGGTGCCGACATCCATATATTCAATGAAGCGGACGATGATGCCGGTGTCGCGGAAACGGCGCGCCAGGTCGACGATAGTGTGCTCGTTCGCCCCGCGCTTGACGACGACGTTGACCTTGATGGGAGCAAGGCCGATCCGCTGAGCAACCTCGATGCCGTCGAGCACGCGAGCGACCGGGAAGTCGACGTCGTTCATCGCGCGAAACACAGCGTCATCCAACGAGTCCAGACTCACCGATAGGCGCTGCAGCCCAGCCGCTTTGAGCGCCGCAGCTTTGGCCGCGAGCAACGAGCCGTTGGTGGTAAGCGTCAGGTCTTTGAGGCCATCGATCGGGGCGAGCATCGAGATGAGCTTGTCGACGTCGCGGCGCACGAGCGGCTCGCCACCGGTGATACGGATCTTCTCCACGCCGAGCCCGATGAAGATCCGGACAAGTCGTGCGATCTCCTCGAACGAGAGCAGCTCGACTGCCGGCAAGAAGTGGAACTCGCGCCCGAAGACCTCCTTAGGCATGCAGTACGTGCAGCGGAAGTTGCAGCGGTCGGTGACGGAGATTCGCAAGTCGTGGAGCCTGCGCCCCAATAGGTCATTGGCTCGGGTGGGCATGGTGCGTTTTGTAATTGCAGGCGCTGCCCGAGCCTCCCTGCCCAGTGCCGGCCTACTGCTGGGTGGCGACGACGCTGCGCGGGCGTGCAGGGACGCGTGCCGTCACCGGACGCTCCCGCAGCGCCGCGTCGGCGTGATCCGCCATCGTCACGATGGCATAGTGGCGTGCCAGCGCGTCGATCGTCTCGGCGACAAGGGCGAGTTTGCCGTCGCGCGGCAGCGTCATCCCGGGGAAGAACGAGAGGGACTGATTGTCCTCGCATCCCAAGAAGTCGAGTGGATGCAGGAGCAGCGATGGCTGCGTGCCCGTACCACGGCATAAGGCAAGCGCGAGGCGGAAGTAGAGACGCGCCAGCGTGGTGGAAAAGCCGCTCAGATAGAGCAGATAGCTCACGTGGATCGGCAGACGCAGCCCGGGCATGGTCGTCACCGGGATCTCGAGGAGCTCGTCTGTCTCGAAGTGCCAGCGATACGGCTTGTTGGGCCGCAGACCATCAGCCAGCGACCCGAAGAGTCCGCTGCGACGCTTGAGCTCAGCCTTGGGCAAGCGGCTCTTGAGGAAGTAGTACGCTCGGGCAAGCGGCCCGATGAACGTCGGGAAAGTCGACGCGTCGTATCGATAGCCGCGCCGCGCCAGCGTGCGCAGCAGCGTGGGCGAGAAGCTGAAGCCGGGACCGCGGAAGCCGATGGGCACGCGGCCCGTGGCCCGTTCGATGTGTCCTTCAGCGAGCGCGATCTCGCGCTCGATCGATTCGTCGCTGTAGCGGTGCAGCCACGGCTCGTGATTAAAGGAATGATTGCCGATCTCGTGTCCGGCCTCGGCGAGCGAGCGGAGCGCGGGCAGATTGCGATCGATGGCCGCGTCCTGACCGACGATGAAGAACGTGATCTTCATATCACGTCGGGCGAAGAATTCTAAGACGCGGGGAACGACGACATCGAGATATGAGGGGAACGACGACCACGCTGCGTCGCCGTGGATCTTGAGATACGTCCATTCGTTGTCGAGATCGAGCGAGACGCTGGCGATCGGTCGGTCGGACATAGCGCTAGACCTGCAACACGGAGCGGCTGCTCGGACCGAGCGGCGCGAGCAGTTGCGGCACCGTCGCGTTGGCGAGCTGGACCGTCTCATTGACGTTAAGCGTCCCGTTGACGATATGCGCCGAGTTGACCATGAAGACGCCCGGGATGGACGTGGCGATGGGGGGCAGGCGTTTGGAATATCCGAGCGTCGAGATCGGCAGCACGTAGCGAGCCCGTGAGATCTTAAAGCTCAGCACGTCCTCGCGCGAAAAGGCTGGGTACATCCGCTCGAGCGCGTGCACAAAGCCCGTCTCGATCTGCTCGTCCGGTACGGCGAAGGCAGGATCGTCTGCGGGGAGATATTTGGGAAGATAGACGAGCGCGTTGCCGCCGAAATGCCGGCGGTCGACGAGCGCCGACATCTCGATGACCGCGGTGAAAGGCACCCACGAGTCAGTGATATTGGTGACGTAGTATGGACCGAGCGGCCGGCAAGAAGGAGCGAGGCGCAGACGATACCCTGATAGCGGATGCCGCGCAGGCGCGCCGTCTCCTCGTCGCTTAACTGCGGGCAGACGCCGGCCGCGATTGGGGCTGGCGTGGTGATGACGACGCGATCGAAGCGCTCGCGCAGCCCGCTGCGAAAGGTGATGTCCACGCCGTGTCGTGTCGCCTGCAGGGTTTCGACCGGCTGCGACGGCTCGATGCGCACGCCGCCGTCGCGCAGCACCTGTTCGAAGCGCTCGAGGATGCGGGCGTACCCGCCGGGCATGTAGCCGAACATCTCTTTTTTGAGGCCGGTTCGGCGAGCCGCATACATGCGTGCGATGACCGCCCAGATAAACGCAGCCGACGTCTCCCGGTAGTTCTCGCCGAGCTTGGCTCTCAAGAGGGGCAGCCATATCTTCGCAAAGGTCCGCGCCCCTGATAGTCTTGTCAACCAATCGCCGACTGGGATGTCTTCGAGGTCCTGCCAGCGCCGCAGCCGCGAGGCGTGCAGGATCGTCGCAGCCAGACGCAGCTTATCGACCATGCCGAGGGGAGGGAAGCCCAAGAACTCCATGAGATTGGACATCGAATAGAGATGCCCATCGGTATAAAAACCGGTCTTGGTCGTCACCCAGCGCAAGTCGGATTCTAGGCCCAGCTCGCGAAGCAACGAGCGCAGGTTCGAGTCCGAGAGCAACGTGACGTGGTAGTGCCGGTCCCAGACGACGTCGCCAAGCTGCCAGGCCGACGCGAGCCCGCCCAGGTGTGGTGCGGCCTCGAACAGGGAGACTTCGTGGCCCTGGCGCGCGAGCCGGTGCGCGAGCGTCATGCCGAGCATGCCGCCGCCGACGATCGCGAAGCGTGTGCGGCTGGCCATCGTCCGCTACCCGGCCAGCGCGGCGACCGGCGGCACGAGTTCGCGCACCGTGCCGGCGTCGACCGAGTACGCGAGGCCGCAGGCCGTGCAGGTAATGATGCGCCGAGCCGGTTCGTCGCTTGGGTATCGCATGAGGACGTTTCCGCAGCGGCAGACGTAGCCGGCCGAGCGCGCCGGATGCCCCATGACCAGATGGAAATCCGGCACGGATCTCGTGACGACCGAGCCCATCCCCACCATGGCGAAGCGGCCGATCGTGATGTCGCAGCCGATGACGCAACGTGCACCGATGGTCGCGCCTTCGCGCACCAGCGTCCGGCGAGTGTGCTCGTCGGGACCTGAAGTGCGCAGCGTCGAGAGGTCCGGCGTCGTGGCCCTCGGCGTGCGGTCGTTGGTGAAAATGGTGCCGGCGCTGATCATGACGCCGCTTTCGATGGTCACGCCGGGGCAGATGAAGACAAATGAGTTGATCTTGACCCGGTCACCGATGCGCACGTCGTACGAGACGTGGGTCTTGCCTCCCACGATGCACTGCTCTCCAAGGTGGGCTCCGTGCCGGATGTGCGCGTTGTCCCACACCGCGCTGCCCGCGCCGATGATGACGTCGTCTTCGACGATCGCGCTCGGATGGATGCGGGCGGTGTTCATCGCGCGGCGCTGACCGGGGCAAGCTCGGGCACGGCGACGGTAGCGCCTTCCAGCATCGAGTCGATCGGGATCCAGCGGTCGCAGCGCAGCGAGCGGTACGCGGCAGCGATGGCCTCCACCGATGCGAGCGCGTCCTCGGGCGTGATGAGCAACTGCTCCTCGCCGCGCAGCGCATTGCAGAAATTGTCGAGCTGCTCGCGCAACGCGTCCAGTTTGCTGTATCCACTGCCGAAGCTGATCCATCCGCGACCGTCGCCGTGACGATATCTCGAGCGCGCCCAGCCCAGGCTGATCGCCCCCGAGGTGCCGCACACGCGCAGGTAGTTGTCGGTCTCTTGGTTGCAGCTCCACGAAAGGTCGATGCTGGCGAGGACGCCGCGGGTCGTGCGCGCGACTACGTGTGCCGTGTCCTCCACGGGAAGTCCCTGGACGCGCACGCCTTCGTACGCCGCGACCGCCGATACCGGTCCGCACAAGTAGCGCAAGATGTCGATGGAGTGAGTGCCGTTGTCGATGATCACGCCGCCGCCGCTCACCACGGGGTTGGCATGCCAGCGCCCTGCCATGGCGACCTGCGAGGTGAACGAATTTTCGAAGGTCAGCACCTCGCCGAGCAATCCGGAAGCGATGAACGCTTGTGCTTGGATGACGTCGCCGACATAACGGAACTTCGACGCCATGGTGAGCGTCACGCCCGCACGCTCGGCGACGTGCAGCATGCGTCGGGCGCTCGCCACATCCGTGCTGAACGGCTTCTCACATAGGACATGGATACCACAGCGCAAGAGCTCGAGGGCGATCGGCGCGTGCGATGCGGGCGGCGTGCAGATGAGCGCTGCGTCGAAACCTCCGGCGCGCAGGAGCGAGAGGTGCGAGTCGAAGACGCGCGCTCCGCTTGCGTCCGCGGCGTGCGCTGCGGCTTCGAGATCCGTGTCGGCGACCGCCACCAGTTCGGCATTGTCGCTGGCCGCGAACGCCTTGAGGTATCCTTGTGCGATGCCACCGGCACCGATGAGCGCGAAGCGGATCTTGGGCATCGCCGTCACGACCCGCCCAGCGACGCGACCGCGTCACGGATGGAGCTTGCGATGAAGTCGACGTGATCGTCGGTGTAGCGGTCGTTCCAGGGAACGACGATGATGCCGTCAAGCGCGGCAAAGGTGCCGGGGAAACGATGCGGGCTGTAGTCCACCGCCTCGGGACGAGCGAGGGTGAAGGGAAAACGGCTACTGCCGAACGTGCGTTGCTGGCTGAAGACCGCACACGCGAAGGCGGGCTTTTGGATGTAGCGCGGCACTGCGGCTATGCCCCGGTCGCGCAGCGCAGTGGCGAGCGGACCGACGCCGCCGCTCCACGACGGACGATCTGCGCGCACGCAGTACTTCCAATACACATGCCGGCTCTGGTCGCGAACCACGGGAGTGGCGATACCCGCCACGTCGCGGAGGCGTGCGGTCAGCTTGTTGGCGAGCGAGACGCGGCGCATGACCGCGGCTTCGAGGCGGTCGAGCTGAGCGAGGCCGACGGCACCGGTCAATTCGTTCATGCGGTAATTGAGCGCGAGGAAGTAGTGGTCGGGGTTGTCGTCGCCGTAGCCCCAGGCCTTATTGATGAAGAGCTCCATCCTGCGCGCCAGCACGGGATCGTTTGTGACGACGAGGCCGCCCTCGCCGGTCGTGATGTGCTTGCCCTGCTGCAGGCTGAAGCAGCCGATAGCCCCCATCGTCCCGACCATGCGGCCCCGATCGCTCGCGAGAAACGCTTGGGCGCAGTCCTCGATGACCGGGATACCGCGCTCGGCGGCGAGCGCCACGATCTCCGCCATGTCGCACGGGTTGCCGAACAGGTGGGTGACGATGATGGCCCGGGTGCGCTCGCTCAGGGCCGCACGGATAGTGGCTGCGGTGACGTTGCACGTCGCCGGGTCGACATCGGCGAACACCGGGATGGCGCCTTGATAGATGATAGGCGCGAGGGCGCCCATATCGGTGATGGGAGAGGTGATGATCTCATCGCCGGGTTCGGGGTCGATCGCGGCGATGGCGCAATGGACAGCGCCAGTTCCCGAGGCGCAGGCTGACGCATGCTCCACTTCGAGCATGTCGGCAAACGTGCGCTCGAGCGCCTTGACGAAGCGGCCTCTGGTGCTCGTGAGCGTGCCTGAGAGGATCGCCTCGCTCAAGAGGGCGAGCTCGTGACGTCCAAGGCTACGACCCGTGGCGTCCTGGTCGGACGGCAGGACCATGGGCGCCTGAATCGTTTCGATTGCGTTACGCATTGGACTCCGTGCTGCCGTCGGTGAGGATCGCACGGCTGCGCGACGGCACACGCAACTGACGAACGTAGCTGCCGGCGAGCACGACGGCGAAGGCCATGCTCAGCACTTGAAGAGCGACCGTGCCGGCCGTCGCATCGACGAGAACGGCATGGGGCGACCGGAAGAAGACGAGCAGCGCCACCACGAGCGGCAACAGTCCCGGGATGAGTCCAGGAACTGCAAACAAGAGCGATGGCCGGTAGCGCATACCGGCCATCAGCACGGACCAGGAATGCGACACGATCTTCATGCTCGACCGGCGCGCCACGAGCTCGGGAGCGACGCGCCTCCACTCTAGACGCGCCGGCACTTCGACGATGGGAAGATGGGCGCGCAAGGCCGCGAAGAGCATCCGGTGGTTGAAATCCATGTCATCGATGGAGAGGGCAAGTCTGCGGATGGCCGCGGCGTTGTACGCGCGCACCATGCAGGTGAGGGTCGCGATCCTGCCGCCCGTCGCGATGGAGAGGTAGCGGTTTGCCCAGGCGGAGAGTTCTTTGCGCGTCCATGGGACGTTCGCCACGCGGCCGCCTCGCATGTAGGCGGACGCGAGGACAATGCCGGCGTTTGTGCCTTTGAGGGCGCGCAGCATGAGGGCGATGTGGTAGGGAGCGTAGCTGAGGTCCAGGTCCAGAGTCACGATGATGTCACCGTGCGCCGCATCGAAACCGGTCTGCAGAGCCTGGGTCAGGCCGCGATTGGTGAGGTGATGCTGCACCTTGATCTGCGGATGTGCGGCGGCGAAGGCGTCGGCAAGCAGTCCCGTTTCGTCGCTGGATCCGTCGTTGATGACGATGATCTCGAAGGGGTAGGAGGCTTCGAGGGTGCGGGCGTAGCGGAGGAGCTCGGCCAGGTGTGGTTCGATGATCCCGGCTTCGTTGAAGGCCGGAACCACATAGGAGACGAGGGGCCGTCTAAAGTTCATCATCAAATAATGGTCTGGTCCGTACAGTCCAGTGTACGCCAGTGAGGGCCGTCACAGCGAGAGAATAAGGGCCCCGACCCGGGGGCGCCGGTCTCCGCAAACAGGGGGGGTCCAGGACCAACGGTCCGGGTCAATTTTGGGACCCTAGCCGCAGTGGCGCATCGCCTTAGAAAGCCTGGCTTTTAGGGTCCGGACGGCGAACGGTGAGCATCCGGTTTGCCGATAATGGATGTTACGCCGGTCACAACAGTAAGGAACAGCATGGCACACGCGCTTTGGTCTGGTTCGATCAATTTCGGGCTGGTCACGATCCCGGTCAAGCTCTTCACCGCAGTGCGAAGCGGCAGCGATATCTCATTCAACTACCTGCACAAGAAAGACAAAGGGAGGATCAACAACGTCCGCACCTGTTCTGAGTGCGGTCGAAAAGTTGCGTGGGACGACATCGTGCGCGGCTACGAGTTCGAGAAGGGCCAGTACGTCGTCATGGACGACGAAGAGATAAAGAAAGCCAGCGTCGCGGCGACGCAGTCCGTCGACATCGTCCAGTTCGTGGACCAAAAAGAGATCAACCCCATGCTCTATGACACGCCGTACTACTTGGAGCCTGAGAAAAAGGGGCGCCACGCCTATGCGCTCCTGCGCGAGGCTCTCAAGAAGTCCGGCAAAGTGGGCGTTGCCCAGGTGGTCATCCGCACGCGTGAACACCTGGCTGTGCTGCGCCCGCTGGGCGACGCGCTCGTGCTCGAGACCCTGCACTATGCCGATGAGATCGTGCCCGCGACGCAGTTCGAGATACCGCCGGCGCGCGAGAAGACTCCCGCCACCGAGATGAAGGCGGCCATGATGCTCATCGACACGATGTCAGAGAAATTCGACGCATCCAGCTTCCGCGACACATACCGGCATAAGTTGTTGAAGCTGATCGAGGCACGTGCCCATGGCAAGGCGCTACCCAATGGCAAAGTCAAAGCGCCGGCGCCAACGAACGTCGTCAACATCATGGACGTGCTGCAAAAAAGCCTGAACGAGCGGCGCGGCACGCGCGTGAAGGCCAAACGGGCGGCGAAGAAGTCTGCCCGTCTCGTGGCCGCCGGATAACTTTAGAGGGCTCCGCCTCGCGGGAGGGCGCGAACCTCCGTTCGACGAACAAACGTTCGTTCGCTCACGGAGGTGTATGGGGCATGCCTTCATTCCAGCTTTGGCGAGAACGTGACTCGGCCTTGAAGTGGCATCTCTCAACGTCGATCGCGGAGTCCAAGCAGCTCAGCCGGATCGAGCGTCGCGTGCTGCTCTTCTTGTTCGCATATTACGATCGCGAACGGGCGCGGATCGAGTACCCAGGACACCAAAGCTTCTCATCGCGTCACCACATCCAGCCCGAACAGCTGCAATCAGCGCTGCTCTCGCTCGAGCGGGCCGGGTTCGTGCGCCCGCAGCCGTCACCGACCAACCTGTGCGCCTATCTCCCCAACGCGCTCTTGCTTGAAGAGGCTTACGATCGGGCCAGACTGGCAAGCCCCGAGCTCTTCGAAGTCATGTAGGTCCCGGGCATCCGCCCGCGGCTATCCGAACCCGGCGTGGTCACTCGCGCACGACATCCTTGGCGTTTTTGTCCTGACGCAAGCCGATGAAGACGGGCTGGCGCATGATGCCCTCATCCGTCCACTCCCCGAACTTGACCTCGGCGACAAGGGTGGGGCGTACCCAATGGACGGGCGCGTTGGATGGCGGCCTGACGGCGAAGGGGCAGCGCGACGTGAGCAGCGGTTTCATCTTCTTCATGAGCAGATCGAGAAGCTCGCGGTCGAAGCCCGTGCCGACGTGGCCGACGTAGATGAGTTTCTCTTTCTGGTAGACCCCGAGCACTAGGGCACCGAACTTCTCGCGTGCGCCGCGTGGATCGGTCCAGCCGGCGATGACCGTCTCTTGCTCGAGGTGGGTCTTGATCTTGAGCCATAGACGCGAGCGGCGTTCGACGTATGGTGAATCGCGCCGCTTGGCGATGATGCCTTCGAGCGAGCGGCGTTTGGCAAAGGCGAAGAGCTTGCGCCCAGAGCCGACGACATGCTTCGAGAGCATGACGTGCGGGGCGCGCGGGCGCAGCAGGCGCTGCAAGGCGGCCTTGCGTTCGTCAAGCGTCGCCTTGCGCAGATCGTGCCCCGCCGCGTAGAGCAGGTCGAAGATGACGTAGGTGGCGGGAACGGCGCGGACGAGCGCCGGATCGCTCGTGCGCCGGTTGAGGCGCGGCTGGAGGCGCTGGAACGAAGAGCGGCCGTGGCGGTCGAGAGCCACGATTTCGCCGTCGATGACGACCGGCAAGGATCGAAAGGCCTTGTGGAGATCGAGCAGCTCGGGGAATTGCGGGAGCAGATCGTTGCCATTGCGCGAGCGGACGCGCGGGAGCTTTTTGGCTTCGAGCACGGAGATCGCCCGGACGCCATCCCATTTGATCTCGAATACCCACTCCGGATCGTCGAACGGTTTGTCGACGAGGGTGGCCAGCATGGGTTTGACGATATGCGGAAGCGCCACGACCGTCAGTGCGAGGCGGCGCGGCGGTTGGAGATCCAGCGCGCAGCGTGGCGGCTTTTGGCGAGATCGTCGAGGGTGCGCCCGGTCTTCACCGACGCAGCATGCCGTTCTGGATCCCAGCCTTTCACGCAGGCGTCGTCATGATCTTTGATGAGCAGCCAGGCGTTTTGGGACCCGTCGCGTGGGCGCATCTTCACGAGGGTGAACATCCCCTTCAGCTTGCGGCCGCGCAGGATGAACTTGATCTTGCCTCGGCGGATCTCAGCCGACGGGCTGACGCCTTCGGCCAAGCGATACGTGCCGCGGTCCCAGACGATGACCTGACCCGCGCCATAGTTGCCCTGCGGGATGACCCCCTCGAAATTCCGATAATCGAGCGGATGATCTTCGACCTGCATGGCGAGGCGTCGCTGGGTCGGATCGAGCGTGGGCCCCTTCGGCACCGCCCACGACTTCAGAACGCCATCAGCCTCGAGCCGGAAATCGTAGTGGAGGTGTGACGCGTGGTGTTTCTGCACGACAAAACGCAGCGATCGCCCGTGGACGAGTTTCGAGCCCTTCGGTTCGGGCGTGCGCGTGAAGTCGCGCTTTTGCGCGTAGCGGCGCAGCGTGCTTCGCGTGGATGCGGTGCGGGGTTTTGCGGGCATGGCGGAGGGGTTCGGAGAACGGACCTAAAGGTCCGTTGCTTCAAAGGCCGGTTGCTCCAAAGGTCAGGCGCGGCGATACGCCAAATCCCGGCAGCCCGATAGGGCGACATAGCCAAGTGGTAAGGCAGGGGTCTGCAAAACCCCCATCCCCAGTTCGAATCTGGGTGTCGCCTTTTTGTATTTTTCCTACTGGACCGCCGTGCGGTAGTGATAGTTCACGGTGGTCGCAAGCCCATCCGCGATCGCACGCTGATCGTGAAGAAGAAATCCTTGCTGGCGCTGCGCAGCGAGCGTGAGCGGCTGCTTGAGCGCTTTCGGCACGCCCAGCGCGAGGTCGACCTCGGACTCCGTGCAATCGGGCGGAAGCGTGACGGCGACGATCACCGTCGAGCCGTGCAGCTCAGCAAACGCAAAGCGGTCGAGCAGATCGCTCGGCACGCTCTTGCAGAAATGCTCGGCCTTGGTGCGCAGCGCGGCCAACTCGTGGTTAGGGAACAGGTCTGCGAGCGAGAGTGGTGCGAGCGGGTGCGTGAGGTTGATGGCTACGGTGCCCAACCCCGTGCCACTAGCTCCATCGGCGCATTTCATCGTGTCGGCGCTCTGGATGGAGACAATGGAACCGACGACCGACTGTACTCGGGCCTGGCGCGTCATATCGCAATCTGAGGTCTGGTGCCGCGTGATAGCGTGGAAATCGACCACTGTCCGCCCGATCTCGGAGAGCACCTGAGGCGTGGGCGCATTCGCCGGGTGCGCCGTGATGTCGCCGGTCGTCCACAGGATGGCAAAGCCGCCGCTCGTGCCGCTCCATATCTGCTTGGGCACGATCGATGTCGGCGTCGCCATCGGCTGGGTGGTCAGTTTCGAGCACGATACGAGCGCTGCCGCGGCGAGCACGACCAAAACCGGCGATAGTTTCATGCTTTCGCGTTTCCTCACTGCGTGCGGTTGCAACGCTCGGGGCCGCGGCACCTGCAAAGCGAAAGGTCCGCACGCATATGTGGTGATATAATGCTTGCGATGGCAACACGACCCGGCCAGATCGCTCCCCAAACAGGCGCCGCTACGCCACTGCTCGGGCGGGAGGCGGCGACAGCCTTGCGCTTGTCGCCGCGAACTCGCAGCGCGCTCGAGCGGCTTGGCATCGTCTCGATACGCGATCTCGTGCGTCATTTTCCCTACCGCTACGACGACCTGCGCGATCCGTCGCGCATCGGGGACATCCTTGCCGCCCGCACTGACCACGCGACCAAAACGCCGAGCGGGGAATACAACGTGCTCGGCACCGTGCTGCAGTGCAAGCATGTGCGCTTGCGCGGCCGGATCCGGGCTAAGACGAGCGCGACGATCGACGATGGTACGGGTAGCCTGCATGCCGTCTGGTATGGACGTCCGTATCTGGCCAGCCAGATGAACGAGGGGAACCGCGTCTTCGTGCGCGGGCGGATCGAATACACGCTCACCGGCGCGACGATAAACGTGAGCAAGCATCGCGTCCTCAAGGCAGACGAGGAGTACGCAGGTGAGCTTGTGCCGGTCTATCCGCAGACGGCGGGATTGAGCGGATACGAACTGCGCAGGCTGATCTCCTCAGCATTGCGGTTGTGCGCATCTGACCCGGCGGCGAAAGCAGAGCTCGACCCGCTGCCCGCCGCCATCAACAAGCGCGAGCGATTTGGCGATGCCTGGCGTGCCATCCGAAGCATCCACAATCCCTCCAACATCGAGGAAGCTGACGAGGCTCGCCGGCGCCTAGTCTACGAGGAGTTCTTCTTGCTGGCGATTGCGTCTGCGCGCCGGCGCGCCGAACGGGCGCTCGAGGCTGCGCCCGACTTCTCGCGGGCGGCTGGGCGGGCGCAAGCGGACGCGTTCCGCAGCGAACTGGGGCGGGCGCTCCCCTTCACGCTGACCAGGGCGCAGGAGCGGGTGATCGACGAGGTCACGGCCGACTTGCTCAAGAGCACGCCGATGAACCGCCTCCTGCAAGGCGACGTCGGTTCGGGCAAGACGGCGGTGGCCGTTGCGGCGATCCTGCTGGCCGCGCGCGCCGGATATCAATCGGCGTTCATGGCACCGACCGAAGTGCTTGCGGCGCAGCAGTTCAACAAGATCGGCGCCATGCTCTCGCACGCAGGCCATGCCGGCGCGCTACTCATCGGCGCCCTGAAAAAGCGTACGCGCGACGACATCATCGATCAACTGCGCACAGGCGAGCTGCCGTTCGTGGTGGGCACGCATGCCCTCATCACGGACGACGTGGCGTTTGCGAAGCTCGGCCTGGTCGTGATCGACGAACAGCATCGATTTGGGGTGCTGCAACGCGCGGCGTTGCGCGCCAAAGCATCGGGCCATGCACCGCATACGCTTGTCATGACCGCGACCCCCATCCCGCGTACGCTCGCGCAGACCGTCTACGCGGATCTCGACGTCTCGATCATCGACGAGCTTCCGCCCGGCCGGCGGCCGGTGAAGACCTATGTGCGCAGCGACGACGCAAAGGACAAAGTGTTCGACTTCGTGCGCACCGAGGTGGAGAAGGGCCATCAGGCGTTCGTCGTCTGTCCGGCGATCGACGAGTCGGAGCGCGCCCTGCACTCGGCAGTCAAACAGGCCAACGAGCTGCGCGCCAGCGCGTTCGCCGGCATCCAGGTACAGCTGCTGCATGGCCGCATGTCGGTGGCGCAAAAAGACGAGGTGATGAAACTGTTCGCCGACGGCTTCATCAAGATCCTGATTTCAACGAGCGTGATCGAGGTCGGCGTCGACATCCCGAACGCGAGCGTGATGCTCGTTCTGGACGCGCAAGCCTTCGGTCTCGCCCAGCTCCATCAGCTGCGCGGCCGCGTGGGGCGAGGCGCGCAGCAATCGTATTGCATTCTCATCACGCCCAACGCTGAGGAGGCCGAACGGCTGCAGATCCTGGCGCGCACCAATGACGGCTTCGCGATCGCCGAAGAGGACCTGCAGATCCGCGGAAGCGGCGATCTGGTGGGAACGCGCCAGCACGGAGGCCACGAGCTGCGGCTCGCGCATCTCATCCGCGACTACCCGGTGTTCGTCGTGGCGAAGAAGGCGGCCGATGCCGTTGTGCATGCCGATCCACGGCTCGCTCGCCCGGAGCACCGGCGCCTTGCAGCATTCCTCGCGGCGCAGGATCGCGAGGCGGCGCTGCGCGTCAGCTCATAGGACAGGGTGGCGGGGGGCGAGCCGTTAACCTACGCTCCATGCGGCTGTCTGGTGGGGAGCGCGCTGGTCAGAGACTTGCAGCCCCCAAAGGGAAGAAGACGCGTCCGACCTCGGCCAAGGTGCGCGAAGCGCTGTTCGCCGTGCTCGGCAAACGGGTCGAGAGCGCCCGCGTCCTCGATCTGTTTGCAGGCTCGGGAGCGCTCGGTTTCGAGGCCATGTCGCGCGGCGCGGGTTCGGTCGTGTTCGTGGACAACGATGCGGTCGCGGCCATGTCGATCCGGCGCAACGCCGTACGCCTCATCGCCGACCCGGAACGCTGGCGCATCCTACCCATGAGCGCTGCCCGCGCGCTGCGCGTGCTGCGCGGCACCTTCGACGTCGTGCTCATGGACCCGCCGTATCAACGCGGCGCCGACGAAGAGCTGAGCCTGCTCATGCAACGTGGGTTGCTGGCGGACAACGGCGTGGCGGTCGTGGAGCATCCAAGCGCCGCGAACGCCCAACTTCCTTCGTCGCTACGTTTGCTCAAGCAGACGAAGTACGGCGATACCGCTCTCACCTTCGCGGTGGTGCGCGGCGACGGGCAATCACAGCCCGACGAGCGCGTGCAGCGGGTTAGCCGATCGCGCGCATCATCCAGCCGCGGCGGCAGCGCGCGGCGGGCGGTGCGCGACTAGTGGCCGCCCAGGGGAAGGGCCGCGGACCGTTCATCGCGGTCTACCCGGGCAGTTTCGATCCCGTGACCAACGGTCACCTCGACATCATCCGCCGCGCAGCGGCCAACTATCCTCGGCTCATCGTGGCGGTCGTCGCCAATCCGAACAAGGAGCCGCTCCTGAGCCTGGCGCAGCGCGTCGAACTGTTGCGCGAGGTGTGCAAGGGAATGCCCGAGATCGAGGTGGACAGCTTCGAGGGCCTGCTCGTCGACTACGTTCGGCGGCGCAAGGCATCGCTCATCATCAAAGGGCTTCGCATCGTCTCCGACTTCGAGTATGAGTTCTCCATGGCTCTGCTCAATCGCCGCCTGCGCGGCGGCGTGGATACGATGTTTTTGCCGGCGAGCCTTGAATACGCGTACATATCATCCTCGTCAGTGCGCGAGGTTTTCTCGCTCGGCGGCAACATAGCTGAATTCGTACCACCGGCCGTGCTGCGCGCGATGAAACGACTCGGCGTTCGCCGCGCGCCTGTGAAGAAGAAAAAGTTGAAGAGAGGGAGTACAGCATGAGCGCGTACCGCGTCATCGACAAAATGGAAATCGTCGTCCGCGAGGGCGTCTGGCTGCCCTTCGGCTGGCGAGCGCTGAACGCCGATGTGGTCCTGGACCTCATCGAGAAGCTGCGCAGTACACTGCCCGAGGATGGGGCTCGCTCGCGACACGGTGCGGACAGCACGGACGGCGAGGGTGGTGTGGGTCTTCCAGCGACGCCGGCCGCAGAGCGATCCAGCGTTGCGACAAGTTCGGCCAAGAACGAGGCCGAGGTCATCGCACGGGCACAGTCGCGGGCGGACGACATCATCGCCGATGCCCAAGCGGCAGCTCGCGACATCCGCCGCGGCGCCGACGAGTATGCCGATCACGTGCTCGCGTCGCTCGACGCCAGTCTCGCGAAGGCGCTCGCAGCCGTGCAGAAGGGCCGACAGACGCTGGCCACCTCGGCGACCAATGGCAAGTCGCCTCGCGAAATGAGCACCTTATAAGCGACGCTTCGCTGCGCCCGTCGCCCCGTCGTTCGCGTGCCGCGCGGTTCGCGCGCGTGATTCTCGTGGCGGCGCTCATCGTCGCGCCGTTTTTTGTGATCCCGATACCGTATATCATCTTCGGGCCTGGCGCGGCAGTGGATCTGAACAAGGCCATCGTCGTGCCGAACCGCACGCCGCCGCCGGGACGCTTTTTCCTCACCGACATCAACCTGCTGCCCGGCCGGCCCGCCTACTACCTCGCGGCGAAGATCCTCCCCGGATTCGAGATCATCCGGCGGCGCGAGCTGGTACCGCCCAACGTGAGCGATCGTGATCTGGACAACGAACTCGTCGACGCGATGCGTGAAAGCCAGACGAATGCGCAGATCGTCGCTGAACGCGCGGCCGGGCTCAAGGTGCTGGCCACCTCGTATTTCATCATCGTCAAGACGGTGCCGCGCTCACCCGGTTCGCGTTGCTTCGAGCGGGGTGATAAGATCAGCCGCGTCGACGGCAAGGTGCTGGCCGATGCGGGCAGCATCGCCGCGGCGACGACGGCACGGCCAGCGGGGACACATTTCGCGTTGACCCTGCAGCGCAAGGGCCAGCGGCGCGTTGTCGTCTGCACGACGTTCCGCTATCGGGGCAAGGCGCGGTTCGGCGTCACTGGGGTCTTTCAAACCGAAGCCTACTCCCTGCCGGTCCACGTGCAATACCGGTTGCCCAATATAAACGGCTCGTCGGCAGGACTCATGTTCGCGCTGCAGATCTATCGCACCATCACGGGCTCCGACATATCTTCCGGGCGCGATGTCGCCGGCACCGGAGTGCTGAGCGCCGACGGGAAGGTGCAAGCCATCGAGGGCGCCCGCGAAAAAGTACGCGCCGCGATCAGGGCGCACGCCGAGATCTTTTTCGTGCCACAAGCAAATTACGGCGATATTCGGGGGACCGGCGGCATCCGCATCATACCGGTTGCGACATTTAACGACGCGCTGCGCGCGTTGGGCAGCTCGTCTGCGGCACGGGTGAAGCCTGCCATTTGACAGGCCGCCAGGGCAGTTCCTATAATAACAGTTCTGTGAAGATCCCCGTCGATCGCCTCTTCCATCCCGATGTCGAAGCCATCGAGGTCGACCAGCAGCTGCGGCTGACCGGCGACCTCGCAGCGCGGTATCCTGATGGCGTCCATGTCAGCGCGCGGATCACGCCCGTCACCCGCGGCGTGCACATGCAAGGAAGACTCGAGGGCACGGAGGCCGAGACGTGCGTCCGATGCCTTGAGGGATTCGCGCGTCCGGCCACGATCGATATCGAGGAGACATTCAGCGAGGATGTCGGTCGCGATCAAGATTTCTACGCAGATGTCGCCCCGCTCGTGGACCGCAGCATCGACCTGTCGGATCTCGTCTCCCAGCTCCTGGAAGTCGACGAGCCGATGGCGGCCATCTGCCGACCGTCCTGTTTGGGGATTTGCCCCGGGTGCGGCGCGAACCGCAATGCCGTGTCGTGTGGTTGCGAAGCGCACACTCCTGACACACGGTTGGCAGGCTTGGCTCGTTTGCGGGACGAAATGCAGGCCAACGACAAGAACGGTCGCTAGATTTCCATTTGCTATCCTTAGACATGTAGCGACGGACCTTTGAAGCAACGGACCTTGAGGTCCGTTTACGAGGAACCCATGGCACAACCGAAACAAAAACGCAGCAAATCGAACATCAGGTCCCGCCGCCGAAACTGGAAGCTGCGCAAAGTGACGCTCTCCAGCTGCCCGCAGTGCAAGCATGCGCGCCGCCCGCACTACGCGTGCAGCAATTGTGGATATTACAATGGACGTCCAGCGATCAAGAGCGGGAGCGCAGCGGTCGAGAGCACGGCGAAGGGTTAACGATTGAATAGCTACGGCGCCACCATCACCGGCGTCGGCTACTATGCGCCTCCCGGCGTGCTGACCAACGAGGATCTCGAGAAGCTCGTCGACACGAGCGACGAATGGATCACACAGCGCACGGGTATGAAGCGGCGCCATATCATCGCGCCCGACGGCGTGACGTCGGACCTGGCACTGCCGGCTGCGCGCGCGGCGTTGGAGGCGGCGGGCAAGACCGCGGCCGACATCGACTGCATCATCTGCGCGACCGCCACACCCGATTACCCATTCCCGGCGATGGCCTGCATCGTCGCGTCACGACTCGAAGTGGCTGGCACCCCCGCCTTCGACATCTCGATCGCCTGCTCGGGATTCGTCTACGCCATGACGACGGCCGCATCGTTCGTCCGTTCCGGCGTGTTTTCATCGGTGCTGGTCATCGGCGCCGAGGCCCTCTCCAAGATCACCGACTACACCGACCGCGCGACGTGCATCCTATTCGGGGATGGCGCGGGCGCTGCGGTCATCGAGCGTTCCGAGGAGGATTGTTTCTTGGGCGCCGACCTCGGCGCGGATGGATCCGATCCGACGGTGCTCTACATGCCGGGCGGGGGCAGCCGTTTTCCTTATAACCGCAACGGGGAGCTCGCCGACCAGCGCCTCGGGTACATCAAGATGCAGGGGCAAAGTGTCTTCAAGTTCGCGGTCAACCAGATGGCCGCGTCCACGCGCAACGCGCTCGAGCGTGCCGGCCTGTCGACGAGCGACATCGATATCGTGATCCCCCATCAGGCCAATCTGCGCATCATCGACGCCACCATCAAGATGCTCGGCGTGCCGCAGGAGAAGTGCATTATCAACATCGCCGAATATGGCAACACGTCAGCCGCGTCGATCCCCATCGCCCTCGGCGAGGCGGTCGAGCAAGGGCTCATCAAGAAGGATGACGTTGTCGTGCTGGTCGCGTTCGGCGGCGGGCTGTCGTGGGGCTCGACCGTCTGGCGCTGGAAAGGCGTCAAGGTCGGTAGACCCAAGGCCGCGCGGGCGACCATGGCGAGCAGCGCCGGGTAGATCATGCCGAGCGCGGGGTTCATCTTCCCGGGGCAAGGATCGCAGACGGTCGGCATGGGTGCGGAGCTCTCCGCGCGCTTTTCGGAATCACGTGCATGCTTCGAGCGCGCCTCGCAGGTCGTGGGCTACGATCTGCTCGAGCGAGTGAACACAAGCACTCCTGACGAGCTCAAAGACACCCGCTTGAGCCAACCCGCGATATTCACCGCCAACGTGGCGATCTATCGGGCAGTAGCCACACTCGGTCTGACGCCGATCGTCTCTGCCGGCCACTCCTTCGGCGAATACTGCTCGCTGACCATCGCAGATGCGCTCGATTTCGACGAAGCGGTGGGCATCGTCAACGAGCGCGGACTGGCGATGGGTGAAGCCGCTGACGTCACCCCTGGTCTCATGGCTGCGATCATCGGCCTCGAAGAGCAGGCCGTCGACGAGGTCTGCAGGCTGGCGCGCGAAGCGAGCGGTAAGCGGGTGGACTTAGGGAATCTCAACACGCTGAGCCAGATCGTGATCTCGGGCGACGCGCCCGCGGTGGAAGCGGCCTGCGAGATCGCCAAGGAGCGAGGCGCCAAACGCGTCCGCATCCTCAACGTATCGGGAGCGTGGCACAGCACGCTCATGGAGCCGGCGATGCCGCGCTTCTCGCGGGCCGTCGCGGCAGCCAAGCTGCGCATGCCGTCTTTCACCATCATCAGCAATGTCATCGCGCGACCCTACTCCTCGGTCGATGAGATCCGCAGCTGCTTGCTCGCGAGCCTGTGCGCACGCGTTCGCTGGCACGAGACCGCGATCGCTCTTGTCGCGCTCGCGCCGGAGTACATCGTCGAGTGCGGCGCAAGCGAGGTGCTCGCACCGATGATGAAACGCTTGCCCGGCGTCGACGGCGCACGCGTCGTGCACGTGGCCGATGCGGCGACCTTGGAGGACTTGGCGGACGCAGTCGGGTCTGCCACCACATGATCAATCACGGCAAGACGGCGCTCGTGACCGGAGCGGGCACGGGTATCGGCAGAGCCATTGCGCTCGAACTGGCGCGCAGCGGAGCTGCAGTCATGCTCGCTGGGCGGCGCCCCGACGTCCTCAATGCAGTCCAGCAGGAGGTGGCCGGGTTCGGCGGAACCGCGCACGTGCATCCGGCCGACGTGGCTGATCCGGAGCAGGCCGCGCAGCTCGTGGCCGCGGCGAAGTCGGCGATGGGCAGGATCGACATACTGGTGAACAACGCCGGCCGGCCCTACGACACGCTCATCCTGCGCATGAAGTGGGATGCGCTTGATGACGCGCTCGCAGTGAATCTCAAAAGCATGTTTTATCTCAGCGCGGCGGCGGGAAAGGTGATGCTGTCGCAGAAGAGCGGGTCGATCGTCAACATCACGTCGGTCGTCGCATTGACCGGTAACGCAGGGCAAAGCGCGTATGTCGCAGCGAAGGCTGGCGTGATCGGACTGACGAAGTCGCTGGCGCAGGAATTTGGGACCCGCAACATCCGGGTGAATGCCGTGGCGCCGGGCTTTATCGAGACCGACATGACGACGGCACTGCCGGAGGCGCTCAAAACACAGTATCAAGAGCGCATACCCTTGCGACGGTTCGGTAGCGCAGATGAGGTGGCGAAGGTCGTCTCGTTTTTGGCGAGCGATGGGTCAGCCTACATCACAGGACAAGTCGTCGCGGTCGACGGCGGGCTTTCGACAAGGTGATCGCCCCCTCGCCCGTATACTAAAAACCCAACAACCCGATGAACCCATGGAGGTAGCGACAGCCCGATGTCAGTGTTCGACAAAGTGAAAAAATGCATCGTTGAGCAGCTCGGCGTTGACGAGAACGAAGTCACGCCCGAGGCGTCGATCACGGACGATCTCGGCGCGGATTCCCTCGATCAAGTGGAACTGGTCATGGCATTGGAAACGGAATTCAACCTCGATATCCCGGACGAGGACGCAGAGAAGATCAAGACGGTGGGCGACGCCGTCCGCTACATAGAGGAAGTCTCAGAAAAAGCTTAGCGCGGTTTCGCGGCTCCGCCTCATCGCGCACCCGCGGTTGCCGGCCGGATGTGATCCGGCCGCTCCATAATGGACGAGATGTTTCAAGCGCTCTCCGATCGCCTCGGGGCGATCTTTCAACGGCTGCGATCGCGCGGCAAGCTCACCGAAAGCGACGTCTCGGAGGTCCTCCGAGAGGTTCGCATCGCGCTGCTCGAAGCCGACGTGAATCTGGCGGTCGCCCGCGACTTCATCGGCTCGATCCGCGAGCGCGCCGTGGGCGCGGAGGTGCTCGAATCGCTGACGCCGGCGCAGGCGGTCATCAAGATCGTGCGCGACGGTCTCATCGACCTCATGGGCACGAAAGCCGAGCCGCTGCGCTTCGCGCCCTCAGGACCGACGCCGATCATGCTCGTCGGTCTACAGGGAAGCGGCAAGACCACCCACGCCGCGAAGCTCGCGCTGCGCATGCGTGAAGCCGGGCGCCGCCCGCTGCTCGTCGCGTGTGATGTCTACCGGCCGGCGGCGATCACCCAGCTTAAGGTGTTGGGGGAGCAGATCGGCGTCCCCGTATATGAAGAAGGCGTGGGCGATCCGGTTGGGATCGCGACGCGCGCCCTCGCGCAGGCGCGGCTCGTCGGCAACGGCGCTGTCGTGCTCGACACCGCGGGTCGCTTGCAGATCGACGAACCGTTGATGCGCGAGCTTGAGTCTCTCAAACAAGCGGTGCACCCGGTGGAGACGCTGCTCGTCGTGGACGCGATGACGGGCCAAGAGGCGGTCAACGTCGCCAAGGCATTCGACCAGCGTCTGGATTTGAGCGGCTCGATCTTGACGAAACTCGATGGCGACGCCCGGGGGGGCGCAGCGCTTTCGATCCGAGCGGTGACGGGCAAGCCGGTGAAGTTCATCGGCACGGGCGAGAAGGTGGGCGCCCTCGAAGAGTTCCATCCCGACCGGCTCGTCTCGCGCATCCTCGGCATGGGCGACGTGCTGACCCTCATCGAGAAGAGCCAGCGCGTCTACGACGAGAACGCGGCGAAGGAGCTCGCCGGCAAGATCCGCCGGCAAAGCTTCTCGCTCCAGGATTTCTTGGAGCAGTTGCGTCAGATGCGCAAGATGGGGCCGCTGGCGGATCTCGTCAAGATGATCCCGGGTATGGGCAAGATTGCCGCCGCGCAGAACATCGATGAGAGCGAAGTCGGC
This sequence comes from Vulcanimicrobiota bacterium, assembly GCA_036741695.1. Lineage (GTDB taxonomy): Bacteria > Vulcanimicrobiota > Vulcanimicrobiia > Eremiobacterales > Eremiobacteraceae > JAFANK01. The sequence continues at coordinate 24,575 of DAINRU010000002.1, forward strand.
AAGATCGAGGCGATCATCTGCTCCATGACCGCGCGCGAGCGGGCCGATCCCTCGGTGCTCAACGCGAGCCGGCGGCGCAGGATCGCCAAAGGGAGCGGCACGCAGGTCCAGGACGTCAACCGGCTCGTGAAACAGTTCGAAGCATCGCGCCAGATGATGAAGCAGTTCGGGCGCATGCGGGGCATGACACGGTGAACACACCTAGAGATGAACGGACCTAAAGGTCCGTTGCTTCAAGAGCTATGAAGGAGACATATTGAGCGTCAAGATCAGACTGCGCCGTACGGGCGCAAAAAAGCAACCATCGTACCGCTTCGTCGTCGCCGATACTCGATCGCCGCGCGACGGGCGATTTCTCGAGATCATCGGGCACTACAACCCGCGCCACAATCCCGTCGAGATCGTTGTGAACGAAGACAAGGTGAAACACTGGCTCGGCCGAGGCGCCCTGCCGTCGGGAACGGCCGCACGGCTGCTGGCGCAAAAGGGGTTATACGACAAGGCGCTAGTCCCGACGCGCAAGGCACGAGCGCGCAAGAAAGAGAGCAAGTGACCTATGTCCGAGCGTCCGCCTGAGTTCGTAGACCTCGAGGAAGAGGAACCGTTCATCGAGCGCGATGAGCCGATCGGCGCGCAGCCGCCGCCACCGGAGCTCGATGACGAAGAAGAGGAAGAGGGGCTCGGCGGCGAGGCCGACGATGACGTCATCGGCCGCGCAGCTGCGGTGTTGAAATACATCGTCGAGCGCATCGTCGACGACCCGAGCCAGATCTCCATCGGAGCGACGACCGACGATCGCGGTCCCGTGCTGCTGCTGAGCGTTGCCGAGGACGACCGCGGAAAAGTGATCGGCCGTCAGGGCCGCATCGTGCAGGCCATTCGCACGATCGTCAAGGCGGCGACCGTGGGCACGGGCGAGCGCGTCAACGTCGAGATCGTCGACTAAAGGCAAGCCCTTGCCGGACGACGTCGTCGTCGGGCGCATCCTCGGCGCCTTCGGCCTGCGTGGAGAGGTCAAACTCGCCGCGGCGGATCCGAGTGCGTTTCGCGCCGGGCTTCGCATCGGGCTGCGAGATGAGAGCGGCTCTGGGTCCACGAGCGTGGTCGACTCGATCCGCCCGCATAAGAACTATCTCGTCGTGCGCCTTCGGGGACTCGATGACCCAAGCGCGGCCCGGGCGCTGAGCGGTGCAACCGTCACCATCGCACGGCGCGACCTTCCCGAGCTGCCGCCTCATGCATATCGCCGTGGCGAGCTCGTCGGTCTCCAAGTAGTGGACGGGCAGCGCGGCGCACTCGGCCCGGTGGTGGAGATCAGGCGTTACCCTTCCTGCGACATGCTCGTCGTCGGCGCCGCACAACTGCTCGTGCCGATGCTGCATGCGTACCGAGTCGAGGTGGACGTCGACGCTGGCGAGATTCGCGTGGATCTGCCGCCCGGTTTTGAAGAGCTCACCTGAACCTATTCTGACGATGGCGCAGGCAGCGACTCGAGGAACGCGGCGATCGCCGCGTTGCTCTCAACCGGCTTTTCAGCCATGACGATGTGACCGGCTCCGGGCACGACGACCAAGCGGCTGCTGGTAAGCCGTTCGTGCAAGAAGGTCGAGTACTTGGGCGGCGTCATCTGGTCGTGCGCGCCCACGATGATCAGCGCCGGCAGGCGGAGCTCGGCGAGACGGTCCATGACGTCGAATTCGTTGCAAGCAGCGTAGTCGGTCCTCGTGGAGTCACGGCCGACGAGCAGATGCCACCCTTTTGCGCGCTCGCGCAGTTCAGCCGGAGCGGCGGTGGAAAGCGCAAAGCTCACAAGCCTGTCGATGCACGCCGGCCAATCGTCATCGATCATCGAAAAGATCTCGGCGGACACCCGCAGCTTTGCGCCCGTGCCGATGAGGATGAGGCCCGCCGCCTGGTCCGGTCTGTCTAACGCCCAGCGCAGTGCGATCGCACCCCCGAGCGAGTTGCCGGCGACCACCGCTTTGCCTGCGCGCTTCCAGTCCACATAGCGCGCGAGCCACGCGGCGCAGGCTTGCACCGACCCAAGCGCCTGTCCAGCGGGGTGGCCAGGCAACGACAAGGCGTCCGAGCCTGGAAAGGCCCGAACCTGCTCCCGGAAACTATCCTCCGTGTAGCCGGATCCGTGGAGGTACAAGAGCTGCTGCGGCATTCGAGCCGGGCTTCGCCTTGGCGGATGGGGCTTCCGGCGGGAGCCATAGGATATCGTACATGCGTTCGAAAAACGTATGTTCGATATGGCGTTGGCGATCTCGTCCAGCGGCGTGCCTGTCGGCATTGCCTCGACCGGGCTCGATGCAGACCTCGTCGAGGAGGTCCGCCGGGTTCGGCTTGCCTCACTCGCGGGAATCGACCTTTGGGATCTGCCCTTCTCGGTGGTCGACATCGAGACCACCGGTTCCGTGGCTGGCCGCGACGGCATCACGGAGATCGCGCTTGTTGGCGTCAACCAAGGGCACATCGCCCGCCGCTGGAGCACCTTCATCAATCCGGCGCAGCCGATCCCCACGTTCATCACGCAGCTCACCGGCATCACAAACGAGATGGTCGCTTGTGCCCCACCCATCGGCGAGATGCTTCCCGCCATCATGGAGTTCGTTGGCGACTCGGTGGTCGTCGGTCACAATGTCCGTTTCGATGCCCACTTCATCGATCGCGAGCTGTGCCGCCACGGTCACGCGCCGCTGTCCAATATCAAGCTCGACACGCTCGCCCTTGCGCGACGCACGATCGCCGAGGTCCCCAACTACAAGCTGGGCACGCTCACGCGGGAGCTCGGTATTGATGTCGAGCGTCATCACCGGGCATTGGCGGACGCGACCGCGACGGCCGAGCTTCTCATCCATTGTATCAAGAAGCTGGAGGACAACGCGGTCTTCACGCTCGGCATGCTGCTCGATCACCTGCGCGTGCGCTCGGCCCCGAAACGCCGCCCCCTCGTACGTCGCATGTCCGACGCGTCGCAGCTTCCCGTGTGGACGGCGGTGTTGCGCAGCGAACTCGACGCCGTTCCGAGCAAACCCGGCGTGTACACGCTGCGCGATGCCGGCGACCAGATCGTCTACGTGGGGAAATCGCGCAATCTGCGGCAGCGGTTGCGGGCCTATGCGACGGCAGGCAAGCCGGTCGGCGCGAAGATGCGAGCCTTGCGCGCGGCCGTCGCGTCGTTCAACTTCACGGTGACCGGCTCGGAGCTGGAAGCCTTGCTCATGGAGGTGGAGCTCGTGCGCCTCCACGATCCGCCGTTCAACGACCGGTTGCGCAACTTCCAGCAGTTCGGCTTCATCAAGGTGGAGTCGGGGCCGCATGGGCGGCTTTTGACCACCACGCGCCTCTGCCAAGACGGCGCCCGTTACTACGGCCCGTACCGGAGCATGGCAGCGGCGCGCGGCGCTGTCGCAGCGTTGCAAGACGCGCTCGGTCTTGATTGCGGCGAAGCGGACACGCAGGTCGTGTTGCCGCCTGCCGAACGTGAGGCGTTGCTCGAGGAGGCGGTGGCCTTCATCGAAGGCAGCGCGGATGAAGTGCTGCTCACCGTCGCTCGTCGTCGCGATGAGGCCGCAGCGCGCGGCAAAGCCGAACTTGCTGCGCGGGAAGAAGAGCGGCTCGAAAGGTTGCGCCGCCTGCGCGGGCGTCATTCAGCCTTGGAAGCGGCCGCCCGCCTGCACGCGGTCGTGCTGGCTGGCGCCGCGGACCCATCCGAAGAGGCCTGTTTTTTGTTCTGCGGTGGGCGTCTCGCCGCGCGCGAGCGACTGCCACGGCGGCTGCCGGATCGTACGCGCGCCACAGAGTTGCTCGGCAAGATGCTAGCGGAGAGCTTCGCGCCCGCAGACGCACCTCGGTGCTTTGTCAAGCAGCACGAGATCGACCAGCTGTATATCTTCGCCGGCTGGTACGAGCAGCGGCGCGAGGGCCTCTACTATGCGGCGCTGCCCGACCGCCGTCCGGGCGACGGCGAGGCGCTGCGCTGGGCGCAGCTCATATTGGACGGCCAGGCAGTCGTCTAACGCCTGTCTCAGCTTCGCCTACGCGGGATATCCGTGGGCCCGTGGTGGCGGCCTCATGGGAGAGGTCGGCGGTCGGACAACCGCCAAGAAGAGGAGCGGGCGCTGGTCATCCGGCGGATTTAATAGCATGAATATGCGCCACCTTATCACCCTCTGCGCCGCCATGGCCTTGTTGACGCTCGGCATGGCAGGCCAGGCCACGGCCATCGAGCACGCGAGCACCCCGCAAAACGACGAGACGCGCGACAGCCTCATCGGCGAAGGCACGCTCGTCAAGATCGTCATGCTGCAGACGGTCTCAACCGCGCACTGCTCGGTGGGCGACAAATTCACGTTTCGCGTGGTCGATAACGTGATGGCCGGATCGCGGGTCGCGATCCCCGCGGGCACGACAGGCTCCGGCAAGGTGTCAGTCTGCAAGCCGGCGCACGGCGGACGTCAGAACGGGTCGCTCAAGGTCGATTTCGACCCGATATTGTTAGGCGATGGGACGCAAGTGGACGTCGCCATCACGCGCGATAGTGTCGTGGCCGACGCCAACGAGAAAAATGGAACGGCGCCAGCGCTCGAAGACATCGCGAACATGATGGTCCCCGGGTTCTTTTTGGTGGACTTCCTGCGCAAAGGAGACGACGTGACGCTCGCCGCCAACCAGCCATTCCATCTCGCCGTCACCGAGGACACGTTTCTCTCGCAGTAGGCTATCCGGCCACGATGCGGTTGCGCAGCAACCCGATGCCGTCGATCTGCACCTCGACCACGTCGCCCACGTGCACGGGCCCGACACCGGCCGGAGTGCCGGTCGTGATGACGTCGCCCGGTTCCAACGTGAATGCTGCGGATATGTACTCGATGAGCGCCGGGATGCCGAAGATCAGATCGCTGACGGGCGCGTCCTGCTTCACGTCGCCGTTGACGAGCGTGCGGACGTGCAGCGTGTGCGGATCGATGCCGGTGACGATGCACGGCCCAAGCGGTGCGAAGCCGTCGAAGCCTTTGGCGCGCGCCCATTGCCCATCCGTGCGCTGCAGGTCGCGGGCGGTGAAGTCGTTGCAGATCGTGTAGCCCAAAACCGCGCTTGAAGCCCGTTCGCGGCTCACGTTCTTGCAGCGCTCCCCGATCACGAGCGCCAGCTCGCCTTCAAAATCGACGTGCCGGCTTTGCGTCGGGTAGACGACGTCCCCTTCGTGGTGATTGAGCGCGGAGGGGGGTTTCAAGAACAGCAGCGGTTCGGACGGCAGCGGGTTGTTCATCTCGGCTGCATGGTCCGCATAGTTGCGACCCACGCCGATGATCTTGGTCGGCACGCAGGGGGGCGCGAAGCTCACGGTCTCGAGCGCGACTCGACCGCCGGCAAAGACAAAGTCTGCGCCTTCGATGACGCCGTCGTGAATCGTCCCCGAGATACGGCAACGGCATAGTCTGCGGATGGTGGGCATGAGCGACGGCCAGCTTTTGTCGCGCCGGCATGCTCTTCCTCGGAGAGTCGCGCGAAGGCGCGCCAGCGGCTGACGCGCAATAGCCCGGCATGAGCTCCACACGAGAATTCGATTTTTGCGTGCTGGGCGGTGGCAGTGCGGGATACGCTGCCGCGACCACCGCGGCCAGCATGGGCAAATCGGTCGCGATCGCCGACGGGAACGGCCCTTTGGCCGGTCTGTGCATCCTGCGCGGCTGCATGCCGTCGAAGACCCTGCTGCGCTCTGCGGAGATTGCCCATCTGATGCGCCTCGCTCCGGCGCTCGGCGTGACGCCGGCTGGCGTGCGCATCGACGTGCCGGCCATCATCGAGCGCAAGCGCCGCATCATCGGCGGTTTCGCCGACCATCGCATCGAGGGGCTCGAGCGGTTTCCGCTGCTGCGCGGCGAGCCGCGTTTTGTGAGCCCGACCGAGCTTCAGATCGGCGATCACACAGTCCACGCGCAACGATTCCTCATCGCCACCGGTTCTGTGATCAACGTGCCGCCGGTGCCTGGACTGCGCGAGACCGGCTTCCTGACAAGCGATGACGTCCTCGAGCTGAAGGTGCTGCCCAAGAGCGTCGCCGTGCTCGGCGGCGGTGATGTGGCGGTCGAGCTGGCCCAGTATCTCGCCCGCATGGGAGTGATCACGACGATCGTGCAGCGCAGCACGACGCTGTTGTCGGCAGAAGACCCGGACATCGGCGAGGCGCTGCGCAGCTGGCTGGAAAAAGATGGCATCAGCGTCGTCTGCGGCACCGCCCTGCGCCGCGTTGAGGTGCGGGCCGGCGGTAAACGCGTCATCGCGCAATCGGGCGATCGCGAGATCGCGATAGAAGCCGAGGAGATCTTCGTCGCGCTCGGCCGCCGGCCCAATGTCGAAGGGTTCGGTTTCGATGCCGCAGGCGTCGCCCACGATCAGGGCGGAGTGAAGGTCGACGAGCACCTGCGCACCACAAACCCGCGGATCTATGCGGCCGGGGATGTGACCGGGAAATGGCAGCTCGTCCACATCGCGGTGTACGGCGGGGCGCTTGCCGCTGCCAATGCGTTCTCCGAGCTACAGAAGGCGATCGATTACGATCGTTGGTCGGCCCGTGCCGTGTTCACCGATCCGCAGGTCGGGATCGCGGGCCTGAGCGAGCGGGAGTGCCAGCAACGCGGGATCTCGTACGAGAAGGCGACCTTCCCGTTCGCGGATCTCGGCAAGGCGATCACCGCAGAGTTGACGGCCGGTTTCGTGAAGATGCTCGCCGCAGGGGATGGCCGGATTCTGGGCGTCGCCATCGTCGGCACCGAGGCGTCGGATCTCATCCACGAGGCCATCGCGCTCATCTACTTCGGCGCTCGCTGCCATGACGTCTTGGAGATGCCCCACCTGCACCCTACCCTGGCCGAGATACTCACCTATCCAGCGGAAGAGCTTTGCGAACGGATCGAGCACCAGCGTCATGCCGTCGTCACGCCGTAAAGCTGGCGATGCGCGCCGCGATGACGGGGCGAAGAGGGTCGGCGCAGATCTAGCGATGTACCGCAAGCCCCGTCTGTACGACGTGGCGTTCGGCTTTCGCGACATCCCGGCGGAGTGCGACGGGCTGCTCACACTTGCCGCGCGCTACGGGATGAAGCATCCGAAGCGCGTGCTCGAGCTAGCTTGCGGCCCCGCACACCATCTCCGTGAGCTCGGCCGCCGCGGCTTCACCTGCCACGGGATCGACATCAACGCGGAGATGCTCGCCTATGCTCGGGAGCTGTGCCGGCGCGAAAACGTGGACGTCACGTTGCGCCGCGGGGATATGCGGACCTTTCACGTTGCCCAGCGGTTCGACATCGTACTCTGCCTCTTCGACTCCTTCGCGCAGTGCACGACCGAGCCAGACGCGATCGCGACGCTGCGCTCGTCCGCCAATGCGCTCAAGCAGAGCGGACTGCTCTTCGTCGAGTTCACCCATCCTTCGGACTATTTCGGTGCGTCACGCAGCCGGACGGTCGACCGCTGGACGCAAAGCGATGGCGACCTGACGGTCAAGGCGCGCTTTTCCATCACCCGGGTGGACCCGGTGGCCGAGACCTTCATCGCCAACATGTCCATCGAGCCGAAGGCCGCAAACGGCAAGCGGCATCGTGCCGAGCGCTTGGAGATGCGCTGGTTACAGCGCATGTGGATGCGCGGGGGATTTCAATACGTCGCGCTGGCCAGCGGCGCATTCGATCTCGTGGGTTGGTATGGCGACATCGATCCCATCGTCCCGATCGCGGGCGGCCCTGAGGCATGGCGCATGATCGCCGTGCTCCGTCGTCACTAGCGCCTGCATGCACGTCGTCTCATTCGACTCTATCTGGAACGACGAGCTCGCACCGCTGCTCGATCGGTCGTTGACCTTCGCGGTCGTCGACCGCAACGACGCGCAACGGCGCGACGCAGAGCTCGCGCGCGCGGACGTCCTGGTCAGCGCCCGCTTCACCGCTGAGATGGGGCGAGCGAGCACACGGCTGCGCCTGCTCGTCTGTCCGGCTGCCGGCACCGAGCACATCGACCGGGCTGCGCTGCCGCCCGGCGTTGAGGTGTTCAACGGCAGAGGGCACGAGATCCCGATGGCGGAGTATACGATTGGCTATTTGGTGGCATTGCGTCAGCATCTGCTGGAGAGCGATGCAGCGCTGCGCCGCGGCGAGTGGCGTTACGGGTTCTATGGTGGTGGTGGCATGCTGGGGGAGTTGTATGGGTCGAACCTGGGAATGGTCGGATTCGGCCGCATCGGACACGAGATCGCGCTGCGCGCCGCCGCGTTCGGCATGCGCTGCGCTGCGGTGACGCTGCACCCGGAGCGTGCGCGTGCGGGAAGCGCTAATCTGGAGTTCTTCGGCAAGCTCGACGACGCGACCGATGTCGACCGTCTCGTGCGCTGGGCCGATGGGCTTGTGCTGTGCTGCGAATTATCGCCGCTGACGCGGGGGCTCATGGATGCCCGGCGGTTCGGCATCATGAGATCGAACGCGCTACTCGTCAACGTCGCTCGCGGTGCCATCGCCGTCGAACAGGACCAGTACGACGCGTTGGCCGGCAAACGCATCGCCGGGGCAGCGCTTGACGTCTGGTACCATTATCCGCATGCACCGGGCGAAGTGCGCCGTCCATCGGACCTGCCGTTCCACGAACTCGACAACGTCATCATGTCGCCGCACTCAAGCGGGTGGACGGATGGTGCGAAGAGCCGGCGTCTGGCGGCGATGGCCAAGGCCATCAACGACTTCGCACGCAACAACGCGTGAAGCAGATGCGATGCCGCGCGCGACTCAGCCGCGCTCGAGCAACTGTCGCGCTCGCAGGAAAACTCTGTTCAGCATCGCTTGAGTGAGTAGGCCCGTGTTCGTGTTCTGCCGGCTCGGGTGATAGCTGCCCATGAGGATGATGTCGCTGCGTCCCGGCGCGCTGAGACGGAATTCGATTGCATGGCTGAAGGCAGGACGTGTGGGGCTTGTGTACCCGCGCTCCCGAAGGCGAGCGTGGATGTTGTCGAAGCCGATCTTGCCGAGTGCTAGCACGACCTTGAGCGATGTGAGGATGTCAAGTTCGGCGCGCAGGTGATCGGCGCATCGGACGAGCTGGACGGGCGTCGGGCGATTGCCGGGCGGCGCGCACCGTAGAGCAGCGGACATGAAAGCGTCTTTGAGTTCGAAGCCATCGCCGCGCCGAACCGAGGTGGGCTGGGTCGCGAAGCCTGCGCGGTAGAGCGCGCGGGCGAGGAACAGCGCGGAACCGTCTCCGGTGAACATCCGCCCCGTGCGATTGCCGCCGTGCGCCGCGGGGGCGAGCCCCATGATGAAAAGCCGCGCGGAGGCGTGGCCGATGCTCGGCACGGGTTTGCCCCAGTAGGTCTGGGTCGCGAACTGAGGTTTTTTCTCCCGGGCGATCCGCAGACAGTAGGCGCGCAGTTCCGGGCAACGCCGGCAGGCGACGATGCGCTTCCTGACGGTCTCCAGGCTGGATCGAGCCGGGCGCCTGCGGTGCGCCGCATCTTGGTCTCCCGCGCGCACACGTTTTGCCGGACGCGAAATCGCTGGCATGGACCTTAGTGCCGCGCACCGATGGGCGAGCGATCCCCGATCCATTGCGCAGGCGTGATCGCCCAATTACGGGACATGTTATTGAGCGCGCTCGCATACTCGGCGCGCAGTCGCTGGAAAGCATCCCACGCTTGATCTTCATCAGCCAGGGTGTAGCCGGCAGCCGCGAGACGCATCCGCGCCGCGCTGAACTCGTCGCGCTCCACCAGCACGTTGTCGTCGCCGAGCAGCCCGAAATATTTAGCGAGGTCGTGAGTGAGGTGCGAGCCGACGCTATGCAAGATGGCGGCTTGGCCCTTAGGCACATCCTCAACGGTAGACATGACGAGGGTGGCGGCGTCGAGCATAGCGCCGAGCGCTGCGAACCATGAGACGTCGACGTGACTCGAACGGAAGTAGCAGAGCACTGGGTAGGCGAGGTGGGTATCGAGCACCTCCGCGCACCAGACTTGGCCTTGCTCGAAGAAGCGTGGCAGATCGTGGACGAGATCGAAGCTGGCGTACGTCTCGAGCACGCTGACGCCGGAGGGGGGTGCGCTGCCGCGCGCGTCGAGCATCACCACGAAGACCTCACGGCGCTGAAACGACGCGAAGAGCGAGAAGAGGAAGGTGAGGACGATGGCGACTGTCGCCAGGCCGGTGGCGCCGGCGGTGACCGAGACGACGCGCGCCGGCCATCCGACCGCGACGATATCGCCATAGCCGATGGTGAGGAGCGACGTACCAGCGTAGTACATCGCAGCCCCGATGTCGGTCGGCGGAGGTCGTAGCCCGTCTTGAAGTCCTAAGAACACGAGCCCGAAGCCGAGGATGAGGCCGAAGACCCAGCCGCCGAGGAGCAGGACCATGACGAACGGCGCGTAGATGCCTAGGAAAAAATCTCTTCGCTGCGGTGGCTCGATGCCGATGCACAGCCTGCGCCAGGCCCGCCACGTGTAGCGGCGCAGATACGCGCTCACCAGAAGCGCGCTGCGCACCGGCCGGGGCACGAGCACCGACGCGAAGATATCGAAGATGATAACGGCGATGACCACGAACCCGGCCACGATAAGGACGACGTGCATGCTCGGAGGTACCTCGTGCGTGCAGTGAGTTCACTGTTACGGCACGAAGCCCTTGGCGATGGAGACCAGGCATCAAATGCCGCTCAGCGCTGTGATTCTGGAGACGGAACGCTTGCGGCTGCGCGAGCTGCGACAGTCGGATTTCGACGAGCTCTATGCCATGTTCAACGACCCACTCGTCATGCGCTACTATCCCGCCACGCGTGACGAGCACGGGACCCAGCAATGGATCGACTGGATGGTTGAGGAGCGCTATCCACAGCACGGGCACGGGCTCTGGGCTGTAGAGCGAAAAGAGGATGGCGAGTTCCTTGGACAGTGCGGTCTGCTCTTGCAGGAGGTGGACGGCGCAGATGAGGTCGAGATCGGCTACCTGTTCAAGAGTTCGCAGTGGCACAAGGGCTATGCGACCGAAGCCGCACAGGCGTGCAAAGAGTATGCCTTCGCCGCTCTCGGATGCCCGTACGTCATATCGCTCATCCGGCCGATCAACATGCCGTCACGCGCCGTCGCAGAACGCAATGGGATGTCGGTGTGGAAGACCACGACGTTCAAGGGTTTTGAATCGCTCGTCTACCGCGCGAACCGATAGGCAGTGACAGCATTTTTGGGCTTCGATCACATCGACGTGCGGGTGCGCTCGCTCAAAGCGGTCGAGGCGTTCTACGACGAGCTCATGCCTGCGCTCGGACTTCCGGAGAAACGGTTCGCGCACGTCGACGAGCACGGCGACTGGGATGATCCGTCGGACGACAAGCCATACAACGCCGTCGAGTACTACGAGCCCAAAGCATCGGGGAAGACCGGCTTCTTTATCGGCTTTATCGAAGACTCCACGATGACGCCGCCGCTGACGCGAATCGCGTTCCGCGTCGCGGCGTCTGCGGAGTTGCAGCGTTGGCACGATCTTCTCGGGCCGATGCGTGCGTACAACATCGAGTGGTCAGCGTCAGAGCTCTACCCGGCGATCTTCTTCGAAGACGCGGTGGGGACCAAGCTGGAGCTTGTCGCTCGCCGGCCGACCCCTTAGCGGGGCCAGGCCTCCTCAACCATGCAGGAGAACCCGGGCGGGATGAATTGGCGACCGACGATCTACTGGGGTTTGCTCGCAGCGCTGGTGGGCATTTGCGCTCTGGCATTGACGAGGTGGATAACCGCCTATCACCCGGGCTCAGATAGAGTGTTCGGGGTGGTCTTCGAAGAGCGTCCGCCGGCGGTGCAAGCGGTTCCACGCTTTGTGGGTGACGAAGTGATGCCGTTCGGCACCCAACTGCCGAGAATCGTCATTACCAATAGCAATGAGTTACTGCTCGTGGTGACAGCCGCGACGCGATCCATCACGCTGGGAGGCTTCGTCGGAGGTCACCCCACGTGCGCGTCCATGGACGAGGCGGCATCAAACGCATCCGTCGCCGCTCTCGTCCAGGCCGTGAAGAGAATACACATGACGCCCATCCCCACGGAGCGAGCTGATTTGGCCAGCCTCGGGATCACCACGCCGCAGCTACCGGATATGACGGCGAGCCAACTGGCTGGCAACGTCCCGGCTGTTGTCATCCGGATACCGCCGGCCCTCACGGCGAAGGTCAAGGCACATAAGCACGGTCAGGGCGTTATCCAGTGCGAATTCAGCGCTCCGCTAGCGGCATCACCGACCTTCACGGATCGCTCGGTCCAAATCATGACGCTATCCTCGCAATCTGGACCAGCGCTGCTCGATGTCTCGGCGCTGACCAACATCGTCGACCTGCGCTTCTTCGGCGGTACGGTGCTCCCGTGGGAGGGCTCGCGCACGAGAGCCTTCGACCAGACCGATCAGCTCGTGGCGGTCGAGTGGTCCGACGTCGCCGCTGAAGAACAGCGCGACGTGATCCTCGTGATCATCGGCGCCCTCGCGGCGATCTCAGCCGCCACCGCGCTCGAAGCGGTACGGCCTATCGTGGAGAAGCTCTCGGCAAAGATCTGACGCGCGATGCCGCCAGTTCCTAGTGGCGCAGGCCCACAACCCCGACGACGATCTCGATCGCGATAAGCACGATGACGATGAGCTCGAGGAACTCGCCGCGTGCGACTTGCGCCTGATCGACGAGATAGCGATAGACGTCACCGACCGAATCAAGCTTGCTCTCGATCTGGCGCTGCCACACGTCCAGGCCGAGTCGCGCGGCGATGGCACGATAGATGCGGGCGTAATAGGCATCGCCCGTTATCTTGAGCGCGTTACTTGCCCGGTCCGCCAGTTCTCTGATATCCACCAAGAGATAGCGCAGTTGTGCGGCGCGTTGCTCTGTGTCACGGCGCCGGTTGCGCTGCCAGCGTTGCAGCGGCGGGAAGTCGCCGGAATAGATGGCGTCAAGCTCGGCGTCGAGGCGGGCGTCGTAGGTGCGGAACTCGACGAGCTGCGAGTTGGCAAACTCCAGCAGGTCGAGGACGACCTCAGCATCCGCACGGCTGTCGTAGATGAACGCCGAATCCCACTGCACGACGACCAGGTCGTCCGGGAAGTAGCTGAAGTGAAAGCGCACGGACTCAATCTCTTCGTCCTCGGACAGCGCCTGCGGTTCGGCGAGCATGAGCTTGACGAGCGATGTCCGGAAGTCTCCGAGCAGCTTCGCCGCCTCTACGGGCTCGTCGAGCTGCTCCACCGCGGCGACGAAATAGTCTTCGACAAGGGCTTTATGCGGCTCGTCGAGCGCAGCGGTGCAGTCATCCAGCACATCGTGCAGGAGGCGACGCGCGGCGGTGACTAGGCGGTCGTCGCTGCGCAGATCGGCGGCAAGGCCGACGAGCCCCGCCCACAGACCGGTATACGGGAACGAGAAACGGATGGAGACGACCCCGTAGTCGTAGATCTTCACGCGCACCGCAGCTGCGTGGCCGCTCAGCGTCAGGGATGGAAGATTCGCGGCGATAGGTGGCACCGCGAACTGGATGGCTTCCGGCGAGGGGATCGTGCGCAGCAGCGGAGCTGGCTCTGTGCTCTCACCGCTGATGCTGCTGAGCTTGCTCAGATCTATGGTATCGGCGACGTCGAACAAGAAGCAGGCGAAAAACGTCGCGGACGAGATGAGGGGATCACGGCTTTCGATCGCCGATTCAGCGGACGTCATGATGCAGCGCCACATTGAATGAGGCGCATCGGCTTCCCTCGTCGGCGGAGGAGCAGAAAAGCAGAGGCGCCGCTGTCATCGGCGCCTCTATCGTAGATCCGGGAGATGCTCCGCGAGAGCGGCGCCCTAGGAGCAGCCCATGCTTCGTCCGCAGCTGTCGCAGACATAGCATGCACCATTGCGTCGAGTGATCGATCCGCACACGTCGCAGAGCGGCGCATCGCCCATGAGCGACGCCATCTGCGCCTCGCGCGAGCGCAACGCGTTGAGCTGCGACGCGAGCTCCGGATCGACGATAGCGCGAGGTGAAGCGGTCACTTGTGGGGCGCGAGCTTGAGCCGCAGTCGGCGCTGGTTGAGGCGTAGCCGATGAGCCTTCCTCCGTCGCCTGCTGTGCGCTCACACGGGCCTCGAACTCCGCGTGTGCGTGGTCGTCGTTGTGAGTCTCGTCGACATCCTTGTCCTCGGGCTTGACTTGGACGAAGTCGGTGCGACCGAGATACTCCATGCCGAGCACGCGGAAGATGTAGTCCACCACGCTCGTGCAGTGTTTGATGTTAGGATGGTCGACGAATCCGTTTGGCTCGAAGCGCGTGAACACGAACTTGTCGACGAACTCTTCAAGCGGTACACCGTATTGCAAACCGATGGAGATCGCGATCGCGAAGCAGTTGAAAAGGCTTCGGAAAGAGGCACCTTCCTTGTGGAGGTCGACGAAGATCTCACCCAGGGTCCCGTCTGCGTATTCACCAGTCCGCAGGAAGACCGTGTGGCCCGAGATCTTGGCCTTCTGAGTCCAGCCGCGGCGCTTAGCCGGCAACCGGTTGCGCTCGAGCGCTTGGGCGACCTTGCGCTTGAAGTCCGTATTGGTGGCGTTGGCCAAGATGCGCTGCGCCGCCGCGAGGATCTCATCAGGACGCAACTCCTCGGCGCGCTGCTTGCGCGCCTCCTCGAGCTGCTTGGCGAACTCCTCCGACAAAGCGAGTTGGCGATCGCTATCCGTGGCCGCCTTGTCGCTCGACTTGTTCGAAAGCGGTTGGGAGAGCTTGGAGCCGTCACGATAGAGCGCGATCGCTTTCAAACCGAAGTCCCACGACCGCATATAAGCTTCTTTGATCTCATCGACCGTCGCTTCGTTCGGCAAGTTCACGGTCTTTGAAATGGCGCCACTGATGAATGGCTGCGCGGCCGACATCATACGCACGTGCCCCATGTGATGGATGAAGCGCTTGCCCAACTTGCCGCACTTGTTGGCGCAGTCGAAGACGGCATAGTGGCCTTCCTTGAGGTGTGGGGCCCCCTCAATAGTCATGGTACCGCAGATGTAGTTGTTCGCCGCGTCAACCTCTTCGCGACTAAACCCGAGCTGGCGCAACAGGTCGAAATCCGTAGCGTTGTACTGTTCCGCTGTGATCCCCAAACGCTGAAGCGTGTCCTCGCCGAGCGTCCATTGATTGAAGGCAAAACCGATTTCGAAGACCGTCGGCAGCGCCTTCTCGATCTTGATGATGTCCTCAGTCGTGAATCCGCGGGCGCGCAAGGTCTCGACGTTGACGTAAGGAGCGCCATAGAGAGAGCCAGAGCCCTTCGCATAGCGCACGATGTCGTCGATCTGCTCTTCACCGTAACCAAGGTTGCGCAACGCCATGGGGATGGACTGGTTGATGATCTTGAAGTAGCCGCCGCCGGATAGCTTCTTGAACTTGACCAGCGCGAAATCCGGCTCGATACCGGTCGTGTCGCAATCCATAAGCAGCCCGATGGTACCCGTAGGAGCGATGCAAGTTGCTTGAGCGTTACGATAGCCGTGCTGCTCGCCGAGCTCGACTGCAGTATCCCAGCACTCTCGTGCCGCCGACAGCAGGTAGGGTGGACAGAGAGCTTGGTCGATCCCCATCGGGACGACTGAGACATCTTCGTATTCCGAACCCGAGGCGTTGTAGGCGGCGCGCCTGTGATTGCGCATGACGCGCAGCATCTGCTCGGCGTTTTCTTTGTAGCGTGGGAACGGGCCGATCTCACCCGCCATTTCGGCCGACGTCGCGTACGATTCTCCCGTGAGGATAGCGGAGATCGCTCCTGTGATGGCGAGAGAACGTGGCGAGTCATACGGAATACCAGAGACCATGAGAAGCGTGCCGAGGTTGGCGTACCCGAGTCCGAGCGTGCGGTACTCGTATGATTTGCGCGCGATCTCGGGGCTTGGGAATTGCGCCATGAGCACGGAGATCTCGAGCACGATCGCCCATAGCCGGCATGCGTGGCGGAAGGCATCGACGTCGAATTGCCCCCTCTCAGCATCATAGAATTTCATCAAGTTGATGCTTGCCAAGTTGCACGCCGTGTCATCTAGGAACATATATTCGGAGCACGGATTGCTTGCTCGGATTCGACCGCCGGCCGGACAGGTGTGCCATGAGTTGATGATATCGTCGTACTGGATGCCCGGGTCGGCGCATGCCCACGCAGCGCGCGCTATCTGATCCCACAGATCTCGGGCTCGCACGGTTCGGGCCACGCTCTTGTCACGGCGCCAGAGAAGATCCCACGTGCCATCATTGCGCACTGCGTCGATGAACTTGTCGGATATCCGGACTGAGTTGTTCGAGTTCTGTCCGGAAACGGTCGAATAGGCGTCGCCCTCATACGAGCTCGAGTAACCCGCTGCGATGAGCGCGGCGACTTTCTTCTCTTCCTCAACCTTCCAATTGATAAACTTCTCGATATCCGGATGGTCGGCGTCCAGGATCACCATCTTAGCGGCGCGACGCGTCGTGCCGCCGCTCTTGATGGCGCCCGCCGCGCGATCACCCACGCGTAGGAATGACATCAGGCCGCTTGAGGTGCCGCCGCCGGAAAGCTTCTCGCCCTCAGCTCTCAAGTTAGAGAAGTTTGTGCCGGTGTTGTGGATAACGACGAAACCATGCTCGCCGGCCAAGTATGTGTTGGTGTTTCGGGTCGTCAGGTCGTTAAACGCAACATTCTGGACACATGGACCGATCTCGGTAACAAACGCGATTCCCTCAGCCGCAAATCGCACGAGCTCCGTTTCGGAATCGATTTCCTGCTCAGGCTTCGCAGCGATGGCAGCCTCAATCTTAGCGGGGTTAATAATTCCTTCGTAGACAAGACGCCCGACGTGGAAACGCTCGCCTGCGGAAAAGCCATGCAGTCCATAACGGTCCGTTCTTGAGAAAATCTTTTCGCCCAGGTCGGCGTCGAGGGGCATGCACAGCCTGCGGCGCGACGCACGAGTTGCGTCTTGCAGTGCGATGACGTGCTTGGGCGTAACAAGATATTTTGCCAGTGCGTGGGCACGACGAGCAGTCGTGGACCTTCGCACGATTGTTGTTGCCCAAACGCAGGAGCCATCGATCAAGCCACCTCCAAGCCCCAGGAGCGACGCCATGGCTGAAACTTCCTCGACAAAAGAGCGGCATTCGGATGAGTACAGGGCCTTGCCCCGGGAGACCGAGCCATCAGAGTCGACGAGACCCGCCAAAAACGCGAGCTGCAACTCCGCGTCGCCCGTCCGAACAAAATCTGGAACCTGAAGAGTCGCCCCTTTTGCACCAGGCGCATGAACCGCCGCGGCAAAGAAAGCGGTTGCTGACGCCTTGGTACACGTAAGGGACAGTCCTTTGCTGTTGCGTCCATCGCGAGAAATCGAGCTACCTGCACCAAAGCGCTCGCGGAGAATCCGAGCGACTCGTTCAAGAGGCTCGCGATCTTCATCGAAAAACCGGAGCCGCAAGCTTCGGTACGAGTACTCCCTGTTGGTTCGTCTAATCCGTTGATCGCGGTAACCGAGATTGCCATCTCCTAAGAAATATCCAACCAGCCAAGCGAGATCGGTATCGGGCGTAACCTTTAGGGTCTTTGCCGTGTGGAACCACGGCGCGTCGTACGTCAGCGTGTCGTCAGATGCGTTCTTGTCGATGAGCCGGCGCGCCGATGAATTCGGTCCGAGGACAGCGTCACCGCTGATAAGCTGATCGGCTCGACGCTCTACGATCTGGCGGCCATCCCAAACCATAAAAGGGTGCCACGCTGAAACTGTCGCTCGCGCTCCAGTGTCAAACTTCACCGTGACCTTATCTTCTTGAGCAACATCGTATGACCACACCAAATCGATCGGGTCCTCGACAAGTCGTCCTGTGTGCTTGTCAAGCGAGATTGTCCTTAGGCCAAGGTCTTTAACGTTTACAAAGCGCCCCTTCCCATCGAAGTTCATGATAGGCCGATGGCGCGAAACCTCTTGAAATAGATCGCCGATGCGCACCATTCCCCGACCCACGATTGGTACAAAAGATCGCGCTGACACACAACCGCTGCCATATTTGAAAAGACGTGCCTCTCGTACCCACAGGTCCATAATGCCGTTGTCGTTGACAAGATCGTCATCTACGGATTGGATGAAGCAATTATGAACAACGACGCTGTTGGTAAGAAACGAGTGGCTCGCAGTCTCTATGTCGTAGACGACTTCTTCGGAAACTGCCTCAACCGAAAGGACTTTGACCTCAACAAGCGTTGGCTTTCCTAAGGTTGCTAGCCGCTGGTTCGCGGCATCGCGCATCGCTGGCACAACCGACAGCGCGATCGGCGTATCAAGCCGTTGAGCATCAAGAATATGAAGAACCCTAACTACTTCAGCGTCAAAACGGCGATAGAGCTTCTCGCCCTTCTGGAGTTGCCCCACAGCCTTCCATGACGACCCTTTCGTCGGATCAGCGACCAAGACCAGGTGATCTGCGGTCGCTTCAATGTACTTCCCAAGCTCAAGGTTGACTCTCAATACTTGCTTGATTCCGTTATTAGCCACAGCGATGACCGCCGTAACGCCGTCCTTGTCAAATACTTCCAAACCCACCAGGTTCTTGTCGACGATTTCCCCGATGCTCAGCGGGCCGGCGGGCGTATCAACGATGGCGCGACCCGGCAGGCACGCATGCGGTTGCGGGTGCGTGTAGGAATCCTTGGCTCGCACCAACTCCTTGGTGTCGGGATCGACATAGTAGTGACCTTGCGCTGGGCCGTTGATACCGTACGCGTAGGCGAGCCCTGTATTGAACCACTGGGGCGAGTTGGGTGCAGCCATCTGATGGATGAGCATGTGGCTGAGCTCAGCGTCGAACGCGGCCGCGTCTTCATCCGTGTCGAAATACTTGTAGCGGCGCCCCCAGTCGGTCCAACAGCCGGCGAGCCGGCGCACGACCTGGCGGGCTGACGTCTCGCGCCCGAGACTCCCATCGGGCTGTGGAACGCCTGCCTTCCTGAAATATTTCTGGGCCAGGATGTCGGTCGCGACTTGCGACCAGTCGGCCGGCACCTCGAGGTCGCGCATCTCGAACACCACGGTTCCATCGGGCTCGCGGATGATTGATTCGCGGCGCTCGAAGCGCACTTCGTCGAGCGGATCGATCCCGGGTTTGCTGAAACGACGTTGAATCTTCATGGAGTCAGAACTGCCCTTTCCTCATGGAAGGTTGCTACTCTCGCCCTTATTTCACACGTATGTTCGAGGGTCGACAAGTCACCCCTACCTATAGTGGTGTTTGGGGTGTTTCCCCACATTATATAGCGGTTAATATGGGGTTGCAAGGATTTTTTCGAACGGGAGTTCGTCATCGGGAGAACCCTTATCAGACGGTATTTCGCTCGGGTTATTCGCAGCTTTTGTGCACCTCATTTCCACCTTGGGGATGACAATTCGGGCACCCCGAGACGGGAAATCGCGACGAGAACACCGCGTGCTGGAAATGATCGCAGCATCCACGAAATTCTGCGGCATGCAACGGCTTGTGCGGGCGGCTGTGGTCGCATTGGCGCTGAGCGCAGCCGCCCTGACAGTCGGCTGCACCGCGGTTCTGAGACACGTCACCGCGATGGCCAGCGCCATGCAGCTTTCCTACCGATGCATGGATGAGGCACAAAAGGGACACCCTCGAGCCGCGTTGCGTGACTGTGACGCCGCCGTGAAGCTCGAGCCCGACGATAGTTTCATGTACTACTATCGCTCGTTCGCATACGCCGCGAATGCGGACTTTCGCCGCGAGGTCGCCGATCTCGACCACGCGCTCGAGCTGAGCCCCAGGTTCGCTGACGCATATGCCGCACGGTGCGGCACACAATGGAAACTCCCACGGGAGGACCCAAGAGCGGCGATATCCGACTGCGATGAGGCCGTGAAGCTTGACCCGCGGGGCTACGACATCGTCAGCGCTCGCTTGGCGCTACGCACCCATCTTAAGGACTATCACGGAGCGCTCGACGATGCGGCGACCCTGGCCGACCTGAGCCCGAACAGCGCATACGGCCATCTCCCCGCCTGCGGGGTCTACGTGGCTATGGGAAAATTCGCCGAGGCGCGGCAGAGCTGCGATCGCGCGGAGCAGGCTCCCCAGGACAAGCCCGAGGGCTATAGGAGTAGCGCGATCGATGCGGCCCTCATGGCAGACTGGCCGCGCGCTCTGGCCGATGCGGATCAAGCAATCGCGCTCGCGCCCAACGATGCGGAGGCCTATAACGGCCGCTGCTGGATACGCATCCGCATGAACGATGTCAAAGGCGCGAAACAGGACTGTGCAACCGCGCTCGCCATGTCCTCGAACGACCCGCACATCCGCGACACTCGCGCAGACATCCTCATCCGCGAGCGCGACTACAAAGGCGTCATCGCGGACGAAGACGCCGCGGTCGACGCCTATCCGAGCTTGCCGTTCGGCTTCGCGGGGCGGTGCGCAGCGGAACGGGACTTGGGCGAGATCAGCCTAGCGCTCGCCGATTGCCGCCGCGCGGTTGGCTTGGAACGCGATAACGGAGAATGGCTCGTGCTCTTGGGCGACGTCTATCGAGCTCAGGGCGAGCCGAACCTTGCACGCGCAAGCTATCGGCGTGCGTTCAAGGAGGACCTGACCGCCATCGAAGCCCTGCGTGAGGAAGCCTCGCTCGACGAAACGAGCGGCGATGCACAGACGGCGGTGGAGCTCGCGTCAGCCTACGTCGCCAAGAACGGATACGACCCGGTCGGCCATGAAGTCTATGGCAAGGCGCTTGCCAGGCTGGGTGAGAGCGCGGCGGCGATGGCGCAGTTCGAGTTGGCGCGCCAGGGCTATACCCAACGCGGCGATACGATAGGGATCAACGAGGTCGAGGCGGCCATGGTGCCGCTGCGAGGGACCACCTAGAGCGAGATGAAGAAGCGTAAGAGCTCAACTGCCAAGGCGAAGCCCCCGCGCCCACGCGTCGGACGCGCGACGGCAAAGCCAGCGCGTGCGCCCGCCACCGTGGGCATCGCACCGCGCACGGGCCACGACGGCGTGCGCGCCCAAGGCGCTCAGCGGCAGACCGTGAGCCTCGCGCTCGTGCAATTCGCCCCGCGAAAAGGGGACGTCAACGCCAACCTCGAGCGCATCGAGCAGGTCTTCGCCGCGTTGCGCCACGACAAAGAAGGCTTCCCCGGCGTGGTCGTCTTTCCCGAGGCGTGCCTTTCGGGGTATTTCGTCGAGGGTGGCATCGCAGAAGTGGCGCTGAAAGCGTCGACCGTGCTCAAGCGGCTTACCAGCGCCGCTCGAAGCGCGTGCGGCGCGAACCATCCACCCTTCGACGTCGTGCTCGGTTTCTACGAAGACGATGGCGGCAAGCTGTACAACAGCGCGCTTTACGCGAGCCTCGGTGCGAGCCCGCTGATACGCCACGTCCACCGCAAGCTATTCTTGCCGACATACGGCGTGTTCGACGAGGAGCGATTTGTCACGCGAGGGCGCACGATTCAAGCGTTCGACACGCCACACGGGCGCGCGGCGATCCTCATCTGTGAGGACGCCTGCCACTCCATCGCAGTGACCATCGCCGCGTTGCGAGGTGCGCAGATCCTGTATATCCCAAGCGCGTCCCCCGGTCGCGGTCTTGAAGACGCTGAGCCCGCGAACGTCCGCATGTGGCGCGACATCATGCGGGTAGCGGCAGCCGAGCACGGTATCTTCATCGTCTACGCCGGCCTGGTGGGCTTCGAAGGCGGTAAGGGTTTCACCGGAGCCTCGCGGCTGATGGGGCCGTTCGGCGACCTGCGCGTGGAAGCGCCCTTCGACGGCGCGGCCATCGTGCGCACAACGATCTCGCTCGCCGACGTGAACATCGCGCGAGCGGCGCTTCCTGCGCTCGGCGATCTCGAAGCCAATCTCTCCGAGCTGACCGAGATGTTCGATGAAGAGGTCGCGAACAGGCCAGCTCGCGCGAAACTCCGGCGCGCGCAATGAAAGCACTGAAGCTCCACGTCGTCCACGCGCCCGTCCACGAAGAGACGGGATTGAAGTTAGACGCTGCCCTGGCGCAGCGCTGGCTCACCAATTTCCTGCGCGATGAGATGATCGGGCGCCGCGGCAAGCGGGTGGCGATCGTCGGCGTCTCGGGCGGCGTGGATTCGGCGGTCGTCGCATATCTGTGCGCAGAAGCGCTTGGGGCTGCGAACGTCTACGGCGTGCGCATGCCATATCGCACATCGTCTGGTCAGAGCTTCGAACACGGCGGTCTTGTCATCAAGGCGACCGGCATCCACGACCTCGTCATCGACATCAGCGATGCGGTGGACGGCTACTTGCAATACGAGCCTGACGCATCGCCCACCAGACGCGGCAACGTCATGGCGCGCGAGCGCATGATCGTGCTCTTCGACCAGTCAGCCAAATACGACGGGTTGCCGGTGGGCACAGGCAACAAGTCAGAGCGGCTGCTCGGGTACTTCACCTGGCACGCTGACGACTCGCCGCCGATCAATCCCATCGGCGACCTCTTCAAGACGCAGGTCTGGGCGCTGGCGCGCCACCTGGGCGTGCCGAAGGAGATCGTCCAGAAGCCGGCCACGGCGGATCTCATCCGCGGCCAGACCGACGAAGAGGACCTCGGCATCACGTATCTGCGCGCGGACCGCATCCTGTATCAGATGCTCGTCGGCTATCGGGCGCAAGACATCATAGCCTCCGGGTTCGAACCGGCCGAAGTGGAGCTGGTCGCGCGCAGGGTGAATGCCACGCACTGGAAGCGTCACTTGCCGACTACTGCGATGATTTCGACCACCGCCATCAACGAGTACTATCTACGGCCGGTCGACTACTAAAACGACTCGAGGCAAACACCGATCATGCCAATCAACTTAGGGACCGTCGGTCATTTCGGCATCTCCGTCCGCGATCCGCGCAAGAGCGCGGCCTGGTGGACCAAGACCCTCAACCTCAAGCGCTTGTTCGCATTTTCGGGCGGCGTCATCATCGGCAACGAGGCGGTGACCATCGTGCTGCACCGGGGCACGCCGCGGCCTGAAGCGTTCCATCACGTCTCGTTTCACCTGCGCAGCATGGCGCAACTGCGCTCGGCGCTTGCCGAATTGAAGCGCAAGAAGGTCGACATCGAGGACCCAGGCGAGGAGATCGGTCCCGAGGCGCCGGGCTCGAAGAACGTGGGGCTGTGGTTTCGCGACCCTGACGGGTATCGCTGGGAGCTCTCCGTGCTCGAGAAGCCGTCGCGGAAGAAGAAGAGAAAGCGAGGATAACGCGTGCCGAGGTACTTGCACACCTCGATCTTCGTCAACAATATGGATGCGTCGATCGAGTTCTACACGAAAAAGCTTGGACTCAAGCTTTTGGGCGGGCCCGACCACTACCCAGGCAACGCCGACATGGCGTTCGTCGGCTCGAATTGGGATGCGTATATCGAGCTTGTCTACGACCTTGAAGCACATCCGCCGTACGAGATCGGCAATAGATACGAGCATCTGGCAATCGAGGTGGATGGCGACCTAGTGGCTGTCTGCGACCGCCTGAAAGCCCAAGGCGTCAAGGTGCTGCGCGGTCCGAAGAAATCTCCCGGCGGTTCCCGTTCGATCGCATTCGTCGAGGACCCAAACGGCATCCCCGTCGAGCTGCTCGAGCCCAAGCCGACCAAAGCCGGCGGCTCATGACGAGCGACTCTCTTTAGCCGACTGCCTCTGACGCGAGATGGCGACAGCCGAGATCATCACGATCGGTACGGAGCTGCTCCTCGGGCAGCTCGTCGACACGAACACCTCCGTCATCGCCGCGGCGCTGGCCGAATCCGGTTTCGACGTCTTCCGCGAGAGCACGGTTGGTGACAACGAGAACCGCATCGCGCAAGCGATCCGCGAGGCGCTCACCAGGGCGGATGCGGTGGTCTGCGCGGGCGGGCTCGGGCCCACAATCGACGATCTCACGCGCGAGGCGGTGGCGTCGGCGACCGGCAGACCGCTTGAGCTCGACCAGGCTGCGCTCGCTGACTTGAACGCCTGGTTCGCGAGCGTCGGACGGCGCATGTCGCCCAATAACGCGCGCCAAGCGATGTTCCCCCGAGGCGCCACCGTGTTGGAAAACCCAAAGGGCACCGCACCGGGCTTTGCGCTTGAGACCGGCGACAAGATCATCGTGGTCATGCCGGGGCCGCCGCGCGAGATGGAGCCCATGCTGCGCGACCACGTGATCCCCATACTCAAGGAGAAATTCGGGCTGCAGTCGGCCATCGCCACGCGAGTGCTGCGAACGGTCGGCATCTCGGAATCCGAAGTCGATGCGCGCATCGCCGAGCTTTTCCGCACCGGCGTCAACCCGAGCATCGCGGTACTGGCGCACCTCGGCCAAGTCGACGTCAAGCTCACCGCCAAGGCGGCGACGAAAGCGGCCGCACATGCGCTTATCGACCAGCTCGAACCCGAGATCCGCCGGCACCTCGGCGAACATATCTTCTCAGCAGACGGCGCGTCGCTGCCGCAAACCCTCGGACGTCTGATGCGCGAGCGCGGATGGACTCTCGCCACCGCCGAGTCATGCACCGGCGGCATGCTGGGTGAGATGATCACCTCGGTCGCCGGCTCGTCGGATTATTACCGCGGCGGCGTCGTCTCGTACGCCGACGGTGCCAAGACCGCTCTGCTCGAGGTCGCGCCCGAGCTCATCGAGCAACATGGCGCGGTGAGCGAAGCGGTCGCCGCTGCGATGGCCGTCGGAGCGCAAGCGGCGTTTCGCGCGACGCTTGCGCTATCGATCACGGGCGTGGCGGGCCCGGGAGGGGGCACAAAGGAGAAGCCCGTCGGACTGGTCTTCATCGCGTTGGCGGATGGCACGGGCGGCGTCGAGGTCAAACGCCTGCATATCCCCGGCGACCGAGAGGCGGTGCGACACAGAGCCTCGCTTGCCGCACTGACGCTGGCCTGGCGCGCGGCGAAGACTGCAGCGACTGCCCCTTAGTCGCTCGGAACGGACCTAAAGGTCCATTGCTACAAACGTACGGAAAGTGTTCGTCGCGATAAGCGAACGGACCTAAAGGTCCGTTGCTTCAAGTATAAGGAATGGCGAGGCATGGAACAGACCGGCGTGCGGCGTTTGCTCCGCTCGCTTTCACTCGTCGACCTTTCAGTGCTGGCCTCATCGGCCATGGCGCCGGCCTACAGCATCGCCGCCGTCATGGGCCTTGTCGTCGCGGCCGCCGCAGCCGGTGCGCCACTGGCCGTCATCGTCTCGACGATTCCGATCGCCTTCATCGCGATCGGCTTCATGCGACTCTCGATGGCCAAACCGGCGGCCGGGGGCGCCTACACCTGGTCGCGCATCGCGTTCGGCGATCGCGTGGGCTGGTTCACCGCGGTGCTCATCATCATCGCCTATTACTTCGGCACGCTCGCGAGCGCAGTTCCAGCCGGCGTCTACACAATCAATGCCCTGAGCCTGCTCCACCTGCACGTCGCCGCGACGCCGCTCTCGATCGCAATAGCCGGAGTGGTCTGGACCGCGTTCTCGACCTACTTCCTCTTCATCGGTGCCCGCCCGACGGCGCTCATCTCGGCGATCTTCTTAGGCATTGAGATCGTGGCGCTGCTCGTGATCGCCGCGATCGCGCTTGCCAACCCATTTTCAGGCACACCCCCACCCGGGCACCTGCCGCTTGGCATCACCATCGGCGCAACAGGCATCGCCGGCCTCATCGTCGGGGCAGTGCTCTCCATTTGGATCTCGGCGGGCTGGGAGCTCGCCACCTACAGCTCTGAAGAATCCAAGGGTGCCGCGAGCACGCCGGGGGCCGGCGCATTGATCGGTCTCTTGGCCACGATGGCGCTCGTGTGGTTTTGCATGGTCGCCTTCATGCACGTGGGAAGCGTCGACGGCTTTTCCGCGCACAAAGACGATGCGCTGGCATACGTGGCGCAGCGTTTAGGCGGCGGCTGGATCTCGGCGCTCATGGTCGCAAACGTGCTCGTCTCGAGCGCGGCCGCACTGTGGACGACGATGCAGGTCTTGTCGCGCGCCGTCTTCGCGATGGGGCGCGACGGACTGCTTCCGCGAGCGCTCAGCGCAGTGCATCCGACATATGGTTCCCCATGGGTCGCGGTGCTCGTGGTCAGCATCCCGGTCATCGTGCTGTTGCTCTACTCGGGTTTCGTTGCGAGCGCGCAGGAAACGCTCAACACCGTCGTCACAGGTTCGTCGATATTCGTCGGCGCGACGTTCATCATCACTGGGCTTGCCTGCGCTTATCTACACACCCGCCAGAAGGGCGAGCAGCGACATGGGTTCACCGGAATCGCCCTGCCCGCCATCGGGGCCCTGTGGACGCTTGCTTTTCTTATCTACGAC
This sequence comes from Vulcanimicrobiota bacterium, assembly GCA_036741695.1. GTDB lineage: Bacteria > Vulcanimicrobiota > Vulcanimicrobiia > Eremiobacterales > Eremiobacteraceae > JAFANK01. Next base: position 50,940 of record DAINRU010000002.1, read on the forward strand.
GTCTGGAAGCAGCAGGCGTCCTTCATCCAGTGGTTGACCTTGATCGGCCTCCTGGCGGCTCTCATATTCGCGGTAACGGCAGGCCGCTGGGCCATGTCATATCAAGCATTGGCGGCACATAAGGAAGAAGAGGCGTAAGACCGAAGCCGAAATATTCCGACCGTAGGAATGAACGAAAGGCGCTGATGCCGGTGCGGTTCAGCGAAGCAAAACAGCCTGTGAGATCACATTTGCTCCTCGTGGCGCTCGTCGCCGCACTAGCCCTCTCTAGCAGCGCGTGCGGGGGTGGGAGCACCATGCCGAAGAGCCAACCGACGCCGACCGCGACAACGTCCAAGTCTTTAGGCTGTTCACACACGTTCAGCGCGGCCCGGATCGCCACCGCATTCGCCCATATCGGCTCGCTCGGCATGCGCCTGCCCACGAGCACGCAAGAGAGCATTGCGGATGGAAAGCTCGCCGTGCGATTTGACGGCGGCAGCATCTCGCCCGAAGCCGCGGCGATCCTCTCGCGCATGGGCGCGCGCCAACTGAGCGAGGCCAACCCGCAGGGCGCAGTGACGTTCTCCATCCCAGCCGGCAGCGATCCACGCGCGGCGGCAGAGAGTCTCAGCGGCGCACCCGGCGTGCTCTCAGCGGGTCCGCTTATCTATCGCCACATGCTCGACGTGCTCCCGAATGACCCGCAATTCGCGAGCGGCGCCGTGACGGAATCGGCGAGCTCGACGAACCAGTGGGATATGTTTGCGATCCAGATGCCGAGCGCGTGGGCCGTGACGACCGGCAGCACGACGGTCAAGATCGCCATCATCGACACGGGTTACGACACGGGCAACCGCGACCTCGTGGGCAAGGTCGACGCGTCGGTCGTCTACGATCTGGGAAACGGCACCGTCGACAAGAAACTAACCATCGAGGACAAGGACGGCCACGGCAGTGATGTGAGCGGCATAGCCGCCGCAGATACGAACAACGCGATCGACGTGGCCGGCGTGGGCTGGAACGTGCATCTCCTCGAGGCGCGGGTGTTTCCCTATGGCTCGAATCCCGGCGCGAGCACGCAGGACATCGCCGCAGCCATAAATTGGGCGGTCGCCAACGGTGCCAAAGTGATCAACTTGAGCCTGGGGAGCAGCACACCCGATACCACGTATGAAGAACCGGCTGTGGCCAACGCGATCAAGAGCGGGGTGATCGTCGTGGCGGCCGCTGGGAACGACGATGCCAACACGGTCGACTATCCGGCTGCCGATCCGGGCGTCATTTCGGTTGGCGCGTCGGCGTTTTGCGACTCGAGCAAGAACGTGCTTGCGGGCGGCTACGAGTACGTCGCGTCCTACTCGAACTACGGAGCCGGGCTCGCGCTCGTCGCGCCGGGCGGGGACCCCGACGGCACGCAAACCAAGTGCACCCCGTCGGTACCTGGCTGCATCGACTTCTTGCAGTGGATCGACAACTTGGATAGCCTCCAGGGCCCGTTCACGGAGGAGGTCGGTCTCTTCGCCGGCACGTCGCAGGCCTCGCCTCACGTCTCGGGCGCCGTCGGACTCATGGTGAGCAAGGACGCCGCGCTAACGCCGGCTCAGGCGCTCTCGATTGTCGAGTTGACGGCTGACAGGATCGGCGACCCGCATCAAGGCGCCGGGCGCCTTAATGTTTTCAACGCGATCAACATGACGCCTTAATCAAATGCGCTCGAGCGATTTGGGAGAAAGGACGGCGTTCACCGTCCTTGACATTAGTCGGAGCAGACCCGTGTGGGAAAAGGACCCCGGGTGACTTTGCTGAATCGTCAAGTCGTGAACCGGAGGTTGCTTTGGCGACTTTACAGTCGCTTAATCGTTGACCCCTCAGGCGTGGCGCGCGGAACACTCCTCGGTTGAAGCGCACACGTCTCTCTCGCGTTCTCGGACTTTCCGACCTCTCGATCCTGTCCTCGGCGAGCATGGCGCCCGCCTATTCGATCGCGTCGACGTTCGGCCTCATGGTCGCAGCGGCCGGCTCGGGCGCGATACTCTCGCTCATCGCACTGACGATCCCGATCGTCTTCATCGCGATCGCCTTCCACCGCCTATGCGAGGATCAGGCCGACGCAGGCTCAACCTATGCCTGGTCGCGCGTCGCCTTCGGCTACAAACCCGGCGCCTTCGCCGCCTGGATCGTCGTGCTTTCGTATTTCTTCGCCGCAGTCGCGGCGGTCGTGCCAGCCGGCATCTACACGCTTGAGCTGCTCTCGTCGTTCGGGTGGCTGCCAGCCTCGCTCGTCAACCAGGCTCCAGCGGTCGCGATCGCCGGCAGCTGTTGGGTCCTGGCGGCAAGCGCGCTGCTCATCGGCGGCATGCGTCCAACGGCTCGGGCCACGGGGCTCTTCCTGCTGGCCGAAGTCGCTGCCCTCATGCTGTTCGCCGTGATCGCGCTCTTCCATCACCCGGTGGCCGCCGCCAGCCACGCGCATATAGTCTCGCTCGGCGCGCGCGGCATGACCGGTTTTCTGGCCGCCATGGTGCTCTCGATCTGGGTGACGGACGGCTGGGAGGTCTCGACCTACGCTTCCGAAGAGAACTCAGGAACGTCTCGTCAGCCAGGGCTTGGCGGTCTCTTCGGGTTGCTCATCACCGTCGTCATCGTGATCATCTGCATGGCGGCCTACTCGAGGGTGACCGACCTCGCGAGCATCTCCAGCCACGCGGCCGACACGCTCGCCTTCGTCGCCGTGCAGCTCGGCGGCGGCTGGAAGACGACTGTCATGGTCGTCACCGTGCTCGTCTCGACCGCAGCGACCTTGTGGACGACACAGCTTGGCATCTCGCGCGGCCTCTTCTCGATGGCTCGGGATTCTGTGTTCCCACGGGCGCTCTCGGCCGTCCATCCCAACTTCGGCACGCCGCACTTGAGCATACTCGCCGTCAACATCGGCGTCATGTTCGTCACGCTGCTCACCGGGTTCTTGCCCTCGGCCAACGATGCGCTGCTCGAAGTGGTGAACGCCTCGTCCATATTCCTTGGTATGACGTTCATCCTGACCGGCCTGGCCTGCGTTGTGCACTTTCGTCGCAAAGGCTTCCCCGTGACCGACCTCACACGCGTGGTGCTGCCGGCGATCGGCACGCTCGCCGTGACGGCACTGCTGGTCTTCAATTTCGCCAATCAATCGCGTGTCGATCAGTGGATCGTCCTTGTCTTTGTCGCCATGGGCGTGGTCTTCGCGGCCGTGCCGAGGCTCCCGCGCGCAGCCGCGCCCGACTACCGTGTCCCAGCCGCCTGAGCGACCTTCAGCGTACTAAGCTTTCCCCGCAAGAGCGACGATAGTCACAAGTGAGGCCCCCCAGAGTCCTATAGGTGGCCTTTATTCATGGGCGCGCGCGCCCGGCCTCACTTGCCTCGTGGAGAAATGAAATCGATTTATGAACAAACTGATAAGAATAGCAGTCCTCGTCGCGCTCGCGACACTACCGTTGTCGTCGGTCGCGCTCGCGGGAACCGCTACGAGCACATTCACGGTGACGGCCAACGTCACCAAGAACTGCACGATCAGCGCCGCGAACATCGCGTTCGGCCCGTACGATCCGATCGTCGCCAACGCAGTGACACCCCTCACGCTCCCGTCGACGGTCACCGTCGCATGCACGAAGGGTGCAGTGGCAACGGTGGGTCTCAATGCCGGCACGAATCCCGGAGCGGGTGGTTGCGCCACGACCAGAGCGATGAGCTCCGGTGGTGGGGCGCCGTCGTACCTGTGCTATGAGATCTATCAACCAGCGCCCGGCGCGGGCAACGTGTCCGCGACGACGACCGTCTGGGGCAACGTCGCCGCGAGCTGGTGGACCTACACCTCGGCTGGCAAGGCGCCATTCGGGTTGGTGGATACAGGGCAAATCCCAGCAGGCCAGGACGTGCCTGCCCTCTCCTACACGGATTCGGTCATCGCCACCGTCACGTTCTAGGACTGGATTGCATTGGGACTGCACATGGGCCGAATGGGGTCGGCCCTCGCATTGAGCATGATCGCAGCGCTCGGCCTTGTCGTCGGCAAGGCCGAGCCCGCGATGGCCAGCAATATCGCAGTTTCACCGGTGAATATCTACCTCGCACGCGCAGGTGCGAGCGCCCTCCTCACGCTGACGAACCAAGGAAGCGACAGCATCAGCTTCTCGGTCCACACCTACAGCTGGACCCAAGGTGAGTCGGGCGAGATCGACCTTGCGCCGACCTCAGACATCATCTTTTTCCCCACCCTGCTGACGATCGCTCCGGGCGAAAGCCGCAATATCCGCCTCGGTACGGAACTGCAACCGGGTAGCATCGAAAAGACATATCGCATCGTGCTGGACGAGTTGCCGGCCGCGCGCACGGCCCAAACACACCCTGCCATGCAAGTACGCGTGCTGACCAGATTGAGCATACCCATCTTCTTGACGCCGGTGCAAACGCACGTGCAAGCGGATGTGAGCGATGTCGCCGTGAGCAAAGGCGTGCTCAGCGTCCGGGTTGATAATCCTGGGACGGAACACATCGTGCCGTCGATGAGCGTCATTGGTCTGGGGGCGAGCGGGGAGACCACCTATAGTCTCGGGCCGCACCAGCTCTGGTACATCTTGGCGGGTGGGGTGCGAAACGTCAACGTGCCGCTGCCGTCAAAACCCTGCGCCAAAGTTCGCACGGTGCAGGTCGTCGTTCATGTCGACTCTCTCGTGGTGAAGAAGAGCGTCTCGACACCCTCTGGCGCCTGCGCGTCGTGAGAGAAAGCTGCGTAGTATGCGGTCTTCTGACCGATCTGCGGCACCGCAGCAACCCAGACTGAAGCCCGCCCGAGTCATCTTCATCGCCCTTGTTCTCGTGCTGGTGCTGGCCTCGGCGCTGGCAAATGATCTCTTCGGGGATCGGGGCATTCTGCATGGACGGGGGCACGGATCGGGGAGCGCGCTGCAGGCGCGCCACGCGCACGGCTCTCGGACCGCCGCACGAGCACGAGTCACGGCGCGCCACGAAAGCGCAGCGCACCGTGGCCACATCCATCACCCATCGGTGGCTGCCAGGTTCGTCGGAAACTGCCGCATCCGCTACCGGCATCACGCAGCTACTCCCGTCGCCACGCAACCGCAGCAGACGTCGAAGGCTCCTGCCAACGCACCGGTCCCCTCAAACGTGCGTCGCGGCTCAAAAGCCAGGACTGTCCGTGTCGCCAAGGCGTCATCCGCGCAGCGCGCGAGTTCGCCGCGTCCGTCAGAAATTGCCACCGCAGCACAGCCGTCCGCAGGGCAGCGTGCCTACCTGAGCTTCAACGTGAATGGCGTGGATGAGGGAGAGGTCCTGGCTATTGTGCGCCCGGGCGACGTTCTCGTGCCGCTTGCCGCTCTCAAGCGGGCGGGCATCATCAACCTCAACGCTGAACCCGTCACCATCGATGGGGTTCCCTACGTATCGCTTCGGCATCTCGCACCAGCTGTGAGCTATACGTTCAACGAACGGTCGCTCGCGCTCAACGTCATGGCGCAGCCCAGCTATTTGGGCTCTGCGGTCATCGACCTGCAGGGCAGCCGAGCGCCTGCGCTCGTCTACAGCAAGAACGCGAGCGCCTTCTTCAATTATGCGGTCAATTGGGAAAACTTCAATCAGCTGAGCGAGTTCTCGGAAGTCGGCGTCAGCTCGAACGGTAATCTCTACTACAGCGGCTTTTCGTTCGCGCCAGGCGGCAAACTGATCCGCGGGCTCACCAACGCGACGTTCGACAATCCGTCGTCCATGAAGCGCTGGGTGGTGGGTGACACGTTCGCATCCGGTGGCCTGTTCGGCGGCAACGCCTTTATCGGCGGTATCAGCGTGTCGCGCGACTTCGGCCTCAATCCATATTTCATCCAGTATCCGGGGATCGGGATCTCCGGACAAGCGCTGACTCCGTCGACGGCACAAGTGTACGTCAACGGGCACCTGGTCAGCACGCAGCCGGTAGCCCCGGGAAAGTTCGACATCACCAACATCCCCGTGGTCGCGGGCGGCGGCAATGCGCAGGTCGTCGTGACCGACGCATTTGGACGGACGCAGACGCTGTCATCCACCTACTACTACTCGACAACGGTGTTGGCACGGGGGTTGTCCGAGTATAGCTATAACCTGGGCGCAAAGCGCGAGAACGTGGACATCTCGAGCGGCGATTATGGGCCCGTCGTCTTCATCGGCCAAGACCGAGTCGGCATAACGGATTGGTTCACAGGCGGCGCGATGCTCAACGGAGGCGCCGGAGTCATCAGCGGTGGTCCCACTGCGAGCTTCCGATTGGGAAGAGGCCAGCTCGGCCTCAACGCCTCGCTCAGTCATGCCGCTGGCGTCGGGGGCAGCGCGGCAGAAGCGGACTACAGCTATCAGAACAAGTTCATCAGCTACGGCGGGACGCTGGCCGCGGTGAGCTCGAACTTCGCAAATGCGAGCTTGGCGCCCACGGATAACAGGACCACCCGCCTGGCCAGCGTCTTCACGGGTTTTCAAATCGGCCCGCGCGCAAACCTGACCATGAGCTATACGGCGAGCAGGCTTCGCGATACCGGCGACCAGGATGTCGCCGCTCTCACGGGCTCGGTGCTGCTGTCGCGCAGATTCGACCTCGTGGCGACAGCCGACAGCACGTATGGAGCTGCGTCCGCCAACGCGCATCAGTACTTCGTGTCTCTCAACTACCAGCTCGGGTCCAACACGCTCGGAGCGGTGTCGCAGCAAGGTGGCAGCGCCGGCGGAGGTAGTGGCATATCGGTTCAGCAGTCGCTGCCGCTGGGTGAAGGCGTCGGGTACCTGTTTTCACACGGCTCAGGGTCTGAGATCCAAGACGATGATTATTTCCAAGTGCAAACGTCGTACGGCTTCTACCAGGCGAGCTATCTCCAGGAGAACGGATCGAGTCAAAAATCGCTGCTGGCGTCAGGCGGTCTGGTCGATGCGGGTGACGGCATCATGTTCACGCGCGCGGTCGAGGATGGGTTTGCCGTCATCGATGTTCCTGGTGTGCGCGGCGTCAGAGGCTACTACAACAATCAGCTGATCGGACGGACCGATGGACGAGGTCGGCTGCTCATCCCCAATCTTCTGTCGTATTATCAGAACAAAGTTGAGATCTCCGACCAGGACGTTCCGCTCGACTATAGCATCGGCGCGACCGAAGAGGTGGCCGCGCCGCCGTACCGCGGAGGAGCGCTCGTCAGATTCCCGGTGCAGCGCGTGGCGGCGGTCACTGGCAAGGTTGTCGTCGACGATCGAGGTCAGAAGGTCCCCTCATTCGGTGAACTACGGCTGACGCTTCACGGCCACGAGGTCGTCTCCGAGCTGACCGACAGGGGTGAGTTTTATCTGGAGAACCTGAGCCCTGGCCTTTATGCTGGGGAGGTCGAGTATGCCGATGGCGCGTGCGCCTTTGAACTGGTCGTTCCCAACAAGCGCCAAGCGGTGACAGAGGTTGGCAGCGTGCCATGTGCCCCTCGCCAAATAGGGCAGCTGTCGCCGTGACGAAGACGAGGCTAGTCGCGGTTCTTGCCATCGGCGCGGGAATTGCGCTCTGCTGCACCTCAACCGCGCTTGCAGACCCCGACTATTGCACGTTCGCGGTCGTGTCGGGGATAAGCTTTGGCAATTACAACGTGCTCAGCGCGCTCCCGACGCAGTCGAACGGCACCATCAGCTACAGCTGCGCGTTATTCCCGCCGGCCGGCGAAGTCGTGAACATCCAATTGAGCACGGGCAGCGCGCCGACATTCAACCCGCGCTATATGGTCAATGGCGCCCAACATCTCAACTATAACGTGTACTTGGACGCGGGCCTGACCAAGATCTGGGGCAACGGTACCGGCGGTTCGTCGCAATACGGAGCGGTCACCCTCAACGGCGTCTTGACCACGCTGACCGTGTACGGCAACATCCCAGCCGGACAGGACGTGGGCGCCGGCGCGTATACAGACACGCTGACCGTGACCATGCTGTGGTAGCGCTCTTGTAGGTCACTCTGGAAAAGGCGCGAATCTAGCGATCGACGAAGATAAAGAAAGCCGATTGTTTGGAGGTTCTCGCTCATGGCGCGCCCCATGACCCTCACCGAAAAAATACTTGCCGCTCACTCGGGCAGAGCCGAGGTGAGTCCGGGCGACATCATCTCGATCGATCTCGATCTGGTCATGGCTAACGAGCTCTCGGCGGCGGTGGCCATCACCGAATTCCGCAAGATCAAAGGCGCGACCAAGGTCTGGGATCATTCAAAGATCGCGCTCGTGCCTAGCCACTTCACTCCCAACAAAGACATCGCTACGGCGACGCTCTCCAAGATGATGCGCGATTTCGCGACGGAGCAAGGCATCGAGCACTACTTCGAAGTGGGTCGCGGTGGCATCGAGCATGTGGTCCTGCCCGAGAACGGCATGGTCGGGCCGGGAGAGACGATCATCGGCGGCGATAGCCATACCACAACCTACGGCGGCGTGGGGGCGTTCGCCACCGGCGTCGGCTCGACCGACATCGCTGCGGCGTTCGCGACAGGCGAGATGTGGCTGCGCGTGCCGCCGACCGTGAAAATCGTCTACGAGGGCGCGCTGCGCCCGTACGCGTCCGCTAAGGACCTGATCCTTGCGACCATCGGGCGGCTCGGTGTCGACGGCGCCATCTACGGCGCGCTCGAATTCACAGGACCCGTGGTGAAAGAGCTGCCCATCAGCGGGCGCTTTACCATGGCCAACATGTCGATCGAAGCCGGGGCGAAAAACGGCATCTTCCCGGTCGATGCTATGACCGAGGCATATTGCGCCGCGGTCGGTAAGAAGAATTACACCGTCTATCACTCCGACCGCGACGCAGAGTACGAGCGGACCGTCGTCATCGACTGCTCGGCGATCGAACCGCAGGTCGCAATCCCCTGGCTGCCTGAGAACACGAAGAACGCGTCCGACCTGAACGACATCGAAGTGCATCAAGCCGTGATCGGCACCTGCACCAACGGGCGCATTGAAGACATGCGTCAGGCGGCAGAAGTGCTCAAGGGACGCAAGATCCATCCGCAGGTGCGTGCCATCGTCATCCCGGGAAGCCAGAAGGTGTACATGCAGTGCATCAAAGAGGGCCTCACTGAGATCTTCATCGAGGCCGGGTGCGTCGTGTCCACCCCCACCTGCGGACCATGTGTGGGCGGCCACATGGGCGTGCTCGCCGATGGCGAGCGCTGCATCTCCACCACGAATCGGAACTTCCGCGGACGGATGGGCCACGTGAAGAGTGAGGTCTACCTGGCCGGTCCATACGTCGCGGCCGCCTCGGCGGTCGCCGGGCACATCACCGGTCCCGAGCAGCTCGGCAAGCCGGTCGCAGCGTAGGCGCACATGATCCTCAAAGGCACTGCGCACAAGTACGGCAAGAACGTCGACACGGACGTCATCATCCCCGGTCGCTATTGCAACCTCATCGACCCGGTGGAGCTCGGCAAGCACGCGCTCGAAGATCTCGACGCCGGCTTCGTCCGCAAGGCCAAGCCCGGCGATCTCATCGTCGCTGACACGAACTTCGGATGCGGCTCGTCGCGCGAGGTGGCAGCGGTGGCGCTCAAAGGCGCTGGTGTCGCCGGAGTCGTGGCGAAATCGTTCGCACGGATATTCTACCGGAACTGCATCAACACGGGCCTGCCCATCTTCGAGTGCCCCGAGGGCGTCGACGGCATCAACGACGGAGACACCATCACGGTGGACGCGGACAACGGCGTCATCCGCAACGAGTCGACCGGCAAGCAATTCAAAGCGACGCAGTTCCCGCAGTTCATGCAGGACCTCATCGCCGGTGGCGGGCTGCTGAAATACGTGGAGAAGCGGCTGCAAGAGAAAGCGGCGCAGACAGCATAGCAGTGTCGCACGCGCATCGCATCGCGGTCATCGGCGGAGACGGTGTCGGACCGGAAGTCACCGCCGAAGGCCTCAAGGTCCTCGCCCGCGCCGCCACGCTGTTCTGCTTCAGCTACGACGCCGTCGACTTCCCATTCGGGTCCGATCACTATCTTGCGACCAAGGAATTCATGCCGCCCGGCCAGCTCGAGCGTTTTCGCGAGTACGACGCGATCCTGTTGGGCGCGATCGGCGATCCGCGGCTGCCGCCCGGTCTGGTCGAGCGCGGAGTGATCGCGGCCCTGCGTTTCGGGCTGGACCTGTATATCAACCTGCGCCCGATCAAGCTCTACGCGGAACACCTGTGCCCGATCAAGGGCAAGACGCCGGCCGACGTCGACATGGTCGTCGTGCGCGAGAACACAGAAGACCTCTACACAGGCATCGGTGGGTACTTCAAGCGCGGCACGCCCGACGAAGTGGTCATCGCCAACCAGATCTTCACGCGCAAGGGGTGCGAACGAGCCGTCCGCTATGCGTTCGCGCTGGCGGCCACGCGCGGCAAGCGCAAGAAGCTGACGCTCGTCGACAAGGCCAACGCCATCGAAGTCCAGCAGTTGTGGCGACGCACCGTTGACGAGGTCGCGCCGGACTTCCCAGGGGTCGCCTACGAGTTCGCCTACATCGACGCGGCGTGCATGTGGATGGTGAAGAACCCCGAGGCCTTCGACGTCATCGTCACCTCGAATCTCTTCGGCGACATCATCACCGATCTGGGGGCCATGGTGCAGGGCGGCATGGGGGTCGCGGCATCTGGGAACATCCACCCGGGCCAGGTATCGCTTTTCGAACCGATCCACGGATCTGCCCCAAAATACAAGGGCCAGGGCGTCGTCAGCCCGATCGCCGCGATCGCCGCCGTCGGCATGATGCTGGAATATCTGGGTGAAGCTCAGGCGTCGCAGGCGATCGAATCGTCGATCGCCGCACTGCTGGCGAGCAAGCAGATCCCCTCGCTGGACGCGTCGAGCGGCCTTGCGACTTCGCAGATCGGTGACATGGTCGTGGCGGAGCTCTCACGGACCCAAAAGGCCGCAGTCTAAGAAAGAAGCAACATGATGTCCATCAACGGCAAGTCTGTCGTCATCGTCAACGGAGCGCGGACGCCCTTCGGCAACTTCGGCGGAGCGCTGCGTGACGTCAGCGCGATCGATCTCGGCGTGGTGGCGGCCAAGGCCGCCCTCAGTCGAAGCCGCGTCGATGCCGGCCGCATCGACCAGGTCATCTTCGGCAACGTCATGCAGACCAGTGCGGACGGCATCTACGGAGCGCGCCACGTCGGGCTGAAAGCCGGCTGTCGCATCGAGACATCCGCGCTGACGGTCAACCGGCTGTGCGGTTCCGGCCTGCAGGCGATCATGAGCGGCGCCGAGCAGATCATCTTAGGCCAGGCGAGCTACGTGCTCGCCGGTGGCATGGAGAACATGAGCCAGGCTCCACACATCATCCGTGGTGCGCGCTGGGGTCTGGCGCTCGGGCAGAGCAAGCTCGAAGACTCGCTATGGGAAGGGCTGACCGACAGCTACAACAACATGCCCATGGCGATCACCGCTGAGAATCTCGCGCGGCAATACGAAATCTCGCGTGAAGCATCAGATGAGTTCGCCCTGCGCTCGCAACACAACGCGGTCCGTGCAAGCCTAGACGGCTACTTCGCACAGGAGATCGCAGCGGTCGAGGTCACCGGCCGCAAGGGGACGGTCGTCATCGACGCCGATGAAGGCCCGCGCCCAGACACGTCTGCAGAGAAGCTCGCCAAGCTGCCGGCGCGTTTCAAAAAAGACGGCGTGGTGACCGCCGGCAATGCCAGTGGCATCACCGATGGCGCTGCGGCAGTCGTGCTGACGAGCGCGGAGCAGGCCGAGCGTGATGGCTTGGAACCCCTGGGCCGGCTTTTGGGCTGGTTCGCGGTGGGCGTGGATCCCGACATCATGGGCATCGGCCCCGCGTTCGCTATACCGCAGGCACTGCAACGCGCAGGCCTGGAACTCGATCAGATGGACGTCATCGAGATCAATGAGGCTTTCGCTCCGCAAGTGCTCGCCTGCGTCGACGAACTGCATCTGGACACGAACCGGCTGAATCCCAACGGCGGCGCGATCTCGCTCGGCCATCCCCTGGGAGCAAGCGGCGCCCGCCTCGCCTACACAGCACTGCACGAGCTGCGCCGCAGCAAGAAGCGCTACGGCGTGGTGAGCGCATGCATCGGTGGTGGTCAAGGCATCGCAGCCGTGCTCGAAGCATTCAACTAGGAACGACGACGCGACGCCACCGCCTAAGGTGCGGTGGCGTCTTCATGTCGGAATTCCCGAGCGGCGTTTTTAGGTCCCGGTGAAATTCGGCAGGCGCTTTTCGAGGAACGCCTTTGTCCCCTCGCGCGCGTCATTGGTCACGGCGATGCGGCCGAACGCGCTTGCCTCGAGGTCGAGCGCGGCGCGCAGATTGGTCTGCGTCCCGCGGTGGATGAGGTCCTTGGTAGCCGCGATGGCGAGCGGAGCTTTGCTCGCGATCACGGTGGCGATGCGTTTGGCCTCTGCCATAAGTTGGTCGGGAGGAACGACCCGGTCGACAAGCCCGGCCTGCTTGGCTTCGTCAGCGGAGATCATCTCAGCGGTGAGCAGCAGATAGGACGCCATGCCCTCACCGACAAGCCGAGGCAGGCGCTGCGTCCCCCCGAAGCCGCCGATGATGCCGAGGTTCACCTCCGGCTGACCGAGCTTTGCGCTGGAAGCTGCGACCCGGATGTCCCCTGCCATGGCCAGCTCAAGGCCGCCGCCGAGCGCGAAGCCGTTGATCGCCATGATCACGGGCAGCCGGCTCTGTTCCAGATGCGTCGTGATGACGTGGCCGGCGCGCGCTTTCTCGGACGCGGCCTCTGCGCTGGGCAGGGCGGCGAGCTCGCCGATATCGGCGCCCGCGACGAACGCCTTGTCGCCGGATCCGGTGATGACGACCGCACGCACCGCCTTGTCAAGCTCGAGCTCTTTGAAGACGGCGAGGAGCTCGCTGAGCACGGTCGCGCTAAGTGCATTGAGGGCCTTCGGTCGGTTGATGGTGATGATCGCGACTGCACCGTCGCGCTCGAGCAGAAGAGTTTCGTACGCCACAATATCTCCTTTAGTTGCAGCAACAGACCTTCAGGTCTGTTTCCTTAGGTCCGTTTTTTCTCTACGTATAATCATAGAAGCCTTTGCCGCTCTTTTTGCCATAGTGGCCGGCGAGCACCATGCGCTTGAGCAAGGGCGGGGGCGCCATGAGTGGATCTTTGAACTCGTCGAACATGATCTGGGAGATGAAATAGGTGGTGTCGAGGCCGACGAAATCGAGCAGCGTCAGCGGCCCCATCGGGTGTCCGCAGCCCAGCACCATGCCTTGGTCGATGTCCTCTTTGCTTGCGAGCCCAGACTCATACATGCGGACCGCATAGAGCAAATACGGCACGAGCAGGCGGTTGACGATGAAGCCCGGCGTATCTTGCGCGAGGATGGGCTTTTTGCCGATCTTGGCCGCAAACGCGAAGAGCGTGTCGATCGTCTCCTGACTGGTCACGATGGTCTTGACGACTTCGACCAGCTTCATGAGCGGCACGGGGTTGAAGAAGTGCAGACCCGCGATGAGTTTCGGGCGGTGCGTGACCGCGGCCATCTCGATGACGCACAGGCTCGAGGTGTTCGTGCAGATGATCGCGTGCGGCGCGAGCAGCGCGTCGAGCTTCTTGAAGAGCTCCTTTTTCGCCGGCATGTTCTCCACGATGGCCTCGATGACCAGGTCCGACCGCTTGAGGTCCTCGATATTTGTGGTCGTCTCCAGGCGTTGCAGCGTGGCATCGCGATCGGCCGCGCTCATGACGCTCTTCTCCACGAACTTGTCGAGCGACTTGCGGATGCCCGCCATGCCGCGCTCGAGCGCAGCCTTGTCGGCTTCGAGCACGACCACGTCGTAGCCGGCTGCGGCGGCGACCTGCGCGATGCCCGAGCCCATGAGCCCGCAGCCGCACACGCCGACGCGTTTGATCTCTGGCATTGTTTACGGTCCTTTCCAAGGCGGGAGTTCGCAGCGGACCGGGTTGTCCTTGCGATAGCCCAGCGCATATTCGCCGTGCATGAGTTTCTGGATCTCGCGCGACCCTTCGTAGATGATCGCCCCGCGCGAGTTGCGTAAGAAGCGCGCGACCGGGTATTCGTCTGAGAATCCGTACGCGCCGTGGATCTCCATCGCGTCGTCTGCGGCCTTGTTTGACGCGTCGCACGCGAACCACTTCGCGAGCGCCGTCTCGCGCGTGTTGCGCAGCCCTTTGTTCTTCATCCAGCCGGCGCGCAGATAGAGCAGCCGCGCGGCGTCATAGCTGGCCGTCATGCCGGCGATCATCTCCTGGATGAGCTGATGGCGGCCGATCGGCGTGCCGAACGTGGACCGTTCGTTGGCGTACTTCACCGAGGCGTCCAAACAGGCGCGGATCAATCCCGTCGCGCCGGCGGCCACTGTGTAGCGGCCGTTCTCCAAGCAGGTCATGGCGATGTAGAAGCCCTCGCCCTCTTCGCCCAGGCGGTTCGCCGCCGGCACGCGCAGATCGGTGAACGACACGCCGCCGGTGTCGCCGGCGCGCACGCCGTACTTGTTCTTGATGGCGAAGGTGTGCAACGCGCTCCCCGCCTGCTCGCGCTCGACGACGAAGGCGCTGATCCCGCGCTTGCCGGCCTCGGGAGACGTCTTGGCGAAGACGAGGAAGGTGTCGGCCTGGGTCGCGCACGAGATCCAGAGCTTCGCACCATTGAGGACGTACGAGTCGCCGTCGCGCCGCGCGGTCGAACGGATCGCGCCCACGTCCGAGCCGGCATCGGGTTCGGTGAGGCCGAACGCGCCGAGTTTCTCCCCCGCGGCGAGCGGTCGCAACAAGCGCAGCTTCTGTTCGTGCGTCCCCCACTGATAGATGCCGCATCCGGCGAGGCCGATGTGCACCGACATCATGGTGCGTAGTGACGTGTCGCAGTACTCGAGCTCTTCGCAGACCAGACCCAAGGTGACGTAGTCGAGGCCGGCACCACCGTAGGCATCAGGAAAGGGGATGCCGACGACGCCGAGCCGGGCAAGCTTTGCGAATGCGTCGGGCAGCGGCGCGCCCGCGCTGTCGCAGCGCGCCACGTCGGGAAGTATCTGCTCGGACAGATAGCTGTGCACGCCCGCTATGAGGTCGCGCTGCTCGTCGCTGAGCTCGAAGTCGATCATGCATGACTCCCAAGAAACGGACCAGCGGATCCGTTGCACTGCGGCGCCAGGGCTTTGCCGCGGGTGGCCGCGGCTCCCGCGCAGAAGCCGCCTGCCATGCACGAGACGATCACGCGGCTGCTTTGGACTCGCGTCGGCGCCCTACTTTGTGCGGCAGCGCTCTGCGGCGCGACCGGCTGCACAAAAGTCTCAACCTCGACCGGTGGCGCCGTGCATGGATTCGGCCAGCCGGGCGTCCTGCGCATCTCAGACATCTCGGATCCGTCGACGCTCAATCCCATGCTCAGCGGGGCCGACGTCGCCTACCAGCTCTCCGCCTACACCCTCGAGTACCTCGTGCAGCTCGACGACGCCGGACACGTCATCCCCGTTCTGTGCGAGCGCGTGCCCACACCTGAGAACGGCGACGTCAGCCGCGATGGACTGACCATCACCTACCACCTCAGACACGGGGTGACATGGTCTGATGGCGCGCCGTTCGGCGCGCAGGACATCATCGCTTCCTGGCGTCAGGTGATGAACCCGCTCAACAACGTCATCATCCGCGAGGGCTATGACGATGTGGACCGCATCGACGCGCCCGACGCGTACACGGCCGTCGTGCATCTCAAACACCCCTACGCACCGTTGCCCACGCGATTTTTCTCCGGAATCCAGGAAGGGCCAGTCGCGGTGATGCCCGCCCACATCATCGCCGGTCAGCGCGAGCTCAATAGTTCGTTCTTCAGCTCGCACCCGATCGGCACCGGTCCATTCATCCTCCAGTCTTGGGAGCATAACGGGCGCATGATCTTCACCGCCAACCCCCACTACTGGCGCGGCAAACCAGCTCTGGCGCAGATCATCTTCCAGGCGCAGCCCTCGACCGCGACGGAGCTGGTCGGTTTCCAGACGCACGAGATCGACGCGGACTTCGACGCCGGTCCGGGGCGGCTGCCAGAATACAGCTCGCTGTCGGGCATGCAGATCCTGCGCTCGAGGAGCCTGCGCCTCAGCGTCGGCGTCATGAATTGCCAGATATTCCCCTTTGACGACGTGCGCGTGCGCCATGCTGTGGCGTACGCCCTCAACCGCGCGCAGGTCTTGCACGATATCTCTCACGATGCTGGTGTGGTGGCAGACGAGTACCTGCCGCGCTGGTCGTGGGCGTACACGCCCGACGTGCCTCGCTACCCATACGATCCTGGGCGCGCTGCCGCAACGCTTGAAGCGGCCGGTTTCAAGCTCGGACCCGATGGAGTGCGTGCGCGCGACGGGCGCGAGCTTCGCGTCGTCCTGGTCAGCGTCGCCGGTGACGCGGCGGGACTGCGGCTCGACGCCATGGTGCAGGCCGCGCTGCAAGCGGTCGGATTCGCCGTCACGATCAAGCCGTATCCCTACGGGCTGATCTTCGACAACGACGGCCCGATACGGACGGGTAATTACAACATCACGTTCTACAGCTTCAGCGTGAACTTCGACCCGTCATCGCTCGACGACGACGGGTGCGACCAATTCGCGCCCCACGGCGGCAACGATGCGCGCTTTTGCGATCCGATCACCGACCGGCTCGAGCGCGAGGGGCTCGCCATCACCGACACCGCCCGGCGCAAGGCGATCTACGCGGAGATCCAGCGCAGGCGCATGAGCGATCTCGCCGACGTGCCGATGTACTTTCGCGACCGCGTGAGCGTCGTCAGCTCCGATCTGTACGGCTACACGGCATCGAACGGGATCATCCCGCAGTGGAACGCATGGCAGTGGTCCAAGCCCTGATTCGCTGCATCTCATATGCGATGGGCCAGTAAACGCCCGCGCTGCGATGAATGAGAGCGGCCTGGCGGCCCATTTCTCCCGCGCCGGGCCGAATGTGCGGTTCGTCACCACGGTACGAGCTAACCGCGCGGCGAAAGGCGCTCGATAGTTTGGATAGGACGGTTTTCGTCCGGCTCTCGAGGTCGCCCACCCGTGAACTCGGCCTTTGCACTCACCTGGATCATCGCGGCCATCGTGCTGCCCTTCCTCGCGCCTGCGCCGCAGCCGAAGGCTGAGGATCCGACCAGCGCCATCCGCGCGCGGCTGATCAACCAGATCAACGCGCATCGCCGCACGTATGGCCTTACGCCGCTATCGCCGGATCCCATCGCTCAGCGCGCAGCGCAGTACCAGGCCCAAGACATGGAAGCCAACGGCGTCATGCGCCATGAAGATTCAAACGGGCGCACGCCGATGGGGCGCTACGATGCGTTCGGCGGGCACGCCGCGCTCTACGGTGAGAACGTCGCCTTCTACGGCGATTCCATCACGGAGTCAGACGCCGCCTGGCAGGCAGTCGCCAAGCTGGATGATATGATGATGGCGGAACGGCCGCCGAGCGATGGTCACCGCGAGAACATCCTCTCGCCGTCCTATAAAGCCATCGGTATCGGCGTGGCCGTCGGGCCGAACGGCCTCTACATCGCCGAAGACTTCGTCAGCCCCGCCAACCAATAGCGCACGCTCGGGAGCGCAACCCGCGACGCCGCGGACTAATAGCGCCACGACCGTACGTGCGAGACCTGCGCAAGGAGTCTGCCTGGACGTTTCGCCAAGGCATGATCCCGGCATGAGTTCCAGGACAGCCAAGGCGGACGCCGCATTGACGACACCGCTGGACCGCAGCCTGTTCCCGATCACGCGCTCGTGGGCGTATTGCAATCACGCGTCGGTCGGGCCGCTGCCGCGCCCCACGCGCGATGCGGTCGCAGCCGTGCTCGACGCGCAGATGAACGAGGGCAACGCCGGTATCCTCGACGTCGAGTCCCATCTGGAAGAGATTCGCGCTCAGACCGCCGCGGCGCTCAACGCCGCAAGCGATGACATCTCGTTTCTGCGCTCGACGTCGGATGGAGCGCTCGTCGCGGCCAATGGTATCGCCTGGCGCGCGGGCGACGAGATCATCCTCAGCGACAATGAGTTCGGCGCGAACGCATATCCCTGGCTCAATCTGCGCGATCGCGGTGTGAGGATCCGCTTGGTGCGCACCCCGCGGGAGAGGCTCACCGTGCCAACCCTCGAGCGGATGCGCACGCCGCGGACGCGCCTCGTCGCCGTGTCGTACGTCAGCTCGCTCGACGGCTACCGCCACGACCTGCCGGCGCTCGGGCAGTGGTGTCGCGACCACGACATTCTGCTCGCGGTGGACGCCATGCAGGGCTTCGGTCCTCTGCCGCTCGACGTGACCGGCTGGAAGATCGATGTCTGCTATTTCGGCGTTGCGAAGTGGCTGCTCGCGCCTCAAGGACTTTCCGTGCTCTACATCCGGCGCGATCTTGTCGACGGCATGCGCCCCGCCCACTGTTCGTGGCGGTCGGTGCAGCAGCCGATGGATTTCTTCGACTACGGACAGCAGCTGCTCTCGGGCGCGCGGCGGTTCGACGGCGGGACCGTCAACTACCCGGCGCTCATCGGCTTTCGTGAGAGCCTGCGGCTGCACACGCAAGCGTCGTTCTCGCGCATCGAACGCCACGTGCTCGCCCTGACCGATCGGCTCATCCACGGAGCGCGCGCGAAAAGCATCGAGGTGAAGAGCGAGCTGCGCGACGATGCCCGCTCCGCTATCGTGCTGCTCGGGCTTGGTCGCTCGAATGCCGACGAGCTCAATGCGAAGGCGCTGGCGAGCCGGGTCGGCGTCACCGTGCGCGATACCGGCGTGCGCGTCTCGCCGCACGGATACAACGACGAAGCCGACATCGACGCCGTGCTCGAGCTGCTCGAGCGCGAGGCGTGACCATGATGAGGGGTGCGACGAGATGAGCGAGGTGTCGCTGAAAGAGCGCGCTGCATGGGGTCAGAAGTCCGTCGGTGAGATGCGCTGGCCTGCATCTCTCGCCGTCATCGCGGCGCTGGCGCTCTACATCACGCTGCCCGAGCGGCTCACGATCGGTCCGGTGTGGATCGTTCCCGCACTCGAACTAGCGCTGCTCGTGCCTTTATCCATCGCAGCACCGCGGCGGGTCCCCGGAGAGACACATTGGCTCCAGATCGCCGCGATAACGCTGATCGTCATCATCAACGTCGCTAACGTCGCCTCGCTCGTCTTGCTCGTCCACTACCTGCTCAACGGCAGCAAAGCGACCGGTGGACATCTGCTGATGGGCGCGATCCAGATCTGGCTGACGAACGTCATCGTCTTCGCGTTGTGGTACTGGGAACTCGATCGCGGTGGCCCCGATGCCCGCTCCAGCCCGCAACATCGCGAGCCCGACTTTCTGTTCCCGCAAATGGTGACGCCGGGCTGCACGTTTCCCCGGATGGTCGCCGAAATTCGTCGACTATCTCTTCGTCTCGTTCACGAACGCAAGCGCCTTCAGCCCGACGGACACGATGCCGCTCACGGCCTGGGCGAAGATGCTCTTCTTGGTGCAGGCCCTCGCGTCGCTCTTGACCGTGGCCCTGGTCGCGGCTCGCGCGGTGAATATCCTCAGCTAATAACCCGTATCGGATTGCGTGCAGGGCACCATGACGGCATCGCTCATGCCGTGGATGAGGCGTTTGTCCGCGGGGACCACCGTCGCCAGCACACCAGAGAGCAGCGCCTCGTCGCCCGCCACGAAATAGTACGGGCACAAACGCACGCGACCATCCAAACTGCGGATCGTGTTGTTCGTGAGGTCGAGATAGTCGCTGCGCACGCGGCGGGCTTTGTGGTAGCGCTGCAGGATCTGCGGTGTCTTCTCGAAGGTGGCGAGACCGCCGTCGATGACCGCCATCCATTCGTCGCGGGTGAGGTCGTTCGCGATATACACGCCACGGCTGCCCCAGGCGAGCTCGGAGAAGCCCGAGGGCTTGACGACGTATTGCCGGTCGGACTTGCTCAAGGAGTAGAGCTCGGTCCAGCTCCGGATCTCCCGCCCATCCACTTCGAGCCCAGCGATGACGGCCTGTGGAGGAAGGGCGCGCGGATCCAGCACCCAGGTCTGCGGCATGAGCCGCCGCAGCCGGCCAAAGGTGTCGGCACCAAGCTCCGCCAGCCAGATGCCGTGCAGACTCGGGATGTGGAGCAGCGCGAAGATGAGCTTCTCTTCGAGGAATGCCTTTGGCGGGGGCGTCATGACCACGCGCTTGTGGCGAGCGGCATAGAGCATGAGCTCTTGCTTGGGGACGTTGAGCAAGTCGAACAGCTCGAAGTTGCGATAGAGCAGATCGACTTTGCGACGCCCGTCAGGCGTGTCGACGACGAGCGCTTCCTCGGTGAAGATGACGTCTTCAGGGTGCACCGTCACGGCATACGCGAGCCCGCTTGCGCGTAAGGCTTCGGCGACCCATATCATCTCACCGCGGTAGTCCTCCGATTCGGGCGAGACGACGAAGGCGATCGTGGGCTGCTCCCGGCCGGTCGCGGCTTGAGCCATGCGCCCGAACCCGCGCACGATGCCGTCGAACTCCCCGACCTGATCGAAGCCAAGCTCGCAATACACGGCGCCCATGGCCCCGACGAAACCCATGCCGCCCGGGATCGAGTCGAGCTCCGAGGCGATCATACCGTCGTCGGTGAGGATGATATCGGGCCGGATGATGCCCGGGATATCGCTTTTGAAACGGTTCTGACGCTGCAGCCTCACGATGTGCTCTGGCTTGCCGAGATCGAGGTACTCGTGGAAGAAGCCAGGTGCAGTGCCGCGCACGCTCATGAAGTAGATGCGGTTGACGGCTCTATAGAGCTTGAGCAAGTCGCCGCCCAGCGTGTGCAGGTTGGCCACGGTCGATGGTGCGAGGGGGAAGGGTTGTGGGGCGATGCGCCAAGCGACGGCGCTTGCGTCTGCGGTGTCGGGCCCGGCGACACCGCGGAAAAGATTCGGGGCGAGGTGCTCGTGGACGTATCGGGCGCGATCGAGCGGTGTGTCTTGGGGGCGGAGTTTGACGCTACATGCCATACGTCAACACTCTTCGTAGTGCAAGCCTGGACAGGGTGGACACGCAGGCGGGATCTTGGGCATGCTTAAGAGCCGGAAGAGATGGCGGATCATGGCCTCGTGAGTTCGATTGGTGCGCGAGCGGAGCCTTCGGCCCGGGGGCCTTGTCTTTCGGAACGGCTGAGATGCTGTCTACCCAGGCAGGCCCCATTTTAAAAGAGAAGCCGGGCAGCCGACTATGTGCGCCATCTCATCGATCGTCTACGCCCGCTCGCTGACCAAGAGGTATGGCGCGATCGAGGCCGTGCGGGGGATAGACTTCTCTATCTCCGCGGGGGAATGCTATGGATTCCTCGGCGTGAACGGTGCCGGTAAGACCTCGACCATGAAGATGATCTACTGCCGCATCGCGCGCACTTCGGGCGAGCTTGGCGTGCTCGGCATGGACCCCGCGCGCGACGCGTCGCGCATCAAGCAGCGGCTCGGCGTGGTGGCGCAAGAGAACGCGCTCGACCCGGAACTCGACGTCGTCGAGAACCTGCTGCTCTACGCCTCGTTCTTCGGAGTCACCGGAGCCGCTGCGCGCCGCCGCGCAGACGAGCTGCTCGAGCTCGTCGCCATCTCCGGCAAAGAGCGGGCGCTCGTGCGCGAGCTCTCCGGCGGGATGAAGCGCAGGCTCGTCATCGCCCGGGCGCTGGTCAACGACCCCGACATCCTCGTGCTGGACGAGCCGACGACCGGACTCGATCCGCAAGCCCGGCTGCTCGTGTGGGAGAAGCTGACCCGTCTGCTGGAGCGCGGCTTGACGCTCTTGCTGACCACGCATTATATGGAAGAGGCGGCGCGTCTGTGCAACCGCGTCGCGGTCATCGACGAGGGAAGAATACTGGCGGAGGGGCAGCCGTCGCAGCTCATCGAGCGCTTCGCGGCCCAGGACGTCTTGGAGCTCGTCGACGTCGGCGGGCGTCTGCCCGACGACGAGCGTCTCGATGGGCTCGTGCTGCGACGCGAGCGGCACGGCGAAACGCAATACCTCTACACCGCCGATAATCGCGTGCTCTTGCATCGGCTCGCCGAACTTGGATTCGACCCACCGCGTCACGTCGCTCGTCAGGCGACCCTCGAGGACGTCTTCTTGAACATCACCGGCCGAGGCTTGAGCGAATGAACGCGCTGACGGCGTTCTTCACGCCCAATGCATGGCGCGTCTTCCGGCGCAACATGCTGGCCTGGCAGAAGTACGCCTGGTCCAGCGTGGCCATCAACATCGTCGAACCCTTCGCATACTTTCTCGCGCTGGGTTTCGGTCTCGGGGCCTATTTCTCGCTCACGGGCTACGGATCGCTCGTGCAATTCATGGCGCCTGGCTTTTTGGGACTCACGGCGCTCAACACCGCCACCTTCGATGCGTCCTGGGGTTGCTACGAACGGCGCGTCTTCAACGGCGTGTACGAGTCGATGGTCACGGCACCAGTCGACCCGCTCGAGATCGCCGCAGGCGAATACATCTGGCAAGCGTTCCGCTCGGTGCTGTACGGTTCGCTTTTCCTTGCCGTCATCGCGGGCTTTGGGCTCGTGCATTCGTGGTGGGCGCTGCTCTGCCCGGTGATGCTCGCGCTCTGCGGTATCGTCTTCGCCATCCCGGCGCTGCTCGTCTCGTTTGTGGTGAAGACACAAGAGCACTTGTTCTACTATTTCTCGTTCGTGGCGACCCCGATGGTGATGATCGGTGGTGTGTTCTTTCCGCTCGACAAGTTCCCGCACTGGGCGCTGGCGCTCGCCTGGCTGACCCCGCTCTACCACGCGGTCAAGGTGTTCCGTTCCCTCGTCATGGGCACGGTCACGGCGAGCACCGGGCTTGAGGCCCTGTGGGTGATCGCGGCCATCGTGCTCTTGGCGTTCGTGCCGGTCCGGAGCATCCGCGCGCGCTTGGCGAACTAGTGGCTGATGAGCTCCATATTCCGGGCGAACACCTCGGGCGTCATGTAGCCGCGCCAGATGGCGCGGACGACGCCGTGCTTGTCGATGAAGACGCTCTGTGGGATCGCGGCCACGCCGAAATCTGCGCCCACCTGTCCTTCATCGATGCCGACGAGATACTGGATGGAATATTGTTTGAGGAACGGCTTGACGAGATCGGGCGATTCCTCTTGGTCCAGACCCAAAAAGACCACCCGCCCTTTATACGCGGGGTAGTTCTTGACGATGTTCGGCAGCTCGAGTTTGCACGGCGGACACCAGGTGGCGAAAAAATTGACGAAGACCGGCCGGCCGGCGAAGCGCGCGGAAGTCAGGCGAGCGCCGTCCAGGCTGGTGAACGAGAACTGTGGCGACGGCTTGCCGACGGCGGCGATCTGTTCCGCTGCGGCGGGCGACGCCAAGCACAGCGCGGCGGCGCAGGCTAGCATGGCATGTGTGCGTCTGGACATCGTGAGCCTTTCTCCGTCTCGTGCGAGCCGCGATTCGCTCGCATTTTATACGTTCGCGTGTTCGCTTTTGGAACACTGCGTACCGACCATCCCACCCCGACGTTTGGCATACATGCCGTTTCACATAGATAAAGGAGGGTGCTCACGACCGGGGGAAACGAGCGAGACCTTTCGGGCATCCGTGTTTTAAGCGGAGGCGCAAATGCTCGTTTTGACCCGTAAGATCAACCAAGAGATCGTGATCGGCGACGATATCCGGATCACGGTCGTGGCCGTGGGCAGTGATCACGTCAAGATCGGGATCACCGCTCCTCGTTCGATTCCGGTGCATCGCTCGGAGATATACAAAGAGCGACAAAGCCTCGTCCTCGCAGGAAACGGAGCGCACAAACCGACGAACTAGCTCGGGCGGGGTGTGCGGACGCACCTTCCACGGACGTCATCGCGGACCGCCGGGTCCGTTTCTTTTTTCTCTCGACCTCACTTAGCGTTCGCCGAGCAGGGCGCGCAACGTCGATAGGACAGCGACAGCCGCCTCGTCACGCTCGCGTTGCGATTGTGCGCTCTCGGCTGCATGCAGATAGCGGTGCCAGGCAAGTGACACGGACGAGCGCCGGTATGCCGCCAGCACGGCCGACACAACCCCGCGCGTCGACGATTGCGCGCCCACGAGCCGGTCCGGCAGACAGGCTGCAGCGATGAGCGACGCGACGCCGGCTCGCGCGTCGGCGCTCAGGCCGGACACGACCTCGAGATCCGACCGGCGCAGCGTCACCTCAAGGGCGGCGCCGTCACTGGAGATCGAAAACGGCGCGGCATCCAGCCCGAGGCTGCCCAGCGCAGCTTGCGCAGGCGTTGGATAGCAGCGCAGTGCTGCGGTCAGCGCATCGTGATCGATCGGTCCGCTCCAGCCCACCTGCGACAAGCTGACCTGGGCTATCGGACGGCGCAGCGTCATGTCGCCGGATCTATCCGTCGAGGCGCGAGTCTCTTCAAGCGGCTCGGTCTCGATGAGCTGGTCTTCACCAGCGTCGAAGATCTCGTCTGCGGCAGCCTCGATCTCGGAGGGCTCATCGGCCATCAAGCCCGCCTGTCGCCGCCGGCGCTCGTGCAGGAGCAGCATATCGGCGGGAACGCGCCGCCGACCCTGCGCCGTCACGACGCCCGCCTCCACCATTGCCACCATGGACGCGGCGACGATGGCTGCGCGGCGAAGACCGATGTGGCACTCGCGAGCGACAGCGGAATGATTCTCGAGGCTGCGGCGTCGACATCTTGGCCGCGCACTTCGCGCCGTGCGTATTCGGCTGCGACCTCCATCGATTCGCGCGCGAGCGCTGTCAAGCGCCTCGGGATGCCGGAGCTGCGCGTGAGAAGCGCCTGCAGCGCCTCATCCGCGAACGGCGAGCGGTTCCCGGCAAATCCGGCGCAGCGCAGCCGGTGGTGGAGCAAGCCGGCGGACTCTGCCGCTGACAACGGCCGAAGTTCGACCCACAGCGCGACGCGATCGCTGAAATTCGGATGACGCACGATCGCGGCGGCGAGCTCCATCTGGCCGGAGAGCGCGATGCACAGCAGCTTGCGATCGTCGAGCTGATAGTTCAACAGGGCGCGCAGTGTCTCGAGCAGTTCCTCCGGCAAGAGCTGCGCCTCGTCGATGAAGAGGATCGGCTGCCGGCCGGCGGCCGCAGCCTCGAAAAGGCAACGCTTGAGCGAGTCTTTGACGGTGCGCAGCGGCGCCGTGGCGTCGATCTCGAAACCCAACGCGTCGGCGATCGCGACGAGCAGTTCGGTCTCATCGGCAAAGGTGGGATCGAGGATCGCGCCCACAAGGTTGCGTTCGTCACAGGCGAGCTCGGATTCGACCGCATTGAACAATGTGGTCTTGCCCGCCCCGATAGGGCCCACCACGACGGCGAGCCCGCGACCATGCGCGAGGCATTGGGCCAGACGCCGGCGGCCGTGGGCTCCGGGCAGCGTATCGTAGTAGAACGCTGGGTCGGCCGTGTCCAAAAACGGGTCTCGGTTCAGCCCAAACGCTTCGAGGAACATCGCAATCGCGGGGTTCAAGCGGGCCGCAAGCACCCCCTGGAGTGCGCAGGAGCCAATTGCAAGGCCCCTCAAGCCCGTGATATAATGCTCGGAGCGCAAGTTTAGGGCAGTTCGGCGCGGGCGGAGGCGGCAGCTTCCGCCATCTGTGCGTCATATGGCTAAGGGACGACGCACGACGCCCTAGGAATGCCGCCGCTTTTGCGTGCGGCTGAAAGGCAGACTACCGTGACCGGGACCTCGATCATCTCCATGAAGCAGCTCCTCGAGGCAGGAGTGCATTTCGGGCACCAGACCCGCCGTTGGAATCCGAAGATGGCCCGCTACATCTTCCAGGAACGCAACGGGATCTACATCATCGACCTGCAGAAGACGGTCGTCAAGCTGCGCGAAGTCTACGACGCGGTCAAAGACATGTCGCGTCGCGGTAAGATCTTCCTGTTCGTGGGCACGAAGAAACAAGCCCAGGATGTCGTGCGGGAAGAAGCCGAGCGCGCGGGCATGTTCTACGTCAACCAGCGCTGGCTGGGCGGCACGCTGACGAATTTCCAGACCATCCAAAAGCGCATCGCGCGTCTGCGCGAGCTCGAACGCCAACGCGACACCGGATTATTCGAAGTGCTGACCAAGAAAGAGGTCAGCAAGCTCGAGGACGAGCTCAACCGCCTAGAGCGTTTTCTCAGCGGCATCAAAGACATGCCGAGATTGCCCGACGCGATCTATATCGTCGACCCGCGCAAGGAGCGCATCGCCGTGTTGGAGGCGCGCAAGCTCAAGATCCCGATCATCGCCGTCATCGATACGAACTGCGATCCGGACGAGATCGACTACCCGATCCCGGGCAATGACGACGCCATCCGCGCCGTCAAGCTCATGACCGGCAAGATCGCCGACGCGATCCTCGAGGGTCGCACGGAGACCGAATCCGCGGTGGAAGCCGCAGAAGAAGCGGCCGCGCAGACCGTCGGCGGCGCGGAGACGATCACGGCGGTGCCCTAGAGCGGATCTGACAAGGTCCGATGCTGCATATGCGAGGAAACGGAAAACGTTGAAAATGGCAGAGTACACCCCAAGCGCAGCCGACGTCAAGGCGCTGCGCGACGCGACGAACGCTCCGGTCATGGATTGCCGCCGGGCGCTTGCCGAGTCAGCCGGCGATTTCGAGCGGGCGAAAAGGCTTGTCGCCGAGCGCGGCCAGCAGATCGCCGCGAAGAAGGCCGACAAAGAGACAAGCGAAGGTTTCATCGGCCACTACATCCATCAGGGCGGCAAGCTCGGCGTGCTCGTCGAGCTCGCCTGCCAGACGGATTTTGTCGCCAAGAACGAGCTGTTCCAGAAGCTGGCGCACGATCTTGCGGTGCACATCTGCGCATCGCGGCCGCGATACGTCAGCCGCGAGGACGTGCCCGAGGCTGAAGCCAAGGCGAAAGAGGCCGAGTTCGATGGCAAGGTCGACAAGTATTACGAAGAGGTGGTGCTACTCGAGCAGCCGTACGTCCGCGATGAGACCAAGATGATCAAGGAACTCATCGATTCGGCGATCGGGGTCTTGGGCGAGAACATCAAGGTGCGCCGCTTCGCACGGTTCGACATCGGCGAGTCATGACGAGCGAGAACGGTATCGGCTCCCAGCCCGTCTACCGCAGGATCTTGCTCAAGCTCAGCGGCGAAGCGTTCGCGCATAAGGGCTCAGGCTCCATCGACACCGAGACCGTCTATCTCATCGCCAACCAGATCAAAGAGGTCGCTCAAGCCGGGGTGCAGGTGGCCTGCGTCGTCGGCGGCGGCAACATCTGGCGCGGCAAAGCGGTGGCCCATGCCAACATGGACCGCGCCACCGCGGATTACATGGGCATGCTCGCGACCGTCATCAACGCGCTCGCCCTGCAGGACGCGCTCGAGGACATCGGGATTCCCACGCGCGTGCAGACCGCGATCTCCATGAGCCAGGTCGCCGAGCCCTACATCCGGCGGCGCGCCATCCGCCATCTGGAGAAAGGCCGCGTCGTCATCTTCGCGGCAGGCACGGGCAACCCGTACTTCACGACCGACACGACCGCAGCGCTGCGCGCGCTGGAGATCGGGGCGGAGGCGATTCTCAAGGCGACGCAAGTGGACGGCGTGTACAACGCCGACCCCAAGAAAGACCCGAAGGCCGTGCGCTTCGACCGGCTCGAGTATCTCGAGGTCTTGCAGCTCGGCCTGGAAGTGCTCGACAACACCGCGCTCACCTTGTGCATGGACAATGGACTGCCCATCGTCGTGTTCGAGCTCATGCGTCAGGGCAACATCAAGCGCGTGATCTGGGGCGAGGCGATCGGCACGTTCGTGGGGAGGGCGAAAGACAATGTTACCCCAGCTGTTCCGTGATCTCGAAGAGCGGATGAAGAAGGCCGTGGAGGCGACTCGCGGCGAGTTCACCGCCATCCGCACCGGCCGCGCAAACGCCTCCTTGCTCGACCATGTCCTCGTCGAAGCCTACGGTTCGGAGATGCCGCTGCGCCACGTGGCAAACGTGGCGGTGCCCGACCCGCGCACCATCCTGGTCACGCCGCACGACAAATCCATCCTGGGCGACGTCCGCAAGGCCATCGAGAAGTCGGACCTCGGCATCACCCCGGGCGTTGACGGCAACGCCATCCGCTTGGGTTTGCCGCAGCTCAACGAAGAGCGCCGCAAGGAGCTGGTGAAGCTCGTCCACAAGCGCGCCGAAGAGGGCCGGGTCGCCATCCGCAACGTGCGGCGCGACATCCACGACCATCTGCGGTCCGTCCTCAAGGAGTCCAAGATCACCGAGGACGAGAACCGGCGCGCCAACGAGCAGCTGCAGAAGATCACCGACAAGTTCATCGGCGAAGTCGATCAGCTGGTGGCGCATAAAGAAAAGGAGATCATGGAGGTGTGAGCGGCCTGGCGGGCGTGGACCGCGCGGAGCTTCTGCTGGTACCCTACACGCGCGCCATCGAGCTGTGCAGCGGGCGCGACGTCACGCTCACCGTCATCACGCCGCCATATCCGGCGCTCGGGCTCGGCACGCTGCACATCGTGCGTGCCGCCGACGAGGGGAACGCCGTGCACCTCGAAGCGACCTACGACTCATTCGAGCGGCTGCCATGAACACCGTCGCGGCGGCGGGGAGGCCCGCCTTGGCCGAGCGTTTCCGGCGTGAGCTCACCGCCAAACGCGTCATCATCGGCTTCGTGGTCGCGGCCATCGGCGTCGGTTCCATAGCAAACGAGATCGCCTTCGCGATCGTCATCACCTCCATCGGCGTCATCGGCGCGGTGGAGTTCGCGAACCTGGCGAGGCGCGCGGGCTACCAGGTCGCCCTTCCCATCGCGGTCACGGCCTGCGCCGCATACCCGCTGCTCGCTTTCTTCCACCTGCTCGGGCGGTACGAGTCGGCGCTCGTCGTCTCGATCGTGCTCGCATCGTTCATCGCCTCGCTTTCCGCGCAGCTCGACCATTTCGCCGGCCGTGTCGCCATGACCGTGCTGACGACCATGTATCTGGGCAAGCTGCTGTCCTATTTCATCCTGCTGCGCCAGCAGCCGGACGGTGCGCGAATCACCCTGTGGCTCGTCGTCATCGTCGCGCTCACCGACATCGTGGGCATGATCGCGGGCCTCGGCTTCGGCAAGCGGCCGCTCGCGCCCAAGCTATCGCCATCGAAGACGGTCGAGGGCGCGATCGCCGCGCTCGTCGTGGCGACGCTGGTCGGCGCGGCCATGTGGTGGGTGATGCAGCTGCACACGCCATGGTGGCTGGCCATCGCGTTTCCGCTGTGCGTGTCGATCGCCGCCGAGCTCGGCGACCTGGTCGAGTCGGCGCTTAAACGCAGCGCGCATGTCAAGGATGCCGGAAACCTCATCGCCGGCCACGGCGGCGTGCTCGACCGTTTCGACTCGCACCTCTTCGCCGGCGTCGTGGGTTACGCGATCCTCCTCCTCGCCGGCAAGTTCTAGGAAAGGCGGCCCGTGGCGCGACGCGTCGCCATCCTCGGTTCGACCGGTTCGATCGGCCGCCAAGCGCTGTCAGTCATCGAGGCGCACCGCGACCGCTTCGAGGTGGCGGCGCTCGCCGCGAATGCGAACATCGACGTCCTCGCGCAACAGGCTAACGCGTTGCGGCCGGCCGTGCTGTCGGTGGGCAGCGCTCAGCTTTCGAGCGAGCTTGCGAAAGCGCTGACCTACGCGCCGGCCCACATCGCGCACGGCAGCGACGGGCTCGTCGCGGCCGCGACGGAATCCGGCGCCGACGTCGTCCTGGCCGCGACCGATGGCATGGTCGCATTGCGCGCACTCGTGGCTAGCCTCGAGCGTGGGATGCGCGTCGCGCTTGCGAACAAGGAGCTGCTGGTCAGCGCCGGCCGCCTGCTGTGCGATTTGGCGCGCGCCCGAGGCGCGAGCATCGTGCCGGTCGACTCCGAGCACAGCGCACTGTTCCAGTGCCTCGAAGGCGAGCGGCGGAGCAGCGTGGCATCGGTCGTGCTCACCGCATCCGGCGGGCCGTTTTGGACGCACACCCTCGAGCAGATGGGGCGTGCCACCCCTGAAGAGGCATTGGCGCATCCGATCTGGTCGATGGGTCCGAAGAACACCCTCGACTCGGCGACGATGATGAACAAAGGACTCGAGATCATCGAGGCGAGCCATCTCTTCGGACTGGAGCCGCAGCGCATCAGCGTCGTCGTTCACCGTCAGAGCATCGTGCACGGCTTTGTGCTCTTCAACGACGGCAACGTCAAGGCGCAACTGGCGGCTCCCGACATGCGCCTGCCGATCGGTTATGCGCTGTCGTACCCCGAGCGCTTGGCGCGAGCCTTCAGCGAAGCGGCGACGCGAGACGCCATCGGCCTCGGTGAACGAGCGGCGACCTTGTCCTTCGAGCCGGTCGACGAAACTCGCTTTCCGTCGCTGCGTTTGGCGTACGACGCCCTCGCCGCGGGAGGCACGCACCCGGCTGTGCTCTCCAGCGTCAACGAGGAGGCAGGACGGGCGTTCCTGCAGAGGAAAATCAAGTTCACTGAAATCTGCTCGATCGTCGAAAGAGCGCTTGAGGCGTACCGAAGCGGTGCCGATGGTCTCGGAGAGATCGAAGCGGCAGACCGCTGGGGTCGCGCTTTCGCGCGCGATGCCATCGGCGCCGCGATGCGGCGCTAGAGAGCGAGGAACGCCGGCCCATAAGCCGCGTGCGTGATGTTCGAAACCATCGTATGTAGCCTGCCGTTCGCCTTCGCCCTTGCGGGCATCGGCAAGTACGCCCTCTATCTCGTCCTGCTCAGCGTGCTCGTGCTGTTCCACGAGTTCGGCCACTTCGTGTTCGCCAAACGCTTTGGGGTGACGGTCACCGATTTCGCGCTCGGCTTCGGACCGACGCTCGTATCGACGCGCCGCGGCGACACGACCTATAGGATCAACGCGCTTCCGCTCGGCGGCTATTGCAAGATGGCGGGTGAGGATACTGCCGACGACGGGTCGAGCGACCCGGGCAACTTCCAGCACAAAAGCCTTGGGGCGCGCTTTGCGATCATCGCAGCGGGGCCGATCTTCAACCTCATCTTAGCGGCGCTCATCTTCATGTTCATCGGCGCGGTCATCGGCATCCCAACCGGCCTGACGAACGTGGTGAAAGAGGTCATCCCCGACACGCCGGCCGCCGCCGCCGGCTTGCAGCCGGGCGATGAGATCGTGCAGCTCGACGGCAAGCCCGTGCGCAGCGGCAACGACATGTACGAGTATATCCACGGGCATAAAGGCAAGGTCATCGCGGTCGACGTCGCCCGCCAAGGCCAGCTCCTCCATCTCCACATCCTGGCCAAGCCGACCGATGAAGGCGGCGCAATCGTCGGCGCCTTTGGGTTCCGCGCTCAGGACGTCGTCGAGCACAAACCGTTGATCGACGCGGTCTTCTGGGGCATCGGGATGGTCGGGCAGACCGCGGTCGGCCAAATCGTCGGTATCGGGGAAGCGATCGCTCATCACGACGCGTCCGTCATCCGCGGGCCGGTCGGCATCGCGCGCATCGTCGCGAGCACGGTGCAGTATGGCCTGGGGTGGTTACTGCAGCTGACCGCGACGCTGTCGGTGATCCTCGGCATCGTCAACCTCCTGCCATTCCCGGCGCTCGACGGCGGCCGCCTTGCGTTCTTGATCGTCGAGCTCGCCCGCGGGCGTCCGGTCGATCCGGAGAAAGAAGGCCTCGTGCATCTGACCGGCTTCGCGCTGCTCATGGTGCTGGTCGTCTTCGTGACCTATCACGATATCGTGCAATGGGTGCAGGGAAAGGGCGGTCTGTAGACGTGAGCGGCGTCGAGCGCGACCTGCCCCCGGTACCAGAGTGGTCCGTGCGCGGACGAGAGCCACAGGCGCCACCGCTCGCCAAGCGGCGCACGACCCGCGCCGTGAAAGTCGGCCCCATCACCATCGGCGCCGGCGCGCCCATCTCGGTCCAGTCCATGACCACCACCAAGACCGACGATTGGGCTGCGACGCTCGAGCAGATCCACGAGCTGGCCGCTGCCGGATGCGAGATCGCGCGCGTGTCGGTGCCGGATCCAAAAGCTGCAGCTGCCTGCGCGAAGATCAAGGAAGGATCGCCGCTGCCGCTCGTGGCCGACATCCATTTCGACCACCGCTTCGCGCTTGCCGCGATCGACGCCGGCTGGGATAAGCTGCGACTCAACCCCGGCAACATCCGCGACCCGAACAAAGTGCGCGAAGTGGTCAAGGCCGCGCAGGCGCGCGGCATGCCGATCCGCATCGGCGTCAACAACGGATCGCTCGCACCCGACATCGTGCAGCGCTACGGCCACTCCGCCGAGGGCATGGTGGAGTCTGGCTTGCGTCATATCCGCATCTTGGAGGAGCTCGACTTCCGCGACATCGTGGTCTCGCTCAAAGCTCATGACGTGCGGACGACGGTCGCGGCGTATAGGCTCATGGCGGACAAGGTCGACTATCCGTTCCATCTGGGAGTGACCGAGGCGGGAACGCTACGCTCGGGCACGGTGAAGAGCGCCGTCGGTTTGGGCATCCTGCTGGCCGAGGGCATCGGCGACACCATCCGCGTCTCGCTGACCGCAGACCCGGTCGAAGAGGTGCCCGTCTGCTGGGAGCTGCTCAAATCATTGGGTCTGCGCGAACGTGGTGTCGAGATAACGTCGTGCCCGTCATGCGGGCGCGTGCAGATAGACATCGTCAAGCTGGCCGAACAAGTCGAGCGCATCACAGCAGAATACCGCGCACCGGTGAAAGTGGCGGTGATGGGGTGTGCCGTGAACGGACCGGGCGAGGCGTCGATGGCCGACGTCGGCATCGCCGGCGGCAAGGGCATGGGGCTCATCTATCGCGACGGCGTCATGGTGCGCTCGCTGCCCGAAGCGCAATTGCTCGCGGGCTTGCGCGAAGAGATAGAAAAGGTCATCCACGAACGGTACCCCGAGTACGTTTGAGGTGCCGCGCGCGAGGACGCTGCTCTGGGCGATCCTCGGCCTGGCGGCGTTCGTGCGCGGCGCAGCTGCGCTGCGCCGCCCCTTGCAGGTCGACGAGGCCTACACGCTTCACGTGGCGGCTATGCCGATCGGCCAGATCCTGCAGGTCGTGCGCGAGCTCGACGTGCATCCGCCGCTGTTCTGGCTCATCCTCCATGGGTTGTTAGGCGCGCATCTGCCGGATATCGCGATACGTCTGCTCATGGCGCTGACCGGGGTCGGGTGCGTGGCGCTGTTGTATGCGATCGTCAGCCTGTGGCACGGGACTAAGGCCGGACTTGTGGCGGCGTTTTGCGCGGCGGTCATGCCAAGCCTCATCTACTACGACGTGATGGTCCGCATGTACGGGCTTTTCGACTGTCTGGCGCTCGCCAGTTTCGCCATCTTGTCGCTGATCTACACGCGCGACGATCTAGGCGCCTCGTCGCGCCGGCTCCTGTGGAGCGCGTGGACGGTCACGATCGCGCTCTTGCTCTACACGCAATACCTGGGCTTCATGGTGATCGCGGCGCAGCTGCTCTATGCCGGGATTGCGCGGCGCGACGGCCTGGCGAGGTCGTGTGCCGGCGCGGTCGTGGCGCTCGGTTTGTGGCTGCCGCAGCTGCACACGTTTGTCTATCAGCTGCCGGGCGGCGGCATCGCCTTCCCGTTCTATGCGCAGCACCAGCTCGCAGCGCTCTACGAGCTTGTGGGGCAGGCCACGATCGCCGTGCAGACCCATGGGGCGGCGTACTTCGTCGGGTGGACAAGCCTCATCGGATGGTTGTGGCTCATCGCGGCGCTTATCGTCGCGCTCCCCGGCAATGACAAAGCGCTCTCGGTGTGGTTGTGCGCTCCGGCCGCGCTGACGCTTGCCTACGGCGCAGCGGCGCACAAGCTGCTCTATGTCGATCGCTACTATCTCCTGCTTGCGCTCGGTCTGTGCGCGCTGACCGGCATCGCCGCCGAACGGCTTTCTGCGGCCAAGCGCATTGGCGCCGCGCCCGGTTGGGCAGCCGCCGTCGCACTGACGGCGTTCGGTCTCATGTATGCCTTCGACCCAGCATATTACCCAGCCGACTGGCCCGCAGTTGCCGGCCTCTTCGGCGCGCGTTCGCACGCCCGTGACCTCATGATCTTCGATCAAGGTTCGCCCTACTTCACGCTCGATCGCATGGGGGCGCTCGCCGGCCATCCGGTCATCGTCGTCTTCCGCCAGCGCGACGTGCAAGGAACAATCCGCCTCTCCCAGCCGTTCCGCCGCGTCTGGCTCGTCCTCTTCCAATCCGGACCGGTTGATCCCGATGCGAGCATCCTGCACGCACTCGCAGCGCGTTACAAGCTCGCTGGCTATTGGGAGTTCTTCCGGAAGCTGCCGGCAGAAGGCACGAGCGTGGTGCTCTTCGAGCGCTAAAGACTGTAGCGCTGGTCCCGTGAGGGGTTTTCGCTCCCGCACCAGGAAAAACGCGGCCGGTATGAAAGACGTCGCGAAAAAAGAGGTCCAGCGCATCCCGCGCAAGGCTGACGACCTCTCGGAATGGTACACGCAGGTCTGTCTTCAGGCGCAACTCGCCGACTACGCGCCGGTGCGCGGCTGCATCGTCATGCGGCCCTACGGTTACGCGATCTGGGAGCTGATCGTGGCGGAGTTCGACAAGCGCTTCAAAGCCACCGGACACCAGAACGCCTATTTCCCGCTGCTCATCCCCGAAAGTCTGCTCGTGCGCGAGGCCGAGCACGTGGAAGGGTTCGCTCCCGAGGTCGCCTGGGTCACCGAAGGCGGCGGCGAGCGCTTGAGCGAGCGCCTGGCCATCCGCCCCACGTCCGAAGCCATCATCGGTACGATGTACGCGAAATGGATCCAGTCGCATCGCGATCTGCCCGTGCTCATCAATCAATGGGCCAACGTCATGCGCTGGGAGAAGGCCACCCGCCCGTTCTTGCGCACGCTGGAGTTTTTGTGGCAGGAAGGCCATACGGCTCATGCAACCCGCGAGGAAGCAGCCGCCGAAGTGCAACAGATGCTCGGCGTCTACCGCGAGGTCGCCGAAGACGTGCTCGCGCTTCCGGTCATCAGCGGCCGCAAGAGCGAGAGCGAGAAATTCGCGGGCGCGCTTTCGACGTTTGCC
The DNA here is from genome assembly GCA_036741695.1 of Vulcanimicrobiota bacterium. Taxonomy (GTDB): domain Bacteria; phylum Vulcanimicrobiota; class Vulcanimicrobiia; order Eremiobacterales; family Eremiobacteraceae; genus JAFANK01. The sequence continues at coordinate 86,013 of DAINRU010000002.1, forward strand.
ATCGAGGCGCTCATGCCCGATGGCAAGGCGCTGCAGGCCGGCACCTCGCACGAACTCGGACAGAACTTCTCCAAGGCCTACGACATCACGTTCACCGACGTGGACGAGCAGGTCAAGCACGTCTGGACCACCTCGTGGGGTGTCTCCTGGCGCATCCTCGGCGGCCTGATCATGGCGCACGGTGATGACAATGGACTCGTGTTGCCGCCGGCTGTGGCGCCGCATCAAGTAGTCATCGTCCCCATCCCACGCAAGGGTGCGGACGATGTGCTGCCCGCGGCACGCGAGCTGGCCGCAGCATTACGGACGGTGGCCCGGGTGCACTTGGATGACCGCGCCGAGCAGAGCGCGCCCTGGAAGTTCAACGAGTGGGAGCTGCGCGGCGTGCCGCTGCGCATCGAGCTCGGCAAACGCGACCTCGAGGCTCAGTCGGTGACGATCGCCCGGCGCGACACCTTGAGCAAAGAATCCGTGCCGCGCGAGCACGTCGCCGCGCGCATCACAGCGCTCCTGGCCGAGATGCAAGACGCGTTGCTCGCACGTGCGCGCGCGCAACGCGACGAGCGCACGACGTCGGCGAGTGACAAGGACGCGCTCGTGTCGGCGCTGCGAGAGCAGAAGGGATTCGTGCTCGCGCCGTGGTGCGAGCTAGCCTCGTGCGAGCAAGAGATCAAGAATCTGACCGGTGCCGTCACGCGCGTCATCATCGGACCGGCACAGGACGGTGAGGCCTGCGCGTATTGCGGGCAGCCCGCCAAGGCGCGAGCCTATTTTGCCAGGTCGTACTGACCAGGGGCCCCGGCGAGCGGACCAGCGCACGCTACGGCTAGCGCTTGTTGCGATCGCTGCCGCATGCGTGAGCGTGCTCGTCGCGCGGCTCGCGGCGAGCGCAGCGCCCGCCGCCGTCAGCGCAATATTCATGTACCACCACGTGTCGCCGACGGTGGCCGCCGGGCCATACGCCCGCGATCTCACCGTGACGCCGCAGGAGTTCCGCGCGCAGCTCGTGTGGTTACGAGAGCACGACTGTCGCGTGGTGGCGGTCGATACGCTCTACCGCGACGTGCAGCGCGGCATGGCGGCTCGATGCGAGGTCGCGCTGACCTTCGACGACGGATACGCCGACGTCTCGAGCTTCGCGCTGCCCATCCTGCGCGATTTCGACGAGGCAGGCACCTGCTACATCGCGACCGGCCTCGTGGGGGCGGCAGGCCACGTCTCGCTGGCGCAGCTGCGCTCGCTGCATAGCGCGGGTATGGAGATCGGCGCACACACGGTGCATCACGTCGATCTGACCAAACTCACCCGCGCACAGGCTGCCGGCGAGATCGAGGCGTCCGCGCGCTCGTTGAACGAGTGGTTGGGGATGCGCGTGACGTCGTTCGCCTACCCGTCGGGGAGATTCGACGCGCCCGTCGTGGCCAGCGTGCGAGCGGCAGGTTTTGACAATGCGGTCACGACCCAACCAGGCGATGTGCGCGTGGCGAGTGGGCGCTACGAGCTGCCACGATTTCGCATCGAGCGAGGTAAGGGGCTGCATCTCATGGCGGCGGTCCTCGGGCGGCACGACGGCGTCAGCGCGCCGGCTGGGCTTGTCCACGTCGCGCGCGAGCGGATTGCGGGGAACGCTCCTGCGATGGCAGAAGACGTGGCCGTCGCACTTCTGGCGCGTAGTTTCCCGGAACAGATCCTGAAAGTGCACCTCCTCGAATCGCCGCCGGCCACCGTGGCCGGCATCGTGCTCTCCGGCGTCAAGTTCCATCGCGCGGTGAGCCGACAGCAGTTCGAGGCCGATGTTTCGGATATGGTGGAGCTGGCGTTCGACGCCGCGCCGCAGATCGATGAAGTCGACGTATGGGCGACACAGCCTGTGGCCGTCCGCAGCGGGGCGACGGTGTCGGGAGATTACGCGGTGCCCACACAGAGAACGGTGTTTTCGGCAGCCGTCCTGCGTGCGCAGTGGGCAGGCCTAAAAGACCAAGGCGCGCTGGGAACCACGTATTGGGATCCCGGCTTCCTACGATAGGGGATCGATGGACGACGAGCAGACCTACGCCAAGACGGTGCTCGACAACGGCATCCGCGTGATCACAGAGCAAGTGTCAAACGTCCGCAGTGCGGCTATCGGCCTGTGGGTGGGCGTGGGTTCATCGCACGAAGACGGCAAGCTGCGTGGCATCAGCCATCTCATCGAGCACATGCTCTTCAAGGGCACCCCGACCAGGAGCGCCCGTGCGATCGCCGAGACGATGGACTCGATCGGCGGCAACCTCAATGCGTTCACCGATAAGGAAGTGACCTGCTACCATGGGCGCGTCGTCGACGCGCACACCGCGCTGGCGTTCGAGCTGCTCTGCGACATGTTCCGCCATGCCAAATTCGACCCGGCGGATCTGCGCAACGAGCAACAGGTGGTGCTGGAAGAGATACGCATGTACGACGATTCGCCGGATGAGGTCAGCCAGGATCTCTTCTTGCGCACCACCTGGGCGGGCAGCGCGCTGGGCGAGCCGACGATCGGATATGCCGACACCGTCTCGGGCATCACAAGCGACGTGATCCGCACCTACATGGGCCAGCGCTACACGCCGGATCGCGTGGTCGTCACCGCCGCAGGCAACGTCGATCACGCCGCATTCGTGAAGCTCGTGCAGACTCATCTGGGCTCGATGCAGGGACGATCCGACGCGCCCGAGCCGCCTGCACCGACATTCCGTCCAGCCGTCGCCGGCAAGAACAAGGATTGCGAGCAGGTCTACCTGCTCGTCGGCGCCGAGGGGACGAGCGCGAGCGACGAGCGGCGCTACGCGATGTCGGTGCTCGACGCCATCTTAGGCGGCGGCATGGCCTCGCGACTGTTCCAAGAGATCCGCGAGAAGCGCGGTCTTGTGTACAGCGTCTATTCGTCGCACAACGCCTACCGCAAGGGCGGGATCTTCAGCATCTCTGCGTCGACCAGCCCGAAGAACTCAGAAGAGGTCCTTGCCCTCATCCGCGCCGAGCTCTCGCGCGTCGCGGACGAAGGCGTGTCGGCGGACGAACTGTATCGAGCTAAGGAGCATATCAAAGGCAGCCTGCTCTTGTCGCTGGAGAGCACGAGCACGCGTATGATCCGGCTGGGCCGATCCGAGCTCAACGTCGGCCGCCACATCCCGACAGCAGAAGTGACCGCGCGGATCGACGCGGTGACGAAAGCTGAAGTGGATGAGCTGGCGCGGCGGCTCTTCGCGCCGCAGCGCCTGGCTCTGACCGTGCTCGGGCCCGTCGACCCACAGGCCGTCGCCGGCGCGTTCGAAGCGCTGGCGGAATCGGCATAGGCCGCGCCCGCGCGGTGCGTGGCCTCACGTGACGGCATACCTCGTCATCGCGGCCGTGCTGTATCTCTTCGCGCAGGCGCTGCAGATGGGCACGAGCGCAGCGCGGCTGGCCGGCGTGCGCAGCAAGCGCGTCGCGACGGGCCTCACGCTCTTCAACCTGTTCGCGACGAGCTCGCGGATGCTCAACCTCATCTACGCCCCGCTCATGGGAGCGCTCATCGACATCTCGCGTCGCACCGGCAACGTCGGTGGGTTCGAGCTGGACCTGCGCATCATCATCGCCGCATCCACGCTCGGCACGCTGCTCGGAGGCGCCCTGACGCCGACGTTTGCCGTGCTCTTGCAGCGCGGCATCAACTCGTTCGAACGATCGGGGTCTCTTGTGGGCTCGATCCTGCGCCTTGCCCGCCCGACCACGTTCGCCGCCGCTCTGGCGGAGTTTCGGCCGCCGCGCGCGGCCATGTTCCGCTACAGCCCAGCGGGATTGCCCAAGCCGTTCTTGTTCTGGAACGTCATCGTCATGGCGTTTTGGATCGCAGGCCCGCTGTCCGCATTCTACGCCGGCGTCATCGATTCAAAGGTGACCGGCACCGCGCTCTTGCTCTCAGGCCTCATCACCGGCGTGGCCACCGTGACGCTGACGCTCGTGGTGGATCCGACCGCCGCCGTCATCACCGACCAAGCGGCGCTCGGCATGCGCCCCGAGAACGATATCAAAGCGATGCTGCTCTATCTCGTCCTCGGCGCGGTCGTCGGGACCCTGCTCGCACAAGCGGTCCTGTGGCCGGCCGCCCATCTCATCGTGACCGTCGCGAGGTTTCTGGTGGATCATGGATTGCAACATTCGTAAAGGTGCGCTGACGTTGTGCGCCGCCGCCTGCGCGCTTGGCTTGAGCGGCTGCGCGCAGTCGATCACGCACTGGATGGTCAACTTGCGGACGTCACAAGGCGACGCCGCGCTCGCCAAGCCGAGTCTGCCGGAGGCGAAGAAGGAGTTCCAGCTGGCGCTCGCGCTGGATCCGAAGAACGAGCACGCACGCGCTGGCCTGGCCAAGTCGCTGTACCTGACCGCGAAGGCGGACTTCGCCGCGAGCAAGCTCGACGAAGCCGCGAGCGACATCGCAGAGGCTCTCAAGTACGCGCCCAGCGACGCGGCGACGCTAGCGCTGGCCAACGACATCGATCAGGCGAAGATCCGGCGGGAGATCGTCGTCGCCAATTACCCGCTGTACGGATCGATCAACGCCGCGCTCAAGCCGGTTTTCAAAGAGATCGCCGCTGGCAACCACGAGGTCGAGCTCGAGGTCAAGGCCTTCTCGAGCGACTTCGACACTGCGCATCTGACCAAGGCCATCGTCGAGTCATACGATCTCGAGGACGAGGCGCACCGCATGGGTCTACGGCTCATCACGTACCGCGGGCTCGTGCAGTCCGGTCAGGAGAAGGCCAAGACTCCAGCGGAAAGCGAGGCGCCCTCGCTCCTGCCCATCCCATAGGCATGGCAACGGGCCTTTGAAGCAACGGACCTTTAGGTCCGTTTTGCTTTCACCGAGCGAACGACCGAAGATCGTAGACCTGCCAGCCTGAACGGACCGGCACGCGCTCGTAGCGCTGCAAGAACGCGTAGAGCTCTCGATTGGCTCGCAAGCGAGGCACTTCGACCGCGACGAAATAGCGAGCGCCTTTGCTCATGGCGCTTGTCATGTCTGGAGCCGTCCACAGCATCGGGTCCTCTTCCCAACCACGGTGGCCGATCGTGTAGAGCACCGACGGGTCGTAGTGGCCCATGACGATGAGCGTGCCCGGCTCGAGCGTGCCGCGCACCTCGTTCGCGGCCGAGAAGACCGCGCGGCTCCAGGTGTAATACGGGTGGATCTCGAGCATGCCGCTGTAGACGGTGAAGAAGAGCGCGACGCCGAGAGCGAGAGTTGTGCGCCGTTCTATGCCCTGCGGCGCCACGAGCTGTAGGAGATGGTCGAGACCTCCCCCGACATAGAGAACGGCGAACGGCACGAAGGGCATGAGGTAGTAATCAACGCGCTCGACAGTGACGACGACGAACGCGTAGACGATGAGTGCACTCAGCCACGCGCCGAAGAAGGCCGATCGTCCGCGCGCCAAGCCATCCGGCGGACCCTGCACGAACGCGCAGACGAGCATAAGGCCGAAGATCACCGGGCCTAGGATGGTGGTGGTGAGCATTCTGATCAGAGCCAGCGTGCTCGCCACTCCCGCGAGCGCGCGCGCCGGGCTGGTCAACTCTGCGACGAGTGTGGGAACGACGTGGCGTGCGGAGATGCCGGTAGCCCAGTGCCACTCCGCGATGCGATGCAGGTGGCCGAAGTAGAGCCACGCCGGGGCACAACTGATGACGATGAGCGCCACGGGCGCAAGCCGCGACAATCGCTCTTGAAGCAACGGACCTTTAGGTCCGTTTTCTTTCGATGCGTTTTCTTCAGATCCGTACTTTTGTCGCGCGCGTACGAACCACGCCGCCAGCATAGGGGCCAAGATCAGGACAGCTGGCGGTTTAGCGAGCACCGCCAAGGCTGCGAACGCGGACGCCAAACAGAAATCGGCAGCTCTGCGCGACCCCATAAAGCGCCACCAGCAGCCTAGCGCCCCCACGCTGAAGAACAGCATGTCGCTCTCAGGGATGATCGCCCTTCCATAGTATACGGCTCCAGGGGCGATGGCGAAGAGCAGAGCGGCGATGAATCCAGCCCGGCGCGAGTAGAGCTCGCTTCCCAACAGGTAGACAAGGGGAATCGTGCCTATGCTGAACGCGATCACGAGCAGGCGAGCGAAAATCTCGTGCACGCCGAAGAACCGGTAGAGCTGAGCCGCTGCATAGGGCACGATCTGCAGCTCGAGCTCGACGTAGTTCGGGGGCGGGCCGTCGTAGTCGGTCTGCGGGTAGAAGATGTTGTTGCGCAGCTCGAAGAAATTCCGTGCAATCGCCGCCTCATCGCCCTGGCGCCAGGCCGGATGGTCGAGGATCGGGTTGTGCAGGTGGTAGACGCGCAGCGCCAGGCCCAACAGCATGATGAGGGCCAGGCCGACGCTCCAGGTTCGTCTCACGTCTTGGGTTCGGCGGCGGGCTGAGGTGCTTGGCGGAACGTCCAGAACTTGTTCCCGAAGAAGTTCCACCCCATGCCCACGAACGTGGCGGCCAGCCACACGACCGAATTGCGGAACGGCATGGCCGGAACGAAGCGCGCCGCCTCGAGCAGCACGAACTCGCTGATGCCGAGCGCGACGGCGGAGACGGTGATGAATTGGGCGAGCTCTTTCCAAGGATGGCCCTGCGAGCGAAACGTCCAGTGCCGGTTCCACCAATAGTTGTTCACGCCGCCCGTGATGAAGCCGATGGCGTACGCGAGCCAAATCGGGGCCGCGAAGAACCTGATGACGCTGTGATAGATGATGAAGTTGACGACGGTGCCGGACGCGCCGACCACTCCGAACTTGAAGAACTGACGAACGCCGCGGCGCAGCACGAACTTCGTTTGCTCGCTCATGCGAGCCAGTACCAGTCCGCGAACAGCACGGTGAAGAGGCCGAGCAGCGGCAGCGAGAGCGCGACGATGGCGGAATTGATGAGCGGGTTGCGGCCCCATAGAGCCATGAGCATGAACGCGGGGAAGATGACGAGCACGAATCGTGGCATGCTCATGAGGCTTGCGGTCGACATCGGGACGAGCAGCGAGGCGGCGAAATACCAGGAATACGATGGCCGCAACGCGCGGAACGCGACCACCATGAGCGCGAGGAAGGCGACGGTGAAGGCCAGCTCGATCATATGGTTGACCGAGGCGCTCGAGGCCAGCGGGCCAGCGGCGATGGCATGCACGGTGTTGATGATGCTGACCCAGGGCGGTGCGAGATGCCGTCCCCAATTGTCCTGCACTTTGGTGAAATAGAGCGGGTCACCGACGAGCGCACCGAGATAGGCCATGTAGGCGAACAAACCGGTGGGGACGAGCGCGACACCGATAATGCCGCGCGTCAACGTCGTGCCGCGGCGTTCGCGCCACCCGCTCCACGCCTCGTAGGCGAGCGGGATCGCGGTGAGGATGCCTTCGACGCGCGTCATAGACGCAAGCGCACCGAAAATGCCGGCGGTGACGTAGTTTCCATGGCGCGCGTAATACACCGACGCCACCGTCAGCGCGAGGAAGAGCGATTCCGTGTAGACGGCCGAGAAGAAGATCGCCGTCGGGAAGATCGCCGTGTAGAAGATGGCATGATAGGCGACGGTGTCGTCGCCGTATTCTAGGCGCACGAGCGCGTAGAGATAGCCCAAGGCCACGAAGAACGAGAGATTCGAGATGATCAATCCCGCGGTGAGATGGTCGCCGATCGCTCCGCCGAGCACGTGGATCAACCACGGATAGAGCGGAAAGAACGCCATCTCTTTGCCCGAGTACCCGTTGGTCGCGATCTGCAAGTAGTGCTGCGCGTCCCAGCGGCCCCACACGTTGAGCCAGACGTTGTGCGAGGCGGTGAAATGCTCGCCTTGGCGCTGACCGATGACCACTGCGGAGAGCGGGGCGATGATGATGAGCGGCAACCGCGTGGTGATAAACGCGATGGAGACGTGATGGACCATCGGATAGTAGCGGCCAAGCACGCCGATCTTCACCGCCACCGCGAGCAGGATGACCGTCCCCCCGAGCGCGGCGGCTGCGGTGAGCGTGGCGGGCATCCAGATGACATATGCCCACAGGCCGAGCAGCGGTACGTAGCTCCAAGCATCCGCCTTGAGCATGCCTTCGAGCGAGACGTTGCATGTCCAACTGATCCAGCGCGAATAGGCGTACCACGAAGCGGCGGCGACCAGAGGCGTGCCAAGCGTCAGCGCAGCGAGCGCGAAATTGGCGACGATGCCGGACATGGCGACGTGCGTCGCCAGCAAGTACCAGACGAAGAAACCGAGGCTGAAGCCGGCGACGAGGGTGAGGCCGAGGCCCAGCCGCGCACTGCGGGGCAGCAGCAGGACCGGGCGCCTGGTCTCTATCGCCTCATCCAGCCGAGGCGAGGCTGCAACATCCACGGCCTTTCGCGTTCGCCGTTGCGCCATATGGCCCTTTCATCGAGGGCGTCCGAGGGATTGCACGGTAGCTTTGAAAAGTTGCGACACATGCAGCCGGCATGCCGCGCATTCGTCGCTCTCATGGTTGCGCTCGCCGCATGGAGCGCGATGCCCGCGCGAGCGGATACCCCCGACCCGTTTGCGAGTGCGCAGGGCGTCTTCGTCGCGTCCGCGACGCAGGGCGCCAGCGCATCGATCACGATCCAACAAGGCGATCGGCTGATGGTCTATAGCCTTGCGCCCAGCGCCGTCGCGCGCGAGCGATCCGATAACGGCGCTTGGGCGCCGGTCACCACCTCACAGCTCGCCGCCGGCGAACCCATCACCCTGCACCTCGATCCCGCCGGCTACGTGACGGCGATCGATGCTTCGTACGCGACGGTCATCACGCGCCTGATCGCGCAGAAGAACGGCTTCGTCATCACCGCTTCGGGAGAAGCGTACCGGCTTGTCGGCGCAGCCGCCGTGGTGCAGCCAAGCTGGACGTTGGGCACGTTCTTGAAGATGCGCGTCGACGAGAGCGCGAACACCGCATTCGATATCACTGCGTCGAGCCAGCCGTTTGCCGGCGGACCGCTGGCGCAACCGATCCAGGTGACCATCGTCGTGACCGTGCCGTCGAACACGCCGACGCGCGACATCGTCTATATGGCGACCGACGCAGCCAACTGGGTGCCCAATGGCGTGCGCATGTCGCCGCTGACCGGCAACCGCTGGACGGCGACCCTCACGCTCGGCAAAGGGTCGTCGCTCAAATACAAGTACACGCGCGGCTCGTGGGAGACGGCGGAGACCAACCAATCCGGGATGGAGATCCCCAATCGTAGCTTGAGCATCACGAAGACCAATGACACGCAGCAGGTCCAGGACCTGGTCGTCCGCTGGTCCGACCTGCAGTAAGGAGACATCATGGATACGCTGGATTTCGTCAAAGTCACCGAGGCGGCGGCGCTCGCCGCCTCACGTTGGATGGGCAAAGGCGAGCGTGACAAAGCGGACGGTGCAGCCGTCGAGAAGATGCGCGAGACCCTCAACGACATGGAGATCCGCGGGCGCATCGTGATCGGCGAAGGCGAGCGTGACGAGGCGCCGATGCTGTTCATCGGGGAAGAGGTCGGGCGGGGCGGCGTCGAGGTCGACATCGCCGTGGATCCCGTCGAGGGGACGAATCTGGTCGCCAACGGGTTGCCGAACTCCATCGCGGTGCTCGCTGTGACCGCCAAGGGCTGCCTGCTCAACGCGCCCGACACCTATATGGACAAGCTCGCCGTGGGCCCGAAAGCGGCGCCCTTCGTGCATATCGACGCGACTGTCGCCGAGAATCTCGAGCTCATCGCCAACGCGCTCGAACGGCCCATCGGCGACGTCACGGTCGTCATCTTGGATCGGCCCCGCCACAAGCAGCTCATCGATGACGTGCGCAGCGCCGGTGCGAAGATCAAGCTCATCTCCGACGGCGACGTCGATGCAGCGATTGCGACTGCGATCGACGGCACCGGCATCCACGTGGCGATGGGCACGGGCGGCGCTCCCGAGGGCGTGCTCGCGGCCGCCGCGTTGCGCTGCCTGGGCGGCAATTTCATGGGCCGCCTCAAGCCGCGCAACGACGACGAGATCAAACGCGCGCTGCAGATGGGCTTCGACGACGTCAACAAGGTCCTCAAGATGGATGATCTCGTGAAGAACGACGACGTGACGTTCGTGGCCACCGGCATCACCGATGGCGATCTGGTCAAAGGCGTTCGGTCGTTCGGCAACGGCGCGCGCACGCATTCCATTATCATGAACAGCCACTCGAGCACGGTGCGCTTCGTCGAGACCGTCCACCGCTTCCGGGCCGAGCCGTTCCGGGTCCGCGCGCACTGAGTCTGCTGTCGTACCTCACGCCGGACGCGATCGTCGACCGCGTGGCAGACGTGCCGGCAGAGCTGTTGCGTCACTGGGATATCCGTGGCATCGCCCTCGACCTCGACAACACCATCGTGCCGTGGTATTCGGATGCGCTCGCGCCGGGTGTGAAGGAATGGGCGCAGATGGTGCTCGAGCTCGATATCCGGATGTGTCTGTTGACCAATAACTACGGCGCTCACGCCATGGGCGTCGCCCGCGAACTTAAGGTGCCGCTCGTCCGCGGTGCGCTGAAACCCCTGCCCGCCGCCTACGCGCGCTGCCTGCGCGAACTGCAGACGGATGCGCACCAGACACTGTCGGTGGGCGACCAGCTCTTCACGGACGTCCTCGGGGCGAAGCTCTCCGGCATGCGCGCCGTGTACGTGCGGCCGATCGCCGGGCGCGTGTTGTTCACCACCAGATTCTTGCGCATGCTCGAGCGCCCGGTGTTCGCCCGCCTGCGGCGCGCCGGTGTGCCCGGCGCGTGAACGCGCGCGCTGCGCGATATGCGGTCGTCGGGAGTCCAATCGGGCATTCGCGCTCGCCGATCATGCAACAGGCCGCTTTTGACGCGCTTGGGATCGACGCGAGCTATGAGGCCATCGAGGCGGGACGCGAACACGGTGCCGAGGTCTTCGCGCGTTTACGGTCCGAGCGGTATGCCGGCTGGAACGTGACGACCCCGCTCAAGGAATCAGCCGCGCTGCTCGTCGATCGGGTGAGCCGCGATGCGGCTCTAGTCCACGCCGTCAACACCGTCCGCGCCGACGATGACGGCTCGCTTGTCGGCATCAACACCGATGGTGGTGGGCTCATCCGTGCGGTCCGCGAGCTATGGGGGTGGCAGCCCGGAGAAGGGACGGTCTTGATCCTCGGCTCCGGGCCTGCGGCGCGGGCAATCGCGCATAGCGTGCACGCCAGCGGTGCGACGACGCTCGCGTGCTGGTCGCGCGACGCGCTTCGTGCCGCGCGCATCGCTCCACCGCTCGCGGCAACTCCTGAACTGGTCATCTCCGCCTTGTCGGCCGATGCAGAAGTCCCCGCGCACATCGTGGCAGCGGCCGATGAGGAGACGATGATCTTCGACCTCAACTACGGCCGCGCGCGATCGCCGGTTGCGCGCATGCGCGGACGCAGACGCTCAGACGGGCTTCCCCTGTTGCTGCATCAGGGGGCGCTCGCGTTCGAATGGTGGACGGGCCGGCCCGCACCGCTTGACGTTATGCGCATCGCCCTGCGTGCCGATAGTACCTAACATGCCGGGAGCAGTCCCTTAGATGAAGGGCAGGATCGACTATATCGATGGCCTGCGCGCCATCGCCGTGCTTTCCGTCGTCGTCCATCACGCAGCGAAATACGATCAGAACATATCCGTGGGTCCGTTGCAGCACACACTCGTCGAAGGAGCCCACGGGGTCGATCTGTTCTTCGTGATCTCGGGGTTCGTGCTGTCGTATCCCACGCTGGCCCGGCTGCACGGCGGCAACAACGCCTCATTCGACGTCGCGCGATATCTCGCCCACCGCTTCATCCGCATACTGCCGCCCTACTACTTCGCAGTCGGTCTGGGCTGTCTCGTCCTCTACGCCGTCACCCAGCTCCATCTGAGCATGCCCTGGGGAATCGTCGGGCCCAACGTGACCCCGCTCGAGGTGCTCAAGCAGCTGGTCTTTTTTGACAACCGGCCTCAGCTCGTCAATGGTTCGTTCTGGTCGTTGGCCGTCGAGTTCCGCTGGTACTTCGCATTCCCGCTGCTGCTCGTGTTGTGGACCAAATCACGACGTGCCTTTGCGCTGCTCGCCGTCGTCCTGGTCTTTGTCGCCAACCTCACCCGAGCTGGAGCGCTCGACATGGCCATCATGCCGGCGTTCATGCTGGGCATCGCGGCAGCCGACATCGAGATCCGCGAACTGCCGGTGCGACGGCTGGCACCGCTGCTCGCCATCCTCGCGCTGTGCGTCGCGCTCGCGGTCGAACCGAGGGAACCATACGAGTTCTATTCTCGCGTGCAGGTGGGATGGCAGCTCACCGCCTTCTTCACGGTCGTCGCGGTGGGCGCTCTCCCATGGTTGAAGAGGCTCTTGAGCGCGCGGCCGATCGTCGCGATCGGCATCGTCTCGTACAGCATCTACTTGGTGCACGAGCCGCTTGTCGGCATCACCTTGGCAAACACGTCGTGGGGGTTTTTCGGCGCAGTCGCGGTCGGCATTGGGGCGGGTGCGCTCTTCTGGTTCCCGTGCGAGCGGCCGTTCATGGCGACCTCGCTCAAGGAGAAGCTGAGCGGCCTCCTGCGGCCGCCGATCGCACGGCTGCTCTCCTGGGTGGGAATCCCGAGGGAGATCCGGTTCGCTGAGACGGCAAGTGTGAGCGCCGTCCAGGGCATTGCAGCTGGGCCAGCCCCGGATGTCGAGCCTCGCCAGGCAAATGTCTAGAATGGCGGCGCGCCGTGGGCGAAAGCCGCCCCGGATTCTCATATACCATGCAACCAAAGCCAACCGGCCGCGAAACGGAGGACCCTCAGAATCAGCCCGTCAAACAACAAAAAGCCGGAAAACACCTCGAGGCGCTGGAGCCTTATAAGGGGCCAGTCCCCCGTTCAAGACCTCCTGATAGATGCCGATAGGTAATAGTGAGTCCGCTGCGAGTCAGTGTGGGGACCAGGCTTGCATGTGGTCCGGCTCCATTGTCCCGAGCAACGAATCGAGTAGGTAAATGGCAGCAAACGTAAGCGATCTCCTCGGTCTGCGCATGGACGAGCTGATGCGCGTGACGATCGAGCGCGGCGCATCGGACCTCCACATGAGCGTCGGCTTGCCGCCGATGCTGCGGATCGACGGACGGCTGACGCCGACCGAGTTCCCCAAACTGACGCCTGACGACACCAAACGTCTCATCTACAGCATCCTCACCGATCAGCAGAAGGAGAAGTTCGAGAAAAATCTCGAGCTCGACTTCTCACACGGTTTGAAGGGCTTCGGCCGGTTCCGTATCAACGCGTTCCGCCAGCGCGGCGTCATCGGCGCGGTGTTCAGAGCGATCCCGTCGTCTGTACCCGCGCTCGGCAGTCTGAACCTGCCGCCGGTGATGGGCGACCTCACGATGCGCCCGCATGGCTTGGTGCTCGTCACCGGACCCACCGGTTCGGGCAAGTCGACCGCGCTCGCCTCGATGATCGACGTCATCAACGCGACCATGGCCCGCCACATCCTCTCCATGGAGGATCCGGTCGAGTATCTCCATTTCCATAAGATGTCGATCGTCAACCAGCGCGAGATCGGCCATGACTCTTATAGCTTTGCCAATGCCCTGCGCGCCGCGCTGCGCGAGGACCCAGACGTGGTCCTGGTCGGCGAGATGCGCGACATGGACACGATCGCGACGACCTTGACCATCGCCGAGACCGGCCACTTGGTGTTCGCCACCTTGCACACCTCAGACGCCGCGCAGACCATCGACCGCATCATTGACGTCTTCCCCGCACATCAGCAGCAGCAGATCCGGGTGCAGCTTGCCAGCGTCATCGAGGCGATCGTCTGCCTGCGGCTGCTGCCGCATGCGTCGGGCGTGGGCCGCGTGCCGGCGGCGGAGGTCATGATCGCGACGCCCGCCATCCGCAATCTCATCCGTGAGAACAAGACCCACCAGATCCACAACGCCATCGTCACGAGCCGCGGCATGCACATGCAGACGTTCGACATGTCGCTGCGCGACCTGGTTCGCAAACACATGATCACAGAAGACGAAGCGCTTGCCGCGTCCACGCATCCGGAAGAGCTTCGCAAGCTCATCGAAGGCGCATGACCCTCACCGGTCACGGCGCAACGCTCTAAGGGGGGACCTACAACAATGCAGATGTCACTTGCCTGGCTCTTGATACTGCTCGTCATCATCCTCGTCGGCCAAGCTGCGAAGCTGTAAGGCTTCTGTAAGCACCGGCTGCGGATAGAAAAAACTCGACTCGAGGGACTATAAGCGTATGCCCAGTTTCGCCTATCAGGCCAAAGACGCTAGCGGAAAGTCCGTGAACGGCGTCATCGAAGCGGAGAACGAGCGCGTCCTGCGCGCCAAGCTCCGCGAGATGAACTATTACGTCACCGGCATCACCCAGAAGCAGACGGCCGGCTTGAATGCCGACGTCAGCACGATGTTCGGCGGCATCGTCGGCAAGTTCAAGGGGGTCAGCGAACAGGCGCTGGTCGTCTTCGCGCGCCAGTTCGCGACCATGATCAACGCTGGTCTCGCGATGGTGCGTTGCCTCGACGTGCTCGGCATCCAGACCGAGGACGCGCAGCTCAAGCCGGTGATCGTCGCGGTCCGTCGCGAGGTCGAAGGCGGTTCGACCCTGGCCAACGCGCTGGGCAAGTTCCCGAAAGTCTTCTCGCCGCTGTTCGTCAACATGGTGCGCGCCGGCGAGCTCGGCGGTATCCTCGACGAAGTCCTCAACCGTCTGGCGGGCTTCCTCGAAAAAGACTTCAACCTGAAGAAGAAGGTCAAGTCGGCGATGACCTACCCGATGGTCATCCTCGTCATGGCCATCGCCATCGTCATCTTCCTCGTCACCTTCATCTTGCCGACCTTCGTCAGCCTGTTCACCGGCATGAACATGAAGCTGCCGTTGCCCACCAAGATCCTCATCACGTTCACGGAAGGCGCGCGCAACCCGGTCGTCCTGCTCATCACGGCTGCGGTGGCGGTCGGCGGGTTCATCCTCTTCAAGCGCTGGACGTCGACGCAAGCCGGGCGCTATCAATTCGACAAGTTCAAGCTCAAGCTGCCGGTCTTCGGCATGCTCATCCGCAAGGTCGCGATCTCACGCTTCTGCCGCACGCTCGGCGCGCTCTTGCAGTCGGGCGTGCCCATCATGCAGGCGCTGGAGATCGTCGGCAAAGCCTCGGGCAATGAAGTCATCGCAGAGACCGTGGGCAAGGTGCGCGAGTCGGTGCGCGAGGGCGAGTCGATCGCCGTGCCGCTCAACCTGTCCGGGCTCTTCCCACCGCTCGTTACGCAGATGGTGGCGGTCGGCGAAGAGACAGGTAACTTGGACGGCATGCTCAGCAAGATCGCCGATTTCTACGACGTCGAAGTTGAGTACATGCTCGCGTCCCTGACCTCGCTGCTCGAACCGATGCTGATCTTGGCCATGGGCTTCGTCGTCGGATTCATCGTGATATCGGTCTTCTTGCCGCTGTACCAGATCATCGGCAACATCAAGTAACCATGGCTGTGCAGGCTCTGCAGGCGCAGGGCAGCGATCCGGAGTTCGAAGCATACGCGAAATCGCGTAGCCTCGAGCTCCGCGACCGCATCGTGCTCTCGCACATGGGCCTGGTCAAGTCCATCGCATCTCACCACGCGGCAGGACAGGCGCAGCGCGACGATCTCGAACAGGTCGGTTGCGTCGGCCTCATCAAAGCGGTCGAACGCTACGATTCGACGCTTGGCGTGCCCTTCGAAGCGTACGCGCGCACCGTCGTGACCGGGGAGATATTCCACTACCTGCGTGACCTGGTGCCGGTGTTGCGCGTGCCGCGCTGGTACCGGACGCTCAACCGCCGGTTGCACGAATCGCACGATCGGCTCGTCGTGACCCTGGGCCGGGAGCCGACGCACGAGGAGCTGGCCGGCGACATGAACATCCAGGTCGACGGCGTCAAAGAGATCCTGCGCTTGCGCGATTCCTACAACCTCATGTCGCTCTCCGACCGGCAAGACGGGGGCGAGGGACCACCGCGCATCGACGCCATCCGCAGCGCGCGGCACCAGACGTTCCGCCTGCCCGTCGAAGATCGCATCGTGCTCGACCGCGCGGTCGAGCAGCTGGCCGAGTTCGAACGACGGGTCGTGGAGCTGTTCTTCTACAAAGACCTGACCCAGACCGAGATCGCACGGCGGCTGGGCTTCTCGCAAAAGCACATCTCGCGCACGCTCGCCAACACCCTACGGAAGCTCAAAGAAGAGATTCGTTGATCGCGCGGACCCGCGTGCGGCTCCCGGCAGGCGAAGATGTCGGCCTCCTGGGGCTTGCGCTCGCGCTCGGGGCCGGCGCCCTGCTGCGCTTCTGGGACCTCACAAGCGCAAGCCAGCATACAGATGAGGCCTTCACTCTGGCCTTGAGCGCGATGCCCGTGCCTGTGCTGCTCCACAACGTCGTCGCCCACGACTTCCACCCACCGCTGTTCTACCTGGCGACGCACTATCTCATGGTATTTCTCCCCCGGCCACCATGGGACTACCGGTGCCTCACCGCTGCGTTTGGTTGCATGACGATCGTCGCCTCGTGGGTCGCAGCCCGGCGAATGTTCGGACCGATCGCCGCAGCGGTTGCCGGCGTCGCCGTCGCGCTCAGCCCAGCACTCGTGCAGTACGACCGCATCTACCGCATGTATGCCGTGACGGTTGCCTTGAGCACGCTCGCTTGGGCACTGCTGCTCGAGCTGGAACGTGCCCGCGGCCGAACGCGCATCGCGCTCGTCGTGGCGTACGGGCTCGTCGCCATCGTGCTGCCGTACGTGGACTATCTCGGCGCGCTCATGCTCGCGGCGCAAGGCGCCTACGTGCTCACGCGCCTGCGCACCCTCGCGCCGGCGCTTGGGGCGATCGTCGTAGCCGCGCTTGCGTTCGTGCCGTGGGTGCATGCGCTGCGCGAGCAGCTGCCGCTTGCCGGTCTGAGCTTGAGCCGGCCTGGCCTTGACCTGGGTCTGGCTGCGAGCATCGAAGGAGCTTTCGCCGCCGGCATGCCTGCCGCGTGGCTCCCCGGTCTAAGCGGCACGCTCGTCCCCGCGCTCGCGCTAGGTGTGGTCGTCGTCGCCGCGGCGTGGATCGGCAGGACGAGCGCCCTGCCGTTCTGGCTCGCCGTGCTCGCGCTGCAGATCACCGGATCGATCGTCGCCGGAAAGAACCTGGCCTATTTCCCGCGATATCTGTTGATCGACATTCCACCTTTCTGCGTCGCGCTCGGACTCATCATCTGGCAGCTGATCGCGGCGCGTCGACGCGTCGTCGCCGCGGCGCTCGGCATCGGCCTGCTGGCGTTTTTGAGCATCACCGTGTCGAACGTGCTGTTCGACCGCTTCTATCAATTCCCAGACTGGTATGCGCTCAACTCGCTGATGCTCCACGAAGAACGCCCCTCTGACGCGATCGTTCTGGACGCGGCGTACGAGGCGCTTGTGGTGCGCGACTTCACCGCTTTCCGCGGACACGAGACGCTGAGTTTCATGAACCCCGGTGATTTCGACCGCATCCTCGCATGGATCGCTCAGCATCCGGACCGGCGTATCTGGTACGTGGAGCACCAACACGTCTATTGGGATCCGCAGCGTCGTATCGCCACGGCGCTGGCCGAAAAGCGCCCCACGCTGCTCGAGCAGCGCTGGCCGCGCCGCCGAGTGGTCGACGAGGTCTCGGTGATGCTCTTCGGCCAAGTGCCGATGACTGTACGGTGAGCGCCACGAACGGGGGCACAGCCGCGGTCCATCCCGCTCGCACCTATGCGTGGCTCGTCATCGCCCTCGCGCTCGGGGCGCTGTGCCGCTTCTGGGATTTGACCGGGCCGAGCCTCTTCATCGACGAAGGCTTCGTCTTCCACATCAGCGAGCATCCGCCGGCAGAGATCCTCCATCTCGTCGCATATTCAGATTTCCACCCGCCGCTCTTCTATCTCGTCACCCATGTCCTCATGGAGCACCTCCACTGGCAGGAGTGGACCTACCGTTACCTCACGTCTGCGTTCAGCCTGCTCGGGATCGCTGCGACCTGGGCGATCGCGCGGCGCTGCTTCGGCGAGACAGCCGCCGCGGTGGCCGCCATCGCGCTCGCCCTCGAGCCGGCGCTCATCGAGTTCGACCGGCTTTATCGGATGTACGCCGTGCTCGTCGCGTTGGGCGCGGTGTCGTGGTGGCTGTTGTTGCGTGCGGCCGCCGCCGAGGGCCGCGCGCGCATCGCCTGGTGGATCGGTTATGCCCTTGCGGCGATCGCGCTGCCCTACGTGCAGTACATCGGCGCGCTCATCGTGGCCAGCCAAGGTCTGTATGCGCTGACTGGGATGCGAAAGATGTGGCCGGCGCTCGCCGCCGACCTCATCGCAGGCCTCGCGCTGATCCCGTGGATGTGGGCCATCAAGGTGCAGTATCCGAACGGCGGCTATGTCATACGGCTCGATTCGCCCGAATTCTCGTGGCCGCACGTCATCCGCGCGAGCGTGGCCTACGGGCTGCCGATCGAGTGGATGATGAAGCCCGCATTCGACCCGCTGTTCAGCGCGGGCATCGCGATCATCTTGCTCGCTGGGCTGTACCTCGGCCGTAAGACGCTGCTCCCGTTTTGGTGCGCCCCGATCGTGGTGCAAGTGGTCGCGTCGCTTGTGACCGGCAAGGACCTCGTCATACCACGCTACCTCTACGTCTACGTGCCGGCGTTCTGCATAGCATTCGGTGCGCTGGTCGCCGCTGTGCTGCAGACGCGGCTGCGCGTGCTCGGCGCGGCGCTGATCGCGCTCTATGTCGGTATAAGCTCGATCAGCGTCTACGACCTGATCTTCGTTCCGTTCTACCAGTTCCCGAACTGGTACGAGATCAATGCGGTCATGGCGCCGCGCGAGAAGCGGACCGATCTCATCATCATGGACCAGGGTGCGGAGTACTGGGTCGTGCGCGACTTCACTGCGTTTCGCAGTCACCAGATAGAAGGCCCCGCCCTGCCCTCAGACGTCGCCCCCGCGATCAGGTGGCTT
This sequence comes from Vulcanimicrobiota bacterium, assembly GCA_036741695.1. Lineage (GTDB taxonomy): Bacteria > Vulcanimicrobiota > Vulcanimicrobiia > Eremiobacterales > Eremiobacteraceae > JAFANK01. The sequence goes on from DAINRU010000002.1 coordinate 105,046, forward strand.
GCCGGATATCCGAAGCGACGCGTGTGGTATATCGAGAATCAGCCCGGCTTCACCGATCCCGGCCACCGGGTTGAGAGGGCGCTTGATGCGACGCGCCCCGTGCTCGGGCGGTGGCAGCAGTTGCGCGCCTTCCGCGAAGATATCGTCCGCGTCGTGCTCTACGGCGAACGCTTGGCGCCGGCTGGCAAAAAAAGAGTCGTCAAGACGACGTCGCCGTAGCCGGACTGCGTCGACCGCCACGTCACGAACCGGGGATGATTCTTGGCGAGCGTCGTGAACGCGACGGCTTGCGGATCCGGCAATTCCGACTGATAATCGATGAGCCATACGCGCGGCAGTTTCGCGGCTCGCGCTGCGTCGTTGACGGCATCCTTCGGGTCCGTGATCAAAAAGACCGGGCGGTGGCTCGCGGCCTCGGAGCCGATGAGGACGTAATACACCATCGAGCTGTCGAAGATCACGGCGTCGCCGGGTTGCACATGGGCGTCCAAAAAGCGCCGGTATTCCGTCCAGTCGATCGGCATATACGGCGCGAGGAAATGCTTATCGATCGTCCCTGCAGCCATCATCACCGTGAGGCCGGCCACGAGCGCAAGGGCGGCGGGGCGCGCGCGGGTGTGCCACAGCGTCTGCGCGACGACGACGACAAGCATGATGAGCACCGGAATGGCTTGCAGCAGGTAGCGCTGACCGAGCAGCAGCTTGCCGGAGAGCACCGAGTAAGCTATCTGCAGCGCCAGGGGCGCGAGCAGGGCCGCGATAAGCCAACGCCTCTGTACGACGACGAGCACGAGGCCGGCGAGGAGCGAGCACCACAGCGCGATGCTGACGAGCGGCGAGAGCTCAAGTGACAAGGGCAAGCCGTCGACGAGCAAGACGGGAGCCGCTTGCCACATCTGCGACCAGTGGCTGTGCATCACGTTGTAGGCCGTGCCGCCCAGCGGATACTGCGCGATGAAGATGGGAAGCCACGGCGCGAAGGCGAGGAAAGCGGCGGCGATCGCGATCCAAAAGTGCGCGCGCCTGCGCTCGAAGACCAGCACGTATCCGATCTGCGCCGCGAGGGTGAAGAAGGCGAGGTACTGGGTGTACAGGAGCGCGATGGCGCAGATCGCATAGGCCAGCCAGCGCAGCGGCCGATCCAGCTCGAGCGCCCGCAGTAGCAGGGCCCAGGAGATCATGCACAGCGACCAGAGCATGGCGTACATGCGGAAGAAACCGTCGAAAAAGACGAGCGCTGGACTCAGGGCTACTAAGAGCGCGACGATGGCTCCCCACGGCCCGAGGGCGCGACGCGACACAGCATACGTGGCGGCGACGCCTGCGATGCCGAACAGCGCGCTGACGATGCGCAGGAGATAGGCACGCGTCGTGAGCGCCAACAGGCCATGGCCGATGAGGTAGACGAGCGGCGGATGGAAATCACCGGTCTTGAGGAGCGCGACGATCGCGGGCACGGGGTGTGCGGCGATGAAGAACGTAAACGCCTCATCGGGCATGGTGGCGTGATGCAGGAGCCCGACGAAGCGCGCGATTGCCGCGAGAACCAGGATGGCGATGAAAACGAGGCGGTCCCGCAGAGCGTTGTTGGCGGTGGCGTCAAACGAACCCATCTACTACGTTTTCGGCAAAGCCGTGGTGATAGCAGTCACGGAAAGGCGGGACGTGGCATGCGCAGTCGCGTGCAACGGTCTCAAGGGCAGGCCGTGTGGGGATAGACTAGTGTAGGCGCACGTACGAGCCGATAGACATTCGACGGAGATATGAGGACCTTCATGAAAAGATCGGAACAGGGTTTCACGCTCATCGAGCTGATGATCGTGATCGCCATCATCGCGATCCTCGCAGCCATCCTCATCCCGAACTTCTTGCACGCCCGTGCTGAGTCGGTGACGGCGGCTTGCGAAGGCAATGAGAAGCAGCTGGCCACGGCCGAAGAGGAATATTCGGTCGACAATGGTGGCGCGTACGCCTCGCTCGCCGTTCTGACCACGCCGTATCTCTCCACCACGATCACAGACCCGATCAAAAAAGGCAACGCCTACACCGTCGTGATCCCAGGCACGGGCAGCAACGGCTCCTATCAGATCAACGACTCGGGCGGGCACGACACGACGACGACCACGAGCCTGACGCAGACGTCAGGCGGCACGCAGTGTGCGACCTGCTCGAGCGTCGTCTACGCCCAAGCCTCCGGCATCCACGGCAAATAGCGTCACAACGCCGAGCGATCCCCCGCGTCCGCCGCCGGCGGACATGCGTGTGCGTGCGACGGGCCGGTCCACAAATGCATATGCGAAGCTTGTGGGTGCTCCGAGGAGGTGTGTCAAACGTCACAGGTTCTGCACGTCTGCAGTACGCTGGACTTGGGCATTAAAGGAATGGGGGAGAGGGCAAACTACGCGCCTTCTAGGTATAGCTGCGGACCCGGATGGTCCTCGGCGGGTGCGGCGGCGGCGAAAGCCGACGTCCCTTGATGGGCAAAGACTCGTCCGCTCACTCAAGTGAATTCACACAAAGCGAAAGGGTTATCATCTTCATGAAGAAACTGCAAAAGGGCTTCACGCTCATCGAGCTGATGATCGTGATCGCCATTATCGCGATCCTCGCAGCCATCCTGATTCCGAACTTCTTGCACGCCCGTGCTGAATCGGTGACGGCGGCCTGCGAAGGCAATGAGAAGCAGCTGGCCACGGCCGAAGAGGAATATTCGGTCGACAATGGTGGCGCGTACTCCTCGTTGGCCGTTCTGACCACGCCATATCTCTCCACCACGATCACAGACCCGGTCAAGAAGGGCAACGCCTACACCGTCGTGATCCCAGGTACGGGCAGCAACGGCTCGTATGAGATCGACGACTCGGGCGGACACGACACGACCACGACCACGAGCTTGACGCAGACGTCAGGCGGCACGCAGTGCTCGACCTGCTCAAGCGTCATCTACGCGCAAGCCTCGGGTATCCACGGCAAGTAAACTCGGGTAGCTACACAACGCACGCACGAGCCGGTCGGCGACGACCGGCTCGCCGCATTCTAGGGGTGCGTGAGCGGCGTCACAACCAGTACCGACCGGTCCTCGCCGATAACGAAGTTGGGCATTTGATAGGTGGAGGTCGGCACGACGCACTGCACATCATGACAACCACACGGCGCGCCTTCACGCTCATCGAAATGATGATCGTGATCGCCATCATTTCGATTCTGGCCGCCATCCTCATCCCCAACTTCATGCATGCGCGCGCGGAGTCGGTGACCTCGTCGTGCGAGATGAACGAGAAGATGCTCGCCACGGCAGAAGAAGAGTATTCCGTCGACAATAGCGGCCAGTACGTCGCCCTGACCGCGCTCACCACGCCGTATCTCACCGCCCTGCCCACCGACCCCGTCAAGAAGGGCAACACGTACAGCATCAACACCACGGTGGGAGGGTACGGGTCGTACCAGATATCGGACTCGGGCGGTCACGATTCGACGACGATGACCACGATCACACAAGATGGCAGCTCGACGCCGTGTTCGGCGTGCAGCTCGGTCGTCTGGGATCAGAACTCCGGCATACGAGGAAAATAGCGACCGGAGAACGCACGAGAGGCTGTGCTCGAGATCGTCGCCCCCGCGATCGCGGCCCTTGTCGGGCTTGCGATCGGCTCGTTTCTCAACGTCGTCATCTACCGCGTGCCACGCGATGAATCTATCGCGTTTCCGGCATCGCGCTGCACCACGTGCGGCCATCCGCTTGGGATCCTTGAGAACGTTCCCGTGCTTTCCTGGCTTGTGCTCGCGGGCCGCTGCCGTGCCTGCAAAACGCCCATCTCATCGAGGTATCCGCTCGTCGAGCTCATGACCGCGGCGCTCTTCTGCCTGTCGGTCTTGGAGTTCGGGGTCAGCGTGACGGCGCTTGGCGCGGCGTTGCTCAGCGGGTACCTGATCGTCACGGTCTTCGTCGACATCGATCACCTGCTCATCCTCGACTCGCTGACCATCCCGGTCGCGGTGTGCGGCTTGCTCATCGCGCTGTCGCAAGGTCGCGCGCTGTCCGCGCTCGAGGGCGCGGCGTTCGGGTGCGCGCTCTTCGGCCTCATCTACCTCTTGACGCGTGGTGCCGGGTTGGGCCTGGGCGATGTCAAGCTCGCCGCGTGCGCGGGGATCTTTCTCGGCCTGGCGGACACGGTCGCCGCCTCTGCCGCGGCGTTCGTCATCGGCGCGATCGCGGCGGTTCCGGTGCTGACGATGCGCAGACGCCGAGGCCGGGACGTGCTGCCGTTCGGTCCCTTCCTCGTGCTTGGGGTTCTCATCTTGGAGTTCGCACCCGACCTTGTGTTCGGTCCCTACAGCGCCTATCAGCAATTCCTCTACCGGCACCTGGGCGGGGGGTAACTACAAACCCGGTTTGTGACTGCCGATACTAGGGATGAAGCGCAGGTATCGCCCATGCGCCCGCGGCCGATGAATCCGTCGCCGCGATTTTGATCTGTTGGAGCCTAATCGACGTGCAGAGAACATTCGAAAAACCGCTCGATGCCAGCCTCCTCAAGAAGGTTCCCCTGTTCGCCGAGTTCGGTGATGAAGAGCTCGCCGCGGTCGCATCGCTCGTCCAGCCCCGGCGCTTCGCCAAACACGCCGTCCTCGTCTACGAAGGCGACCCGGGTGATGCGCTGTACATCGTGGTCAAGGGCAACGTCGCGGTGACTCGCCTGTCTAACGAAGGCAAGGAGAGCATCCTCTCGATTCTCAAAGAAGGCGACTTCTTCGGCGAGATGGGCGTGCTTGACGCTTCGCCGCGCTCTGCAACCATCAAAGCGCTGGGCGACGTCGAGGTCGCGATCCTCTCGCGCAAGGATTTCCTCGACATGCTCGCGCGCAGCGCGCAGATGAGTCTGCGTCTCGTGCTCACCCTCTCGTCGCGGCTGCGTGCCACCAACCAGGCCATTCAAGCCGCGTCGTATCAGGACATCCGCACGCGGCTCGCGTCATTGCTCATCAACCTCGAGAAGAACTTCGGCGAGCGCGTCGAAGGTGGCACGCGGCTCACCCTGCGCCTGACGAATCAAGAAATGGCGAATATGATCGGCACCACGCGCGAGACCGTGAACCGCATGCTCAATAGATTCTGGGACGAGAAGCTCATCGACATGCGCACCGCCAACGTCGTGATCACCGAGCACGATAAGCTGCAGGCGATCCTGCGCTAGCGACCTGGTCGTACGCCGGACGCAGCTCGGCAACGACAGTCCAGTACACTCAAAAGGCCGGACCAATAGTCCGGCCTTCACGTTTGACGCCGAACGATTGTCCCGTTTTGCGGCATCACTGTGAAACGCGCCCCAGCGCACATCCGAGCCGTCCAACCAGCGTGGGGCGAATAAATGTTCTAAATTCCACCTATCGGGTGCCGATGATTTTGAGTGAGGTTATCTCTCTCTGAGGCCCCATCCACAAGCATTTCCTGGATGGTTACGAGAGGCTAGGGCGTCTATGTCGTTCCTGAGCAAGTTCTTCTCGCGCGGCGGGAACAAGTACGTCGGCATCGATTTCGGTTCGCACGAACTGAAGGCGGTGCAGTTCGGCGGCTCGTCGCGTGGAGCAGTGCTCGAGCACGTGTACCGGGTCAGCACGCCGGCGAACAGCATCAAAGACGGCGTGGTCAGCGACCCGCAACTCGTGGGTGAGGCGCTGCGTCAGCTGTTCGCTGACGGCGCGTTCAGCGCGCGCAAGACCATCAGCGCGGTCTCCGGCCCGACCGTCGTCGTCCGTCAGGTGACGATGCCGGTCATGAGCGAGCGCGAGCTGCGCGATTCGACCAAGTACGAAGCCGAGCGTTTCCTGCCCTACTCCGTCGACGAAGCGCAGATCGACGCGAAGATCCTGGGCAAAGCCGATGACGGTCAGAACATGGACGTGCTCATCGTCGCGGCGCAGAAGGATCTCGTCACCTCGCAGATGAGCGCCCTGCAGTTCGCCGGCCTCACGCCTGCGGTGGTCGAGGTCGAGCCGTTCTCGATGGTGCGCGCCATGATCGCACCCGAAGATCCGCAGTACGAGCAGAACATCGCGGTGATCAACGTCGGTGCTGCATCCACGAGCATCAACATCACCAAAGGTGGTCACGTGCCGTTCACGCGCAACGTGCCCATCGGCGGCAACGCGATCACCAAGGCCATCGCCAACGGCCTCAACGTCTCGATGGAAGACGCTGAGAAGATGAAGCGAGAGAAGGCGCGCATCCTGTCGCAACAGGACACGGGCCCGGTGCCGCCCACCGTCACCCGCATCTTCAACGTCATCACGCCGCCGCTCACCGAGCTCGTCACCGAAGTGCACAAATCGCTTGACTACTTCAGAACGCGCTTCCGCGGCGAGACGATCGAATCTGTCATCCTCGGCGGGGGTTCCAGCCGTCTCGAGAATCTCGACGCGTTCCTGAGCCACGAACTCGGCCTGCCGGTCGTGCTCGCCAATCCGCTCGAGCGCTCGGTCCATGACCCGGCGGATTTCCCGGCAGACTTCCTGCGCGACGCGGGCCCGTCGATGATCGTCGCCGCCGGCCTCGGCAAACGCGATCTGTCGACCGATGGCCGCGCCGGAGCAGCGGCGTGAGCAAGCGTGAAGGAGTAGGAGCACTCGCGTGATCGACATCAACCTTCTCCCATCAGCACAGCGTCGCTCGGTCTTCACCTTCGACCAGACGTTTTCGGTCGGGCTCGGCCTGCTGGCCGCGCTCGTGCTGATCGTCATCGCGTTCGACGTCTTCGAGAACATCCAGATCAACAATTTGAACAAGCAGATCGCCGACTGGACGCAGCGCGTGGCGCAGGTGCAAGCCGACGTCAAGACAGTCGACGACCTCAAGGACCAGGTCGCGCAGCTGCGCGCCAAGGCCGATCTGCTCGAGCGCATCAAACAGAGCCCGCTGCAAGTGGCCGAGATCCTCGCAGATATCGGCAACAACACGCCCCACGGGGTGTGGTATAGCAGCGTGACCGTGGCGCATCCCACGGCCGGCGGCTCTGTGACCCTGACTGGTGATACTGGAACCTATCGAGAGGTCGCGGATCTCATGTTGAACCTGGACGGGTCGCCCATCTTTGGGGACGCCGCCTTGACGACGAGTTCGCAGACCGTCTCGCCGACGCAGCCCAACGGCGGCGACGTGCAGTTCTCCGTGATCGGATCCCTCAGCCCCGCGGTGATCGGACAATGAATCAACAAGAGTCCAATCTCAACCGTATCCTGATCGTCGTCGGCGTGCTCGCCCTCGTCGCGCTCGGTGCGTACTTCATGGTGGTCCAGCCCAAGCTTCAGCAGGTGGCGCAGTCCCGGGCGCAGCTCGACAGTCTGCAGGCGCAGTACAGCGATCTCAAACGGGTGGCCGACCAGAAGCCGCTGTATCTCGCCCTCATCCGTCAGGTTCAGTCCAGGCTCACCGGTGTCGAACTGACGGCTGACCCGCGTGCATATATCCCGTCGTACCTGAAGCAGATCGAAGACTTGGCCAAACGCGATGGGCTGGTCGTGACTGCGGTCGTGCCGCAAGCAGTGGCGACGCCGGAGGGCGGCGCGACACCGGCACCGGCGGCGGTTGCCACGGTCGCGCCCGCGATCCAGGGCGCGGTGGGCATCAACCAAGTGTCGGCGGCCGAGGGGACGCGCAACGCCGCAAACGCGCAAGCCCAGGCCGAAAACACGCAGATGCCGTCAGCTGGCGGCGCTCCGCCTGCCGCAGGCGGCAAGCCAGGCGCTCCTGCGCCCGCTGCCGGGCAGCCGGGATCTCAGGTGAGGTCTGCTGCGACGCCGTCGCCGCGCATCAACGCGCAGGTGTACCTCAGCCAATCCTTCGAGCAGGTGCCGATCAACATGGAATTCAGCGGCACCTACACCGACCTGCAGAAGTTCCTGCGCGACCTGAACAAGTTTCCGAAGCTGCTCGGCGTGGGAAGCGTCACGCTCACCTCGTCGCATGCAGGGGTCGGCGAGACGCCCAAGTTGCACATCGTCCTGCCCATCACGGCGTATCGCTTGAGCCCAACCGGGCCGCAGCCCGTCGCATCGCCGCCTCCGGGCGCGGCGAACGGAGGTTAACCGTCAGATGAGAACGTCCGTCGTCGCAGTGTTCGCCCTCGTGCTCGCGCTCGCCGCGTGCTCGAGCGCCACACCGCCGCCTGGGCCGGTCTCCCTTCACCCGCAAGACGAGTCGACGCCGCCGCCGATCACCACGACGCCGGTGCCCATTGTCAAGGCGAAGGTCGTGACCGGTGCAGGTCGCGTCGACCCGTTTGTCGCGCTCTTCGGTCCGCCCACCGGCGGGTCGTCGACGCCCAGAGTCGCCGTGTCCACGTTCCCGAACATCCCGACCTTGCCGGGCTTTGAAAACGCACCCGGTGCCGGCGGGATGTGGGGTTCGGTCAAGCTGACAGCCGTCATGCAGAACGGCGGCTACATCGCGATCGTCGAAGCCGACGGCAAATCGTACTTCGTGCGGCCGGGCGATCGCGTGGATGATAGGTTTCGCGTCATCTCCATCGGTCCAGATTATATAACGCTCGGAACAGATACAGAAGAGCGACACTTCTCGCTAGGGGGTTAAAAAATGCATCGGCATCTTCGGTTGACGTCGGCCTGGCTCATGGGGTGCGCGCTCGTACTCCTCGGCCTTGCCTCTCCGCAGCCCGGCCGAAGCGCCGACAATCCGATCAAAGACGTCTCGTATGCGAAACGAGACGGGGCATTTGAGTTGTCGGTAGCGGCGTCCGGTCCGGTCACGACTCGCGTGAGCCGGTTCTCGGTCGACGCCAAGAGCGACATCGTAGATCTGGTCGTGGATGTGTCGCCGGCTTCATACGATGGCCAGACGAAGGTCATCGGCTTCTCGAACGGACAGATCCGTCAAGTCCGCGTCGGGCAGCTGTCGCAAAATCCGGCGGTCATGCGCATCGTCGTCGAGTCGACCGGCTCGCCGAAGTATCAGCTGACGAATGCGCCCGGCCACGTAACGCAGCTCGCCGTCCAGACGAACCAGGTCGCCTTCGCGCTGCCCACGCAACAGGCAGTCGCCGCAGCGCGCCAGGCTAAGGATCGTCAGGACACGGTAATCGGCGGATCCACGACTCCGGTCGTGGCCAGCGCCGGCACCGCCGACACCTCGAGCGGCAAGCCGCAAACGGCCAAGCCGGCCGCTCATCCGGCGCCCGCTGCCCATCCGGCGACGGTCGCCGCGGTGCAAGCCCCGGCACCCGCCAAGCCGCAGCCGAAACCAGCGGCAGCGCCCGCGCGGGCGAGCGCACCCGCACCGGCGCATGTCGCAGCTCCGGTCGTCGTGGCGCAGGCCACCCCGAATCCGTGGCTGCCCGGCGGCAAGTACTATTGCAAAGTCGGCGCGCATCATCCGTCCGCCGCGACCATGGCATCGCACGAGAGCGCTCCGGCTGCCTCGCATGCGATGGCGCCGGCACCGCCGCCGGACATGAACATGGCAGCGGGACCGCGCACCGTGAATATCGACGTGAAGAACGCCGACATCCTCGACGTCCTCAAGCTGCTCGCCAACGAGAGCGGCCAGAACATCGTGGCCACGCAGAACGTCAAAGGGACGGTCACGCTCTCGTTGCATGACGTGCCGCTTGCCACGGCCCTCGACCTCATCGTGCGGACCAACGGGCTCGACTACCGTAAGATGGGCAACATCTACGTCGTGGGCACGACTGACGATCTCAACCACGAGTTCGGCTCGGCTGGTCAGGAGTCGACGCAGACCGTCGCCTTCCCGATCAAGTACGCCAACCCGCAGGACCTCGGCAAGCAGCTAGCCGGTGTCATCCCGGCGAACTCGTTCACGATCGACCCGCGTACCGATACGGTCATCGTGAGCGGCACGCCGGAGATCATCCAGTCGGCTCGTAACTTCCTGGCGCTGACTGACGTGCCGGCACCGCAGGTGGTCTTCGAAGTCAAGGTCCTGGACATCACGCATAACGGCAACCTCGACGTCGGCGTGCAGTACAGCGGCTCGTCGCCCCTCGACCTGTTCGAGAACTGCCTCGAATGCGGCCCCGTCCAGACGGTACCCGTGCAGACGGTGAGCGGCAACCCCATCGCGCCGCAGCCGTTCACGCGCAACGCGCTGTTCGTGCAGGCGACCCTGAACTACCTGATCACGCACAACGACGCCCAACTGCTCGCCAACCCGCGGGTCGCGGCGCTGGACAACCAGCAGGCGAACCTGCTCGTGGGCCAGACCTATCCGCTCGTGTACTACAGCCCGCAGTCAGGCCAGTTCCAGGCGCAGTACATCGACATCGGCGTGAAACTGATCATCACGCCCACGGTCAACACCGATGGCTACATCACGACGACCATGCATGTGGAGCGAAGCTTCATCACGGGGCTTGTCCAGCAGTTCCCGATTCTCGACAATCGCAAGGTGGATTCCATCCTGCGCGTCAAGGACGGCGATACGATCGTGCTGGGCGGGTTGCTCGACGACGAGGCGACGGTCTCCGTCAGCAAGGTGCCGCTGCTTGGCGACATCCCGATCCTGGGCGCCTTCTTCAAGAACGTGCAGAAGACGAAGACGCATCAGGAAGTGGTCTTCCTGATCACGCCGCACATCACGAGCGAGCACTAGACCTAAGCCAGAACCTCGCACAAGAGCCGCGGATCGTCCGCGGCTCTTGCCTTTTGCGAAAGCCATAACGGACCTAAAGGTCCGGTGCGTCAAAGGTCCGCCGCCACGGGCAATGAAGCGACGCCGCATGATCAGATATATGACGGCAGGCGAGTCGCACGGCCCCGCACTCGTCGGCATACTGGACGGATTGCCGGCCGGCCTGGCAATCGACGTGGCAGGCATCGACGCCGCCTTGGCGGCACGCCAGGGTGGCCATGGGCGTGGTGGACGCATGAAGATTGAGAAAGACCGGGTAGAGGTCGTCGCCGGCATGCGCGGAGGGCGAACGCTCGGTTCGCCTGTCGCCATCCTCGTGCACAACCGGGATTTCGCCAATGTCAAAGATCTCATGGATCCCATCACAGGTTCTGGCGATCCGATCACCCGACCGCGGCCCGGCCATGCGGACTTCGCCGGCGCGCTCAAGTACCGCCATCGCGACCTGCGCAACGTGCTCGAGCGAGCTAGCGCGCGCGAGACGGCGATGCGCGTGGCGCTGGGTGAGCTCGCGCGCCAATACCTCGCTGTGTTCGGCGTCACAGTGCGTTCGCACGTCGTGCAAATCGGCGACGTCACGGCGCGCACACTCGACCAGCTGCCCGATATTGAACATATAGCCGAGTCACCGGTGCGGTGTGCAGACGCGGAGGCAGCGACGCGGATGATGCAGCGCATCGATGAGGCGAAGATCGCGGGTGATACGCTCGGCGGCGCCTTTGAAATTCGAGTGATGAAGATGCCCGTCGGGATCGGGAGCAATCGCCAACCATGGGAGCGCCTTGATGCGATCATCTCCGGCGCGCTCATGAGCATCCAGACCGTCAAGGCAGTGGAAGTGGGGGAAGGCATCGTCTCCGGAGGCTACGTCGGCAGCAAATCGCACGACATCTTCGAGCTGCGCGGCGGACAGGTCGCGCGGCCGACAAATCGCGCCGGCGGCATCGAAGGTGGAATGTCCAACGGTGAGGATCTGATCGTGAGAGCGCGCCTCAAACCCATCGCGACCCTGATGGCGCCGCTCGAATCGATCGACGTCGCATCGGGGGAGCCGGCTCTGGCGACGATCGTGCGCAGCGACGTCTGCGCGGTGCCGGCAGCCTCGCTCATCGGCGAGGCCATGGTGTGCCTCGCGCTGGCGCGTGCCTTCTCGGAGAAGTATGGCGGCGACAGCGTGGCAGAAGTCGTGGAGCATTTCGAGGCGTCGCAGGCCGGCGCCGCCGGCGTGTTCGACCGGCCGCGCTGACCGAAGAGTATATACGATGAAGGAACGTACGTAAGAAGGGCTCATGGCAACGGCGCAGCCGAACAGAGAAGGAAAACAAGCCGAGGGCGGGGCGCAACAACGCGTCAGCGCCACGCTTGCTCAGGCGCGCCAACATCTCATCCGCAACAATTCGCAGGCCGCTATCGCGCTGCTCAAGGAGCTCGCCAACCAGCCGGACTGTGCGCCCGACGTCCGCCTCGAGGCGGCGAAGATGCTGGGGACCGCGGGGGCAAACGCGGAGGCGGCGCAGTGCTACCTGAACGCAGGCCTGGCGCTGCTCTACGACCTTGGCGATATGGCGCGGGCCCGGCAGGCGTTCGCCAGCGCCCACAACCTCGATCCGCATAACCTCGACGTCATCTTCCATCTCGGCCAGGCCGACGTGGTGGAGGGCCGTACGCAAGATGGTCTTGCGAAATTCATCGACGTCCTGCGCAAGTCCAACCTCAAGCACACCCCTGCGCTGTTCGAAGCGGGTTGCATCTATCAGGCGAACGGTCAATATGATCAGGCGATCTTGGCGTTCAAGAAAGTCCTCGATCGCGAGAAAGAGCACATCCAGGCGATCGTGCACATGGGGCAGCTGCATCAGATCAAGGGCATGATCCCCGAGGCCATCGGCTATTACATGCAGGCGGCGCAGATCACGCGCGAGGCGCAGCAACTGGGCACGACGCGCCAGATCGTCAACATGGTCCTCGCTCTTGACGGCAACAACGCCCGCGCACGCAGTCTGCTCGCTGACCTGGACGAAAAGGGCGACGATGAGGAGGCCGAGACGCCTGCAGCGGCGTCGAGCACGCCACGGAAAATTGAAGCTCCCGCGCAGGCGGAACCAGCTCCGGCGCCGGTCCCGGCCGCGCGGGTACAGCCCGACGCGCCGCGGCCTGCAAAAGCGCCGCCGGCCGAGGAACACCTCACCGAGGATGGGTCGACGGCGAAAGCCAGCGGCAGTGCGACCGCCGCCGCCGAGCTCGCGCGTCTCGGCAAAGAGCGCGCCGCCGCCGAAGCGGCTCTTGCCAAGCTGCGGGCCGAACTCGAAGCGGCTCAGCTCGCCAACGAGTCGGCGCAAACCGAGGCAGCGCAGCGGCGCAGCGCCCTGGAGAAACAGGCGATGGCCGACATCGCCGCGGAGATGGACGCCAAACGTGAGGCTGCCAAGCGCGAGCTCGCCGAGCTGCTCGAACAGGTGGAGCGGGCGCGCGCGGAGAGCGCCGAAGCCGCGTCCATGCGCGATACGATCGCCGCGGCGACGGCAGAGCTCGACGAAAAGCTGCAGCAGTTGCAGCAAGACGTTGCAGCTGCGGAGACGAGCCGCTCCAAGGCCGCGGGCGCGGTCGCCGCATCGGTCGGCGAGCTGGAGCGTAAGGCCAAGGCGCTGAAGGGCGACGTCGCAGCGGAGGAAGGGCGCCTCAAGGAGGCCAGAGCCCAGGCTGCCCAGATGCAGAGCAACCTGGGCAAGGCGAAGACGGCGCACGAGGCGGCGATGCTCGAGATCGCGGCGCGCCGCGAGCGCGCGCAAGCGGACCTCGAAAAAGCCGAGAGCGAAGCCGAGCGGGTCGTGCGCGAGAAAGATGCCGAGCGCGAGCGCAGCGAGCTCTCCGTGGCCGAGCTTGATAGCAAGGCGGAACAACTGCGTGCCGAGATCGCTAGTGTCGAACGGCGCCGCAAGGACGCCGAGAGCAAGGCTGCAGCCGCGCACGCCACGCTTGAGACGATGGAAGCACAGATCGCCGCAGCGAAGGCGAAGGCGGACACCGCATCAGGCGATCTCAAGGATATCGTCGATCAAGTCAGGACAGCGCAAACCAACTCCACGGATCTGAGCGCACGCCTCGCCGAACTGCAGGCGGCGATCGAGCAAGCGGAGGGCAAGAAGCGCGTTCTCGAGGATTCGATCAGCAAGGTCAAACCATTGTCCAGCGCAGCCGACAAGCGGCGCGCGGAGGCTGAATCGGCGGCCGAACAAGCGGACAAGAAGAGAGCCAAACAGGAGTCCGAGCTCAAGGCCGTCGAGGTCCGTAAGCGCGAGCTCGAGGAAGCGCTCACCAAGCTGAAGTCGTTGAACTCGGCCGCCAGCGAGCGACGGGCCGAGGCAGAGGCGGCCGCCGAGCAGGCCGAGGCGCTGCGGGCAAAGCGCGAAGCAGACGCGGAGGCGCTCGCTGCGCGCATCACCACGCTCGAGTCGACGCTGCATGACGCAGACGCACGCGCCAAAGCGACCGCCGCGGAGAGCGCCGCTCTTGCTGAGCTGTCAGAAAAAGTGAGCGAGCATCGAGGTGCGGTGTTAGAGCTCGAGACGAAGAAGGCCGAGACCGAACGAGCTGTCGCTCAAGCACGTGCCGAGCTCGAGATGCTGCGCAAAGCCAACGACGAGGCCCGCGCGAGCCTCGAGACGCGCGCCTTTGACGCGCGCACAGGAGCTCCGCAGAACGCTGGAGAGCTGGACGCGGAGGCCGTCGCTGCCATCGTGCCGGCTGAATCGTGTGTGGAGTCGCTGCGCACGATCGAGACGCTTGCGGCGGACGGTGAGCTCACCATCGATGCTGCGACAGATCTGGCGGGCTTCATCCATGAAGGACGAGCGCTGCATGCGCTGCGCGAGGCACGCAAGCGCGCGAACCTGGAAGCTGCGCCCGCTCCATACCTGCTCGTCTGCGGCGATCTCTGTCGCGACCTTGGCGACATCGCGGCCGCGCGCGACGCCTACCGCACGCTCAGCCTGGCCGACCCGAGCAAAGCGCAGCTCGCGCACGCTCGTATGGGGGACCTGTTCTTGTCGTTCGCCGAGCGCAGCACGGCCGCGGCGCTGCAGCGCGACGATGCGCACTTCGCAGCGACCGCCGACCCGGCAAAGGCGATCGAGACCTACGCCGAACTCGTAGCGCGGTTTCCTGAGGATCCCACATTCCGTGAAGAACTCGGCGCCTTGCACGAACGTCTAGGGAATTCGACGGCGGCTGGTCTTGCGTACACGCAAGCCATGGAAGGGTACCTGGGTGGCGACGACGTCGCTCGCGCCGTCGAGCTCGCGCCGAAACTGCTCGCGTCGCAGCCGGGCGACGGATCCGCGTACGAACTGGCCGCTCGCGCTTTCGAACGGGCGGGGCGCGCCGCCGAGGCGCACAGCGCTCTGGACCAGGCGTTGCGTGCGTATCACGACGTGCACGCGGCGTCCGACGTCGAGCGGGTCTGCCGCCACCTGGCGGAGGTCGCAGAAGATCCAGTGCCGTACCGCCGAGAGCTTGCCGGGCTGCTGCGCGATGCTCAAGACAGCGCTGGTGCCGCAGAGCAGCTCCTCGAGGCGGCGGAGAAGCTCATCGGCTGGTCGCGTGGGGCCGAAGCAGACGAACTCTTGAAGGAAGCCGCCGCTACCGCTCCTGACGACGAGATGGCGGCGCAGCGGATCGCGGCGTTGTCGGCGCGGGCCAATGACGTGCAGCGCTCGGTGGACGACATCGCCCGGGGCGACCTGCTCGTCACCAAAGAGCAATACGATCGGGCAGCCGAGGCGTATCGCCGCGCGCTCGAGGAGAACCCGCGTCATGCGGGTGCGGCATACCGGCTCGCCTGTCTGCTCATGGATCACGTCCACGACTACGAGACCGCCGAGCAGTTGTTACAGAGCGCCTCGGAGCTACGACCGGGCCATGCCGCCACACGCTACAGGCTGGCGCTCGTCAAGGCGGCGCGCGGTCAGGTCGTGGAGGCGGTCGAGCTGCTCATCGCTCTTGCCCGTTTTGACGAGGCGAACGCCGACTTCATCGAGCAGTTCGCCGAGCGGCTCGAGAAGGACGCCGAAAGCGGGGACGTCGCGGCGAAGTACCGGCTCGGCATCGGCTATCGCGAACTGGGCCGGGTCGACGAGGCGCTCGTCATCTTGCAATCGATCCAGCGCGAGGCGGACTATGTCGTATTGTGCCACAACGCTATCGGCCTGTGCTTGCGCCGCCAAGGCCTCGATACGGCGGCCGCAAAGAGATTCTCGAAGGCCATCGAGACCCCGGGTTATCCGGAGGCGCAGTACCACGAAGCCCTCTATAACCTCGGCGAGCTCTACGAAGCCAAGAACACGACAGAGTCGCTGGCGCTGTCACTCGCCTCCTTTGAAGAGCTCTACGCCAGCGATTGCACGTTCAAGGATGTCGGCGACCGCATCAAGGCGGTCAAGGCGCGCATGGGAGCGGTCGAACGGCCGAAAGTGAAGCGGCTCCCGACCCGAGCAGCGGACCAGGCTTAAGCGGCGAGGCTTTTCGTGGCCTTAACGCGTCGTGTCCTGGCTAAAGGAACGGCGCAAAGAATCCGATTATCCATATAGGGGAATTCGCTTATTGCAACCCCGGCCTTTGCTTTGAGAGATAGAGGGCGTGCGTCTTTATAGCTCGTGGTCCGTGCCGCGCGAGGATCATCCGTGATCAGGGGACGTACAAGCGAATCCAGAGGCTTCGCCGGCAACTCCTATGGCGGACGCCGCACCACCCGCCCTCTGAAGTTCGCGATCACGATGGTGCTCTTGGCCTCGCTCTTGCTGCTCGCCATGGCCGGGATAACGCGATACACGGTGGGCGAGCCGATCATGCCCGATTGGGTCGCCAAACCGCTGCACCACAAGCAGCCGTCGTTGCCGCCCGGGATGACCTGGGATTTTGAGGTGCTCGACCCGGTCTCGAAGCGGCCCTATGAGACGCTCCCGGAGGTTGGGACCGTCTTGCTGCGACTCGCCATCACGAACGACTCGGCGCTGCCCGTCAAGATGCAGTTCCGCACAGGGCTGCAAAGCGAGTTCATCGTGCGACGCGTCTTCACGTATGTGGACGGTCTGTTCGCGCTGCCTCTCGAGGTATGGCGTTCGAGCTATTTCCATAACGTATCGCAGAAGCCGACAACGCTCTCCTTGCAGCCCGGCGAGACTAAGGTGTATACGGCGACCTTCCAGCTGAACGCGCTCAATGCCAATCAGGTCCCACCCGGAGAGTATCGCATCGTCGCTGTCATCGATGCGATCTCGACCGGACGCTGGGAGACCTCCATCCCCATGGTCAAGCCCTTGTGAGGTTTGGCAGGCTCTCACAAGGATGAGGGCCCCGCCCTGAGCCGAACACCGCATACGTGAACGTGGCGTTGACGGGATTCATGGGCGCAGGCAAGACGACGACCGGCAAAAGGCTGGCACGGCTGTTGCGCCTGCCATTCGTCGACACCGACGCGGTGCTCGAGCGGCGCTACGGTCCGATCGGCGACATCTTCGCGCAGCTCGGTGAAGCTGAGTTCCGGCGGCGTGAGGCCGCGCTCATCGCAGAACTCGCGGCGGCCGGCCCCTGCGTGCTCGCGGTCGGCGGAGGCGCTGTCCTCGACGTGAAAAATCGCCGGCACCTGCGCCGCCATGGGGTCATCGTCCACCTCGCGGTGAGCCCGCACGCTGCTTGGCGCCGGGTCGCCCACCGCCGTCATCGTCCGCTGCTCGGCGAACAACCCGACCTCGCATTAGTCACAGCGTTGCTCGAGGAGCGGGCGTCCGCCTATGCCGACTGCGATCTGACCATTCGTGTCGATCACCGCACGCCGCTCGGTGCCGCTCGCACTATCGCCCGCTGGTACGAGGGTCAGAGAAGCCAGAGAGCCACGCCCCGGTGAGGATCCCCGTCGATGGATTGCCATATCCGATCATCGTGAGCGACGCTGCACCCGCCGAGGTTGCCGCCATCGCCCAAGGTGCTTGCAACGCCGCCGTCGTGATCAGCGACCGCAAGGTGGCGTCGCGAGGGGAGGCAGTGGCGGAAGCCCTGCAACGATCGGGCACAGGCGTGCTCGCCGTATTGTGCATCGATGCGGGTGAGCGCCGTAAGCGGTGGAAGGCAGTAGCTGGACTGCATACGGCTCTGTTGGCGTCAGGCGCTGAGCGTTCGAGCTTCGTCATCGCAATCGGCGGCGGCACTCTGACGGACGTTGTCGGCTTCGCGGCCGCGACGTTCATGCGTGGGCTGCCGTGGCTTGCAGTCCCGACGACGGTGCTGGGCATGGTCGACGCGTCGATTGGGGGGAAGACCGGCGTGGATCTGCCGGAGGGCAAGAATCTCATCGGGGCGTTCTGGCAACCAGCTGGTGTTGTCGCCGACCTTGCGGCGTTGGAAACGCTGCCGGCCGCCGATCGCAGAACCGGCATGGCGGAAATCGTCAAGACGGCTGTCGCCTGCGACCCCTCACTGCTCGATGCGGCCGAGCGGTTCGACATCGGACAACCGCCTGCGGACTGGGCGCGAATCGTGGCGCAGTCCGCTGCGGCCAAGGCGCAGGTGGTGGCGCGCGATCCTTGTGACCGAGGGGCGAGAGCGGCGTTGAATCTCGGACACACATTTGCTCATGCGATCGAGCGCGCGTCGAACTATCGCATCGGCCACGGCGCCGCGGTGGCGCTCGGCCTCCGAGCGGCTGGCGTGCTGGCACGCGAGCGCACTGGCTGGAGCCATGCCGATCACCGCCGCGTCCTACGGGCGCTGCGTCGTGCGGGTCTGCGCGTGCGCGCGACCGCCCTTGCGGGGCAACCCGTCCTCGACGCGATGCGCAGCGATAAAAAGCGTCGCGACGGATCTGTACGCTTCGTGCTCCCCGTGCGGCTTGGTGAGGTCGAGGGTCCGATCGAGATGCCGGAGAGCGCAGTGCGCGACGCGCTGGCCGCGTTGCAGACGCTACCGGTGCGCGGCGCGTGGTGATCCAGACGAAGACCCGTCTGGTCGATGTGGTGGTCGACGTCCAAAGCGCGCAGCTCGACGTGCCCTTCACCTACGATGCAGGCGATGAAGAGCTGCCCATCGGGGCGCGAGTGCGGGTTCCGCTGGGAAAGAGAATCGTGTCGGGCTGGGTGGTGGGCGAGCCGCACACCATGCCTGAGTTCGAGGCGGTCAAACAGGTCGCTGCGGTATGCGACGACGCGCCGCTCGGTGCGGCGGCAGTCGAGCTCGCGCGCTGGATGCGCAGGCGTTATGCATGCACATTTCGCGAAGCGCTGGCCGCCGTCTCGCCCCGCGCCGCCGCACAACCCGATCGTTTCGCCTTCACGCGCGCGCCCGAGGGCGGCGACAAGGCGATGTCGCACTTGCATCGCCGTTTCGGCGACACGGCGTTCTCAGCGCTGAGCGCCGGCAGGGCGTTACGCGCTGCACGGATGCATATCGGTTTGAGCGCTCTGCGCCGCACACTGAACCGCCTCGTGCACGACGGGGTCGTGGTCAGATCGGACGCGCAGCGCCGGGAGCGGCGATTTCGCCAAGGCAGCGACCTGCTCGTGCAATTAGAAGATGCAGCGGCAGCCAAGGGCACGGCCCAGCGACGTCTCGCCGTGGTTCTCGCGGAGGCGGGCGGAGCACTTCCGCTGGCCGAGGCCAGGCGCCGCGCCGCTGCGAGCGCTGCCGTGGTCCGCGCAGCAGTCACATCAGGCACGGTGAAGACCCGCGAGCAGCCCGCGCGGGCGCGCAGCGAGGGCGGCGCGCAGGGTCTTGTCGAGATGAACCCGACGGCCGAACAGCAGGCGGCGATCGAAGCGATCGACGAGGCGGCTCGATCGGGGCCGACCACGGCGCTCTTGCAGGGCATCACGGGATCGGGAAAGACCTTGGTCTACTCGCGTCTGATCGATCGCGTGCGCGAGCGCGGTGGTCGCGCGATCGTGCTCGTGCCAGAGATCGCGCTCACGCCGCAGACGGCCTCGCGCTTCATCGCTGCGTTCGGCGCGCGGGTCGGCGTGCTGCATAGCGGGCTATCGGAGGCGTCACGCGCCCAGGTATGGCGCGACGCGACGGCCGGAGCGCTCGATGTGGTCGTCGGCGCTCGATCGGCCGTGTTCGCGCCGTTGCCCCGTCTCGCCCTCATCATCGTTGACGAAGAGCACGAACCCTCGTACAAGCAAGACGTGGCTCCGCGGTACGATGCGGCGGCGGTCGCGGCGCAGCGCATGAAGTCGATCGACGGGACGGTGGTATTGGGCAGCGCGACACCCAGCCTTGAGAGCTACTGGGATGCGCTGCATGGTCGCATCATGCACGTGCGCCTGACGGAGCGCGCGACCAAGGCGCCGTTGCCGGTGGTCGATATCGTCGACATGACGCGCGAGCATCGGCGTCACGGCAGGCGGGCGCTAGGGCCTGCGCTCGTCGCAGCCATCGAATCGCGGATAGCGGCGGGCGAGAAGACGATGCTCTTCGTCAACCGCCGCGGATACGCTGGCCTCTTGCTGTGCCGCGGCTGCGGATTCGCGCCACGCTGTCGCCGTTGCGCTGTCTCGCTCGTCGTGCACGCGGCGGATGGATCCATACGCTGCCACGTGTGTGGCGATGGCTTCCGCATTCCTCGCCGCTGTCCGAAATGCGGCTCGAGCGATCTCTTGCCGTTCGGCGTGGGCACCCAGCGGGTCGAAGAAGAAGTGCGCGAACTCTTTCCCCGCGCGCGCGTCGTGCGCATGGATTCCGATAGCACGGGCACCATGGGTGCGCACGAGCGTCTCTTGCATTCGTTCGCCGACGATGGAGATATTCTCATCGGCACGCAGATGATCGCCAAGGGTCTCGACTATCCGACGGTGACGCTGGTCGGCGTGGTCGCCGCGGATATCGACCTGAACCGGCCCGACTTCCGAGCGGCTGAACGCACCTTTTCGCTGCTCACCCAGGTGGCCGGACGCGCGGGCAGGGCGGCACCGGGGAGCCGGGTCGTCGTGCAGGCTTACGCGCCCGAACATTACGCCATAGCGCTTGCGGCGACACACGATTACGATGCGTTCGCACGCAAAGAGCTCGAGATCCGGCGCGAGCTCTCCTACCCGCCGTTCGGGCGGATCTCGTATGCGATCGTGGCCGGCGTTTCGCACGCGAACGTCGAGGAGAGCGCCCTGGCCCTCGCCGGGCACGTGCGCGATGCGGCGACGGGCGTCGAGGTTCTCGGGCCTGCACCGGATACGTTGGCGAAGGCGCGTGGCGAGTTCCGCATGCGTATCGCTTTGAAATCATCCAGCGCGGAAGCGATGCTCGACGCATGCGCGAGAGCGCAGGCGTATAAACTGCGACCCGGCGTGCGTCTCGCCGTGATCGTGGACCCACGCTAGATCGAGATCGACCCAGCCGCGAGCGCGCGCGTCGTTAGAAGGATGTCCCCAGTCCGAGCTGGAGAGCGGTGACGGATTGCGGAGACGTGGTGCTCGGCAATCCGGTGCGCAGGGATCCACCCACCCGCACGAACAGACCGCCGCGACCCTTCGGCACGAAGAGCACGCCTGCGTCGAGTGAGGAGAACGTCGACGCGACGCCCCCGGTTTGGATGTGGGGATAGATAAAGAGCGAGCCGTACGGGGTGAGACCGCCTCCGAAATCCGGCAGCAGGCTCACCCCCGTGCCGAACCCGTTCATGTTCGCGTTTGAGGTGGATCGTTGGATGGAGACCATGCCGAGACCGACGGCAAGACGCGACGCGCGAGGTTCATACAAGAAGCGGCCCTGAGCGTAGGAGATGAGTGGTCTGTCGCCGCCATGCACGGAGAGGTTCTCGTACATGAGTTGCGCCAGGTACGATGGAGCGATGCGACCGAGCAGGTCGATCCAAAATCCACTTGCGCCAGAGGCTGGGAATGGCCGCGGGGTGCTCGTGTCGCCTGGCAGCGGCTCGATCTCGCCACCGCTCGCGTTGCCTCCCATATATCCGCCTGCGACATAGCCATTGCGAGCGACCGAAGGGCTCGTCGGCGAGGGGCTTGGGAAAGGATTTGCCTGCCCGCCACCCGGGGGGACGTTCTGGTTTGGAGCTATAGGCGTGCTTTGGATCTGCGGCGGAAGCCCTTGAGACTGGCTAGGGACGGGACTCGGGAACGGGCCAGGCTGATCCGCATGCGAAGGGGCGAAAGCGCCAGCCCACAGCGCTGCGACGACCCAGACGACGGCTGCGAGCGAGCGCCGCGAGCGCACTAGGCAGCTTTTGCGGCGCGCTTTGCGAGCCGCGACTTCTTGCGGCTCGCCTTGTTCTTATGGATGATGCCTCGCGCTGCAGCCTTGTCGAAGGCCGCGGCCGCTGCCCGCCGGCTCTCCGCCGTTGCATCGCTCACCGTGGCCTTTTTGTAGATGCTCTTGAGCGAGGTCTTGACGTCGAGGTTGCGCTTGCGGCGTTTCTCCGAGGCGCGCACCCATTTCTTGGCTGACTTGATGTTGGGCAAAGAAAACTTCCTCCAGCGATGCAACGGCCGGGTGTTACGGTCCAGCACGCTCCACGCTTTAGTTCCTGCGCCACAGCCGCTCCCCCTCCGGGGGAGTTCGGGCGTTGATGCGGAAAGGCGCATCGGGCGTATGCTGCTTGTACGACTTGTCGCCAGTCCCCCGCTCTCGCCGAGCTCATCTGATGCGTTGCATCGCCGCTTTGCTGCCGACGGCTCATTGCTGGCATGCGTGAGCGATAGCGATGCCAGCGCGACGTTTGTGTCCATCAAGGCGACGGACGGCGAACTGCACGCGACCATCAAGACGCTGGCCGAGACGATCGGCGCGGGCGCAGCCGTCGGCCGGGCGTTGCGCGTGGATCTGCAGCATCCAGACGCGGGCGCCATCTCCGATGAAACCTTGCGCGCGGTGGCGGTCGAGCTGCACGGTGCCCTGCGCGCATCGATTCACGTGGCCCGGCGCAGCGTCGCGGCAGGGCGCTGGAGCACGACGCGTGCGATGGGGTGGGGAGCTGACGGATTGGTCCTCGGCGAGAGCGCGCCGACGCTTCCCTTCGGAGGCTCGGAATCGTCAGGCGTGGTCATCGAAGCAGGCACCCCGACGGTCATCGCAAAGGCCAAGCTGACGGGCGGTGTGACGATAGCCCAGATGAAGGCGATCGCTGCGGCCTGCGGCGGCCCGACAAGCGGCTTGGTAGAGGCCGGCGTCTATCCGATCGGGCTGCTGCGCGATGGCGCGGCGGTGTTCGTGCTCGAGCTTGGCGACACACGCCGCACGCCGCTGCATCGCGTCCTCGCGCTGTTGGAGATCGAAGGCCGACGATTCGGCTCCCAGCTCGGGCTCGGGGCGCTTGTGTCTGATGCGCCGCTCGAACTTTTCCTCGACACGCTCGCCGGGCACATGGGATTGCCTATCTCGCGCGGGCAAGTCATCGAGACCCACCTCACGCCAGCCGCGAACCGATAGACGACGATGAAGCTGCCGCACATCGCCTTGTCCTGGGAAGACATCCTCGATATCGTCGTCACGGCGTACATCGTCTACGTCGTGCTGCTCATCATCCGCGGCACGCGCGGCATGCAGATACTGCAAGGCATCGGGCTTTTGGTAGCAGCTCGTGTCGTGGCCCAGATATTGCACCTGTCCACAGTGTTCTCGTTGCTCAACGCTTTGCTCATCGTCTCGGGCGTCGCCATCCCTATCGTCTTCCAACCGGAACTGCGCCGCGCACTGGCGCAGCTGGGTAGCGCCGGCTTCCACGAGGGACGGCCGGGCGTGACGGAACGCGGCAACGTCGAGAAGATATGCGAGACGCTCGGCACCGCGGCGACCGTGTTGTCGCGCAGCGCCATCGGCGCGATCATCGTGGTCGAACGCAGCGCGGCGCTGGACGAGTACGCCGAAAGCGGCACCAAGGTCGACGCGCTGCTCAGCGCCGAGGTGCTGCTGTCGCTCTTCGCGCCACGCTCTCCGTTGCACGACGGGGCCGTCATCGTGCGGCGCGACCGGGTGTGCGCGGCGGGGTGCTTTCTCCCGCTATCGGAGACCATGCTGCTCGACCGGCGCATCGGCACGCGGCATCGCGCTGCGCTGGGCGTCACCGAGCTGACCGACGCGCTTGCCATCGTCGTGTCGGAGGAGACGGGCGGCATCGCCATTGCGAAGGGCGGCCGCCTGCTCGACCAGCAGCAAGACGCCGCGAAGATAGCGGCCGCGCTGCGCTCGTCGTTGACCTGGGTGCGTGGCGCGCACGCCGCCCGGCCGACGGTTATCGATTTCGCTCGCACGCTGCTCCAGAGGGTGCACATCTCCGGCAATGGACTTGATAAGACGAAACTTCGGCCTTAAGGTCGCCTCGGTCGTCATCGCGATCGGGTTGTGGTTCACATTCAACTACCTCACCGAGTCGCAGGCGTATAGCACGACGCTGGAGCTCCCCTTGGCCCTTCACGGGGTCTCAGCCGGCTTGGTCGCGGAAAGCAACGTGCAGACAGTCACGGTCGAGCTGGCCGGTCCTCGCTCGGTGCTCGAGAAACTCGTGCCCGAAGACTTCGCGGCCTACGTGGATTGCAGCGGCAAAGATGCGGGCACCCAGTCGCTGGGCATTTCGGTGGACGGCCCAGAGAACGACAAGATCCGATCGGTCTCGCCTGCCACCGCGGTCGTCGTGCTCGATCGCTTCGGATACCGAACCGTGCCGGTGGTATCAAGCGACGCGGATCTTGGCGCGGTCGCAATGGACATCGAACCGAAGACGGTCGTCATCACGGGTGGCGAGACGGCGCTCGCGCACGTCGTCGCCGCGCGCGTGAGCATCGAGGGCGCAAGCGCGTCCAAACCCGTCACGGTCACAGTTAAGCCGGTTGCCGTCGATGCCGATTTCGCCATCGTCGCTGGTGTGGCGGTCGCACCGCCGACGGTCCGCGTGGCGATCGTGCCGCGCAGGGAGCATGGCCCATAGTGAATCACCTGTTCGGCACAGATGGCGTCCGCGGCGTCGCCAACGAATTTCTGACGCCCGAGCTGGCATTTGCGCTCGGCCGTGCTGGAGGGCACGTGCTCGCATCGCATGGCGAGAAGCGGGCGGTTGTAGTCGGTCGAGACACGCGCCGTTCCGGCCCCATGCTCGAAGCGGCGCTGTGCGCCGGGATCTGCTCCATCGGTCTCGACGTGCTGTCGCTCGGCATCGTGCCCACACCCGGGGTCGCGTGGTTGACGCGTCGCTTAGATGCCGCCGCGGGGGTCATGATCTCAGCGTCGCACAACCCGATCGAGGACAACGGCATAAAGTTCTTCGCGGCCGATGGCTGTAAGCTCTCGGATGCGCTTGAGGATGAGATCGCCGGGCACGTCGACGACGGTGCCGCGCTTGCGCGGCCCGTGGGCGCACGCGTGGGCTGGATTGAGGACCGGCGCCGCGCCGTCGCGATGTATGCCGAACATTGCCGTGGCGCTGGCTCCGACCTGCGCGGCAAGACCATCGTGATCGACGGAGCACACGGCGCCGCCTATGATCTCGCGCCCAAAGTGTTCGCCCAGCTCGGCGCGCGCGTCATCAAGCTGCATTGCACCCCCAACGGGAAGAAGATCAACGTGCGCTGCGGATCGACGGATCTTTCCGGGTTGCGGGAGTCCGTTCTGGCCCATCCGCACAGCATCGGCATCGCCTTCGACGGTGACGCGGATCGGGCGCTCT
This sequence comes from Vulcanimicrobiota bacterium, assembly GCA_036741695.1. Classification (GTDB taxonomy): domain Bacteria; phylum Vulcanimicrobiota; class Vulcanimicrobiia; order Eremiobacterales; family Eremiobacteraceae; genus JAFANK01. The sequence goes on from DAINRU010000002.1 coordinate 130,365, forward strand.
TCATCGATGAAGACGGTGCCGAGGTGTCTGGCGATCACGTCCTTGCGATGCGCGCAAGGGATCTGCTGTCGCGTGGCGAGCTGCCACAGGCGACGATCGTGGCCACGGTGATGAGCAATATCGGCTTGGAGCGCGCGCTCGAGGAGCTCGGCATACGCCTGATCCGGACCCCGGTCGGCGACCGTTACGTGCTCGAGCAGATGCAGCGCGGCGGCTACCGGCTGGGAGGCGAGCAATCCGGCCACATCATCGATCTGCGCGCGAACACGACCGGCGATGGGCTTGCGACGGCGGTCAGCGTCGCGAGTCTCGCTGCCGGGAGCAAACGCCTGGCGGATATCGCGAAAGTCATGCGCCGCCACCCGCAAGTGCTGGTCAACGTCGTGGTGACGGATAAAGCGGCTTGGGAGACGAGCCAGTCCGTGCGTCAGGCGATTGCGGCGGCCGAGAGCGAGCTCGGAAAAGATGGGCGCATACTCGTGCGCCCGTCGGGAACCGAGCCCCTCATCCGCGTGATGATCGAGGGAAAAGAAGAAGAGCACATCCGGCGCCTCGCGCGACGCGTGGCAGACGCGATAGCCAGCTCGATGCCTTAGCTGACGGCGCCGCGCAGCCAGGCGTGCGATAAAGGTATTTCAGGGATCGCCGACCGCTTGGCGGATGCGTCGGCCTGTGAGACGATATAGGCAGGAATAGCCTGTCCCGGCTCCCAAGATGCCACGTGCTGGACGTGATAGTCGGCACGGTACTTGCGTGCCCGTCCTTCTTATAATAGAGCAAATAGGAAGTGTCATCGCCGGGTATCATCCCGGCATCGACGACGTTCAAGCGAGCCGGCTAGGGGAGTGGCCGGTCACGCACGCCAGGCCGAATCCGTGCTTCGCGCAGGCGCGACACGGAGCGGGGGATTCTAAAAGCAGGAGCTGGGGTGAATCTGCGAGGTTGCAGAGGCGCTATCTTTCGGCGCTAACCCGACAACTAACCCCGTAGGCGTTGAGAGAGGACAATGTTGCAGAGGTTTATTGCACGCGCTTTTTGCGGTCTTTCGATCAGCCTAGCTCTTGCCGTTCCGGTCGTCGGAGCGGGTCAGAAATACACAGTCGTCAGCGGCGACACCCTGAGCTCCATATCCCAGCGCGAGCGTGTCAGCCAAGCTGACATCGTCCGGTTCAACCACCTGAACGATGCGAACTTTCTGCGCGAGGGCCAAGTGTTGCTGCTGGCTGCGCCATCGGCGAAGCCCAAGCACAGCGCGAAGATCGCGCGCACGACAGCCACGCGTCACAGCGCACGGCACGCGCGACGGGTCGCCGTGCGTAAGAGCCCGGGCAACAGCCGGGCGCAGATCGCCGAGCGGCAAGCGTTATGGGTGGCAATGCATACGGGTTTTGCGGCCCCCGATTTCGCCGGGTTGCCATCCTTCGCGTCTGCGCAGCGGGCAATAGCGCTCGAGCTCGGCCTTACCAGGACTGCGTTGCGCTATCTTGGCGTGCCCTACATGTGGGGAGGCGAATCGTTCAGCGGGGTGGATTGTTCGGGCTTCGTGCAGGCTGTCTTCCACCACAACGGTATCGACCTGCCGCGAACCGCCGACGCACAGTTCGAGGTCGGTCGGGCAGTTTCAGAGGGCAGACTGCAGCCGGGTGATCTCGTGTTCTTCCAGACGTACGCGGAAGGCGCTTCGCACGTAGGGATCTATCTCGGCGGAGGCCAGTTCGTCCACGCATCGTCGTCGAACGGCGTTCGCGTTGACTCTCTGTCGGAAGACTACTACTCGAGCCGTTTCATCGGAGCCAGACGAGACGCGATCTAAACTCCATTTTACGGCCTAGTCTGACGCACGTCTAGAAGAGGTCTGGGGGCTGGGGCTTTCGATTCAAAATAGAATCGAGGCCTTCTTTTTATCCGCCATCTGTGTTTTCATACTAGTGTAGCCGGCCCAAGAAGCCGGTGTTATCGCTTTGGTTCCTGTCAGGAAAAGGAGCCCCCATTATGTTCTCGATTTCCAAGAAGACCCAGCAGCTTGTAATGGCTGCTGGATTAGCGCTGGGGATCGTCGCCCTCGGTGCATGTAGCGGCGGCGGCGGCAGCAGTATACCCAACCCCACGCAGCAGACTCAACCGGCGGCCCCATCACAGAGCTTCTCGGGAGCGCTCAGTGCAGCGGGAATGTCGGTCACCTTGCCGAGCGTGGCCGGGTTCAGTGAGACACTGACAGTGCCGGCGAATAACGCGGCGGCCGGGACAAATCTCACCGTTCGGGTTTCAAGCTCGGCACCCGCAGCGATGCCGGCCCTGGATCCCGACATGCACGTCGCGATCCCGTTCCTGTATTTCTCGATCGGCACCAACAAAGACGTGAAGCTCAATGGCTTCCCGGGCTTCAAGATGACGATTCCAGCCGGATTCTCCATCGGCAACCTACCGGTGAAAGTCGGCTTCTATGATCCGGTCAACGGCTGGCAGCATGTCGGCGACTTCACGATGGTCGGACGGACGGTCACCTTCGCGCCGACGTCGGCAGCGCTCACGCTGAAGGCAAACGTCGTCTACTACGCGATCACCTACACGTGCGGTGGTCCGAGTCCGAGCCCGACGCCGACCGGCGTTATCTCATGCACCGCGAGCGGCACCGGGGCGATCGGCGTCCTTTGCGAGACTGGCGGTTCCACAGCCAAGACGTACGCGTTTGTCGGCGAGGGGCGCAAGGGCTCCGACTCCGTCGAGCAAGTGGACATCTCGGGTGGTGCGACCGGCGGAGGCTCAGGTCACGTCACGCACACCTATAACAGCACAACGATCCCTGGGATTCCGTACACAGCGTGCAGTGGAGACGAGAAGCATCTGCGCGTTCTGTGCGGCGCCTACGGCAGCGGCGAGTTGATGGATGTCAACGCGAACACGCTGACGGATACGGAATTCTCCAGCGGTGCAACAGGAGCCCTGAGCTTCAGCGGCGGCTCGTGCACGATCTGCGCGATCGCCTTTGATCCGACGGACACTGCCTTCATCGTCGAAGATCCCAACCCGTCCGGTTCTGGCTGCGCGGCTCAATGCGGTCAGTTCCAGCGCTTCGGCGAGAATTCGCACACGAGCGACTCGAACATAGCGACTGGGGATCCCAATGAAAACCCAGGCTACGACTACGTCAAAAACTGGGTCTTCAACCCCGGATACGATACGCATGTGCTCCAGGTGTTGGATTTCGGCACCGGTAAACTGTTCTCGACAGCCAGTGCCGTCACCGGTGGTGATCCAGACTCGGCTGGGGTCGACGTCTCGACGCATATCGGCGAAACACCAGATGAGTTCGACGACAGAGCGTTTCTGGCGGACCTCGGCTCATCCAGCATGTCGGGGAGCACGCTCACGGTGAGCACTGGCGTCACGACGTTCACCTCGAGCGCGTTCGACAGCGTCCTCGACATCGATGCCTCGCAAGTGGACTCCGTGCTGCACCTCGTATTCTACGTGGGCGAGTTCGGGACCGACACCCTCGGGTTCTCGCTCATGCCGACGACGAGCGGCGGCACGACGTACAGCGACTGGGCGTTCGTGCGCTGGCCGACTGCTCCGGATGGCAGCGCGTTCACGTCCGGCGTCGATCCGCACCAGGTCGCAACGTTCAACGATCCTGTGAACTGCCCGGATTGCGCCATCGCGCTGAACGCGAATAGTAGCTGGCTTGCGGTCGTGGACCTCAACAAGCTCAGCCACGCCCCGCGCAGCGTCAGCGACAGCCACTCGATCGACCCAACCTACAATCTCGTGACAAACCACGTGGTAGCGTTCTACCAGATCTAGAGCACAAATACAACAAAGTAGGGCCAGCCGGTGTACGCCGGCTGGCCTATTTCTTTCAATCCCGGAGCGAGATTCGGGAGTGCCACAGGCGGTCGATGTGAAAGGAGGCCACAAACCATGCTGAAGGCACTGTGGTCGCTCTGCGTTCTGCTCCTCGCGAGTTTC
>DAINRU010000003.1:0-127336 GCA_036741695.1 Vulcanimicrobiota bacterium
GACGGCGTGCGTCCCCGATCCGGCCAGCGGCGCGTGCCAGCGTCCCTATCACGATGCGAACGATCGTAACACCGGTGGCCCTCATGGCGCGGCCAACGCGGTCGCTGATGTCAACGGCGGTGCGATGGATGGGTTCATCGGCCAGGCCGAGCGCGGTGGCCGGGGTTGCGTGGGCTTCAGCACAGATCCGCGCTGCGCGGGTCACGAGCACCCCGACGTCATGGGCTATCACGATCAGCGCGAGATCCCCAACTACTGGACCTACGCGCGTAACTTCGTGCTTCAGGATCGCATGTTTGAGCCCAACGCGTCGTGGAGCTTGCCCGAGCATCTGTTCATGGTGTCTGAATGGTCGGCGAAGTGCTCGCGACCCAGCGACCCTTCAAGCTGCGTCAACGAGCTGCAAAGCCCAGACATGCCGGCGCGACCTCGCTTGGGAGGGAAACCGCCCGACTATGCCTGGACCGACCTCACCTACCTGCTCCACCAGCAACACGTCAGCTGGGCCTATTACATCTTCTCAGGCCTAGAACCCGACACAGAAGACGACACGATGAATGGCCCGCAGCGCCGTCTTGCTGCGCGCACACCAGGCATCTGGAATCCGCTGCCGAGTTTCGACACCGTCAAACAGGACGGCGAGCTTGGCAACATCCAGGACATCTCCAACTTCTACAGCGCCGCCAAGCGCGGCACGCTGCCCGCGGTCGCGTGGATCTGCCCCGACAGCATTCACAGCGAGCACCCGACTGCGCTCGTCAGCACCGGACAAACCTATGTGACCGGCTTGGTCAATGCGATCATGCAAGGACCGGACTGGGATAGCACAGCCATCTTCTTGGCCTGGGATGACTGGGGCGGCTTCTACGACCATGTCAAACCGCCCACGGTCGACGAGAACGGCTACGGGTTGCGCGTGCCCGCCATGGTCATCAGCGCCTATGCCAGACAGGGCTACATCGATCATCAGATGCTGAGCTTTGATGCCTATGTCAAGTTCATCGAAGATGATTTCCTCGGCGGCGCGCGCATCGACCCGAGGACCGACGGCCGTCCGGATCCGAGGCCCGACGTGCGCGAAGACGTCTCTATCCTCGGGGATCTGCGCACAGATTTCGACTTCGCCCAAACCCCGCGCCGGCCGCTGATTCTCTCTACCGCTCCATAGCGCTCTCGCTTGCATGAGATGCAGCGGGACAACCGGAAGACGTCGACGTCCAAACGCCGAGGCGGGAGGGTTCTACAGTATGGGGCGCGTTTGTATTTCTTCGAATGCGCAATGGGAATCGGTGGTCGGCTATTCGCGCGCTGTGCGTGTCGGCGCGCACGTGTACGTGTCGGGCACCACCGGTATCGACGATGAGGGTAACGTCGTCGGCGACGCTTCGGCGCAGACCGTCCGTGCCTTATCCATCATCGAACAGGCGCTGGCGAAGGCCGGCGCACGCATGACTGACGTCGTGCGCACGAGGATCTTCGTCACCGACATCTCCCAGTGGGAATCGGTCGGACGCGTGCATGGCGAGGTCTTCCGCGACATACGTCCGGCGGCGACCGTCGTCGAGGTGAGCAAGCTTGTGAAACCGGAGATGCTCGTAGAGATCGAAGCAGACGCCTTCATTGAGGAGACACGATGACGCTTGTACTGCGCGACGCGACCTTGATCGACGGAACGGGAACCGCCCCACAAGCGAAGATGGCGGTCGTCATCGAGCGCGACACCATCGCAGACGTCACCGCCAAGGCGACCAATCGGCATGAAGACGCACAGGTCTACGACCTATCGGGATTGACCGTGCTGCCCGGGCTCATCGACGCCCACGCGCACCTCGGCCTCGTCTACCCCTTCGCGGCCGAAGGCGACCCGGGCATCATGTCGCCCGCGGAGATCGCCGCGTACACCTTTGAGAATTGCAACTTGTGTCTGGACGCCGGCTTCACGACGGTGCGCGATATGTGCGGCGTCGACGGCGGGCTCGTGCGCGCGATCGCGTCGGGTGCGGTGCGCGGACCACGGGTCTTCCCTTCCGGCGCCGCCATCGTGCAGACCGGCGGTCACGGGCATATCTCCGGTCCGTTCTGCTTCCTCGACCATGACCGGACCCTTGCCATCCCGGGTCTCGTCCAGCTCGCCGCCATCTGTGACGGCGCCGATGCCGTGCGCCGTCAAGCACGGGTGAACTTCCGCCGTGGCGCGACCCAGCTCAAAGCCTTCGTGTCGGGCGGCGTCGTCTCCACGACCGATCGCCTTGAGGACACACAGCTCACCGTCGAGGAGCTCAAGGCCGCAGTGCACGAGGCCAAGGCGCGCGAGACCTACGTCGCCGGCCACGCGCACAACATCCGCTCTATCCGCAACGGGCTCGAAGCGGGCATCGAATGCTTCGAGCACGGGACGCTGCTCGATGAAGCCACAGCCGCCCTCATGGCCAAGGCCGGCGCCGCCCTCGACCCCACGCTGGCCGTCGCTCGTCTCATGGCCACGCACTGGAAGCAGTGGGGGCTCGATGAGTTCGTCGTGCCCCGCATCAAGGGCTGTGAAGACGCTATGACCCGCGCCGTGCAGATCGCCGAAGCCGCCGGCGTGCTCATCGGCTCCGGCTCAGACTTGCTCGGCCCCAAACAGAACCGGCGCGGGCTTGAGATCGTCCTCAAGGCCAACATCCTCGGTCCGGCGCGCGCCATCCAGTGCGCGACACAAGGTAATGCTCGCATGATGCATCAGGAGCATCGCCTAGGGACGATCGCCGCGGGCAAGCTTGCCGATTGCATCGCCGTCAAAGGCGATCCGCTCGCCGACCCTTCAGTGTTGGACGACCCAACGCGCGTTGTGCTCGTCGTCAAAGGCGGCGAGGTGGTCAAAGACCTCATCAGCGCCTGATCTAGCGTGCGATGCGCTCGAGCACGCGGTGAAGGCGCGCATTGACGTCGTCGGCGATGCTCGCAAGTTCCGGACGCCCGACCGTTCCGAGCAGCGCCTTGGCGTCGACCGCTGAGACGATGACGCCGCTTGCCTCCTGCTGCACGACGACGTTGCAAGGCAAGAGCAGGCCGAGCTGGCTCTCGCGTTCGAGCGCAGCCTGGGCGAGCTTCGGATTGCACGCGCCTAAGATCACGTAGGGCCGGAAATCGGCGTCGATCTTCTCTTTGAACGCCCGGCTCACGTCGATCTCGCACAAGACGCCGAAGCCCTCCTCCTTGAGCAAGTCCTTCGCGCGCGCTACCGCGTCTGCAAAGGACAGCTTCGTCGCTGTCGATGTACCATAGCGCAGGTGCAGCATCAGATCGCCTCCTTGGCGGCGGGCAAGTATTTGAGGAACCAGGAGCGCGCCAGCTCCGCGACGCGTTCGAGGGTTCCAGGCTCCTCGAAGAGATGCGATGCGCCCGCCACGATGATCGTGTCGTGCGTGCACACCAGATCCTTCGCCGCAGCGAGGTTGAGCTCGAGGACCTGCGGGTCGTTGCCGCCCACGATGAAGAGCGTGGGAGCATTCACCTGGGGCAACAGCGGCGCCGCCATGTCGACACGGCCTCCTCGCGACACGACTGCCCCGACATCGCGCGCCCGGTGAACGGCTGCGATGAGGGCGGCAGCAGCGCCGGTGCTGGCGCCGAAAAGCCCGACAGGCTTCCCTTTGACTTCGACGCTTGCGGCAACCCAGTCGATGGCCGCTTCGAGCCTCGAGGACAAGAAACCGACGTCGAAGCGCAGCATGTCCGTGCGCCGGTCGTACTCCTCCTCCTCGGGCGTGAGCAAGTCGAGGAGCAGGGTCGCCAAACCCGCCTGCTGGAGCACGCGCGCCACGAACTGGTTGCGCATGCTGAAGCGGCTGCTCCCGCTGCCGTGAGCGAAGACGATCGTGCCCAGCGCATCCTGCGGCACGCTCCACAGAGCGGCGAGCTGGGCATGGCCTGCGTCGATTCTGAGGTCATGAGCCTGCATTTGCGATTTCCATCATAGCGCTGCCACAGGAGGGAGTTATGATGGCGCGTCTTCACGCCACCTTCACATCATCGCAGAAGCCAGATTTTATACTATCCCCATGCTCGGACAATTGAATCACGAGGACATGGAGGAGCTCCTGCGCAGCTCGGTCGTCGGCAGGATCGGCTGTCATGCCGAGGGCCGGACCTACGTCGTCCCCATCAGCTACGCCTACGATAAGGGAGCGGTCATCGGGCATAGTGCCAACGGGCTCAAACTGCGTATGATGCGCGAAAATCCGAACGTCTGTTTTGAGGTCGATCGCATGGACGACCTCGGCAACTGGCGCAGCGTCATCGCCTGGGGACGGTTCGAGGAGCTGAGCGGCAGCGATGCCGACCACGCCATGGCCCAGCTGCTCGCCAAGCTGTTGCCCATCGCCGTGACGAGCGAGACGAGCCATCCGCCAAAGGATCTCACCCATCAGAATCGGGCGCACAGCGAGGGATTGCCGGCCGTCGTCTACCGCATCCGCTTGACCGAGATGACCGGGCGCTTCGAGCGCCGCTAGAAAGTGGGCGCATGGTTAAACGGACCTAAAGGTCCGTTGCTTCAAGGTTCGTTGCTTCAAAGGTCCGTGTTTGAACCCGCGCGTTTAGCCCGCGCACGCTTCGAACGTTCGCCGTGCGAAGACGCGTAGCATGCGCTTGCGGTAGGGGATCGACCCGCTCGTGTTATCCAGCGGCTTGCCGGCGGCGTATGTGGCTTCCGCAGCCGCCTCGAGCGCATCAGGGCCCAAGTCCGTGCCGACGAGCGCCGCTGCAGCCGCAGCCACCTCTACCGGCTTTGCAGCGACGGCGTTGAGGACGACCCGTGCGCTGCTGCACACCCCTGCCGCGTCCAGCTCGACGACGGCGGCGACGCCGAGGATCGGAAAATCAAAGGAGTTGCGCAAGCGCAGCTTGCGATAGGCGCTGCGCGTTCGGGCTTTTAGCGCCGGCACGAAGATCTTGACGACGATCTCGTCCGGCTGTTTGGCCCAGGCGCGCATGCCGTCGTTGAGGAGGAAGTCAGCGACGGCGACTTCTCTGCTGCCGCGTGGTCCGGCGAGTTGCACCCGCGCACCGTATGCCTGCAGCACGGGCGCGGTATCCGAGGAGTTGACCGCGACGCACTTCGGACTGCTCGGCGCGACGCGGCAGACGTCACCATCTTTCTTCATGCAATAGCCGAGCGCTTGACGCCAGTCCAGGTTCTGGTTGTAGTAGTTGCAACGCGTGTCGAGACAGAGGTTCCCGCCGATCGTGCCCATGTTGCGCAGCTGCGGCGTTGAGATCGCAACGGCGGCTTCGGCGAGCGCAGGATACCTTGACTGCACGATATCGCTCTCGGCGATATCGGTCAAGGTTGCGAGCGCGCCGAGCTCGAGTCCATCGTGCTCGTCAAAACGGATGTAGCGAAGATCAGCGATCGGCCGTAAGCCGATGAGCACGTTCGGGCTGAAGAGCCGCTGCTTCATGTTGGCGTAGAGATCCGTGCCGCCGGAGACGACAAGCGCTGCCGGCCCGTGTTCGGCGAGCAGCGCCAGCGCGCCGTCGACGCTGCGCGCTGGCTCGTAGCGGAAGGGCGGCAGCCTGTGCATGCTTAGCCCTTCGTCGCCGCGCCGCTCGCGCCGAAGCGCTTGAGCTCGGCGTCGATGTCAAGCGGCAGAGTGGGTGCCTGCGATTCGAACTCGCCCCATCGCTCGCGCGGGACCATCCACATTATCTCGAACTCGTGCCCGTCCGGATCGACGCCGTAGACCGACTTCGTAGCGCCGTGATCGCTTTCGCCGGAGATCACCCCGCGCTGGATGAGCGTCGTGCGCGTTGCGGCGAGATCTTCGATCGTGGGCACCTGCCAGGCCAGATGGAAGAGACCCACCGCGCTCTGCGGCGGTTCGGTCGCCCGTGCTCCCAGCGCCAAAAAGCCGAGGTCGTGGTGGTTAGTGGAGCCTTGCGCGCGCATGAACGCCATCTGGCGACCTGCGCGGGCGATCTCGGTGAATCCGAACGTGTCGCGATAGAACGCGACCGAGCGGTCGAGATCCTTCACTTTGAGCACTGCGTGATTCAAGTTCATCTGCTTATCCCTATATAGTGGATGATCGCGTAGACTATCACGATAACGAGGATCGCGGCCCCTATCGCGGCCCATAAGAGCGCATTGGTGACGGAGAGAGAGACTAACCACTCAAAGAGCCGTTGCTTCTCCGGCGTCGGCTGCTTCGGCGATCCAAGCATCATGCTGGTACCGGCGCCGGAGCGGGCTTGACGACCTTCTTCAGTCGCAGCGTACTGCCGCTGGCAGCGTCGAGCGCCTTGAGGACCTTCTCCGGCGTGATGGGCGTGGAGTGGATGCGCGCCTTGATCGCATCTGCCACCGCATTGGCGATCGCCGGAATGACCGGGTTGAGCGGCCCCTGACCCGCCTCTTTCGCGCCGAACGGTCCCTCGCGATCGTCGGTCTCGATGATGATGGCTTCGATGGGGGGCGTATCAAGGCTCGTCGGCGTCTTGTAGTCGAGAAGATTGGGGATCTTGTGCTCGCCCGCGCGGAACGGCCACTCTTCCATGAGCGCTTCAGCCAGACCCATGTACACCCCGCCTTCGATCTGCCCCTCGACGGAGTCCGCGTTGACGCAACGGCCCACATCGTGCGCGAGCGTGATCTTCTCGACCTTGATCTCCCCCGTCTCGAGATCGACGTCGACTTCGGCGACCGCCACGCTGTAGGAGTACGCAGGCGACGGTCCGACGCCCGAGCCTTTGTAGTCGGCGGCGAGTTTGGGCGGCGTGTACGAGCCCACGCAGGCGAGCGTGCCGGACTTGGCTTCGGCGAGCTGCGCGGCGTCGATGAAGGTGAGCGCGCTATCCGGATGGTCGAGGTCGAAGACGCGGCGCTTGGCGAAGCCAACCCGCGCCGCATCGATGCCGAGCTTTTCGGCAGCGGCCTGCGCGATGAGGCGCCGCGCTTTTCCGGCAGCGTCGCGCGCCGCATTGCCGGCCATGAAGGTCACGCGGCTCGAATACGAACCGAGATCGACCGGGGTGAGGTCGGTGTCGCCATAGCACACCGTGACGTCTGTGATGTCGACGCCCAGCGTCTCGGCGGTGATGGCGGCGAGCATGTGGGTGGATCCCTGACCGCATTCGCTCGTGCCGGAAAGAATGGTCACTCCACCGCCGCGGTCCACCTTGACGATGGCGCCCGATTGGGGCATGGCGTTCCAGTAGATCGGCAGGCCGGCACCGCACAGATACGAGCTCGCAGCGATGCCGATGCCGCGTCCGCGCGGGAGCTTGCCTCGTTTGTCCTTGTAGCGCGTCCGCGTGGTCGCCGCGTCGATGCACTCGCGCAATCCGCACGACGTGACGCGCAACCCGTTCACTGTGGTGGTGTTGGGATCGACCGCGATGCGCCGTCGATATTCGGCGGCGTCCAAACCAAGGGCGTCGGCGATCTTGTCGAGTTGGTTCTCCAAGGCAAAGCGTGGTTGGGTCGTGCCATGCCCGCGTTTCGGACCGCACGGCGGCTTGTTCGTGAACACCCGGCAGCCGTCGAACTTATACGCCGGCACCTTGTAGGTGACGGTCGTCAGAGCACCGGTGTAATAGGTCGTGGCCACGCCGTACGATCCATAGGCACCGCCGTCGAGCCACGACTGCAGATGGATCGCGGTGATCGTGCCGTCGGCTTTCACACCCGTCTTGAGCTTGAAGCGTACCGGATGGCGGCCGCGATGCGCGTAGAAAACCTCTTGCCGTGTCAGCGCGATCTTCACCGGACGGCCGGTCTTCATGGCCATGTAGCCTGCGGCCAGTTCATGCGGAAGCGGTTCGGTCTTGCCGCCGAAACCGCCGCCGACCGGCGGAGCGATGACGCGCACGTGGCTGCCGGGAAGGCCCAGCACGGCTGCAGCGATGCGATGCAGGTAGTGCGGCGTCTGCGTCGAGGCCCACAGCGTGAGCTTGCCGTCCGCGCCGTACTGAGCGACGACCGCGTGCTGCTCGATCGGCGCATGGGTGTTGCCTTCGAAGAAGTATTCATCCTCGAAGACGCGATCGGCTTGAGCGAAACCTGTCTCCACGTCGCCGAACTCGAGATGGACTTCCTTGTGGACGTTGTTCGTGCGGCGCGGGTTCGGATGGATCTGCGGAAGGTCGGTGCGCAAGGCTTCGTCGATCGACATGATGGTCGGCAGCGGTTCGTACTCCACCTCGATCAGCGACAGCGCTTCTTCTGCGGTCAGCTCATCGTCGGCGACGACGCAGGCGATCGGATCCCCGACGTAGCGCACGGTGTCGATGGCCATCACCGTCTCGTCGGGGCTCGAGGGAAGGATGCCATAACGGACGGGGAGCTCCGCGCCCGTCGCGATGGCCACGACCCCAGGCATGGACAGCGCCTTGCGTGCGTCAACCTTCCTGATGCGCGCGTGGGGGAGAGTGCTGCGCAACATCTTGCCGTAGAGCATGTTCGGCAAAAAGATGTCGTCGGCGAACTTGTCTTGCCCGGTGACGCGCGTGAAGCTATCCGTCTTCGGCATCGCTTTGCCGACGACGTGGAAGCCTTCGGGCTTGTCCGGCGGCGTCTGCGGTGCGCGCGTGACGATCGACGGGTTGTCGAAACCCTCCGTCAGCGGACGAGCATCGCCGTGGGGATTGGTGGCCGTCGAGACCGCCCGCAGATCCTGTTCAGACACGCGATGGCCCCTCCATGCGCTGCGCGGCAAGCGCGATCGCCTCGACGATCTTGGAATACCCCGTGCAACGGCACAGATTTCCGGCGATCGCCTCGCGGATCTGCGCCTCGCTCAGGCCCTCGCGCTGCTCGACGAGCGATGCGCCCGTCATGAGAAAGCCCGGGGTGCAATATCCGCATTGCGCTGCGCCGCATTCGGCGAACGCCTGCTGGATAGGATGCAAGCGTCCGTTGCTTGCCAGTCCCTCGACCGTGCGAATGTCATGACCTTGCGCTTCGACCGCAAGCTCGAGGCAGCTCAAGATCGGCTCTCCATCCACGAGCACCGTGCACGCCCCACAGTGGCCCATCTCGCAGCCGTGTTTGGTCCCGGTCAATCCGAGGTCTTCGCGCAGCACCTCGAGGAGCGTCTTATTGGGGTGGGCGGCGCACTCAACCGGCTGGCCGTTGAGCGACAAACGGAGCATGATCTTGGGCGGGGCGACGGTCATTCAGCTATCCTCGCGGCGTTCAGCTAAAAGAACGCTCGTTCGACGGGCAGCATGATTATAACCGCAACGCTGCGACCTCGCAAGGAGCGCGAGGCCGCATAGATTCTGACCGCCGTGTAACGCGGGCCAGGTCAAACAGACGACCGAAAGTGTGGGCGCGCACACCCCGATCGCCGTGTTACGGGCCTCGGCTAGACCTTGAGCTCCACCTTCTCGAGGGCCAGTTTCGTGTTTACCACGTGGTGGTCGAGCCGCAGCTCAGCGGGGTCGAACCCGAAGGCAAGCCCGAGCAGCTGAGGCAGGTGGAAGATGGGCGTGCCGATCGGTGCCTTGATCGCCTTCTCGGCGTCGGGTTGCTGCCCGTCGAGGTTGAGGTGGCACAGCGGGCACGGCGTGACCAGCACGTCAGCGCCTTTGGTTTTGGCTTCGGTGAGATGCTTGCCCGCCATCTTCAGCGACGTGTCGGGGTTGAACGTCAGCATCGGGAAGCCGCAGCACTTGCTCTTGCCGTGATATTCCACGGGAGTGGCGCCGACGAGCTCGATGATCTGCTCGAGGTACGTGGAGCGCTCCGGCCTCTCCAATAGCCCGAGGTGCTCTTCGGGCCGCAGGATGTAGCAGCCGTAGAACGGCGCGACGTTGAGACCCGTGAGTCTGCGTTTGATGAGCGGGCGAATGCGGTCGAGGCCGATGTCCTCGACGAGCATCCACAGCAGATGCTTGACCTTTGTGTTGCCGCCATATTGATACCCGCTCTCGGCTAGCACGCCATTCACTTTGTCGAGGAGTCCCTCGTCATGGGTGAAGTGGTACTGCGCACCCGCGAGCACGCCTTGACACGTGCTGCAGATCGTCATGAGATCTGCGCCCTTCTCTTCAGCCATGGCGAGCGAGAGAGCGTTGAGCGAATATGCCAGCTCCGGATTCTGTTCGCTCAGCACTCCCGCGCCCGTGCACGGGGCTTCGGTGAGCTCGAGCAGCTCGAGGCCCAGGGCCGGGGCGATCCTCTGCATCGAGACGTACAGCTCGGGGCAGGCACCCTTGGAAACGCAGCCGGGCCAAAAAGCGACTTTCATGTATCTTCTCCGTTATTTGAAGAGCCCGCCGACTTTTTTGAAGATCGCCTTGATGCGATCGACATGCGGGATCTTATGGTGGATGATGGGCGGCAGTTTGCCGGCACGCAGCATGTTCAGCGCCGTGGGCAGCGCGCGCAATTGCGCCGGGATGTTGAACAAGCCGACCGACTTGGGCATGAGCGTCAGCTCGTTGAGCCGGCCGCTGTCGCGCACCGATTCGGCGAACGCCACCGCGTGTCGCGTGCCGGCATTGCTCGTGAAACCCGCATCCACAGCCATGCGACGCAGCTTGAGGATCTGCTCGAGGGGCGCCACGCCTTTGGGACAGCGCGCGACGCACTCGTAGCAGTGCGTGCACTCCCAGATGCCGTCGTCTTGGCTGTACTCGCCCAGCCGCTGGCGGGTTGACGCATCGCGCGGATCGGCAGTGTAGCGATAGGCCTTTGCCAGCGCCGCCGGGCCTGTGAAATTCTGGTTGATGGCGTACGATTCGCAGTCCATGAGGCACAGCCCACACGAGATGCAGCTGACCTCTTGGATGAGGTCCTCCATGGCGGCGTTGGGGACGCGATATTCTTCGAGTCCTTCCGGAACCGGCTGGCGGCCCTCGAGCCACGGCCGAACGCGGCGATTTTTCTCCCAGAAGGGCGTCATGTCGGAGACAAGATCGCGGATGACCGGCATGGACGGCGGGGATTCCACCCGCACCTTGCCGTCGATGGCGACGTCGCGCAGCTTCGTCGTGCAGGCCAGGCTCGCATGACCGTTGATCCACATGCCGCACGATCCGCAGATGGCGCTGCGGCAGGCACATCGCACAGCCAGGCTTTCATCTTGATACTCGCGGATCGCGATGAGCGCATCGAGCACCATCGCGTGTTCGTCGAGCTCGACCTCGAACGTCTGATAGCGTTTGGCCGGTGCGGCCTCGTAGGGCGGGGGATAGCCCCGCGTCGCATCTGGACGCGGTGGCTGCGTCCGGTCGTAGCGTCCCACTTCGATCGTCCACTTCATGCTTAGTACGTCCGTTCTTGCGGCGGCCACTTGGTGATCGTGACCGGGAGGAAATCGAGCGCCGGCGGCCCGGCATCTTGCTGACGGATGACCACGTGCTTGAGCCACTCGGCGTCGTTGCGCTGTGGGTAATCGGTGCGCGAGTGCGCGCCACGGCTCTCCTTGCGGGTGATCGCGCCGTAGATGGTCGTCTCCGCGCAGTCCAGCATGTAGCCGAGCTCGAGGACGAACGTCAACGCTTGGTTGTAGACGCGGCTCTTGTCGCCGACCGCGACCGATTGATAGCGCCGCTTGAGATCCTGCACGCCGGCAAGCGCCTCCATGAGCCCTGCTTCGTCGCGATAGACGCCGACTTTCGCGTCCATGAGCATGCCCAGCTCCAAGCGCAGGCGTGCGTGCGTCTCGCCCGTATAGGGGCGGGTCATGAGCGCGGCGATGCGGCGCTGTTCGCCAGCGAGGAATTCCTCACCCGAGCCGAGCGCGCCCACCGTCTTGACGTACTCGGCCGACGCCAGACCGGAGCGGCGCCCGAAGACGAGCGTGTCGAGGAGCGAATTGGCGCCGAGGCGATTGCCGCCGTGCACGCTGACGCAGGCACACTCGCCGGCGGAATAGAGCCCGGGCACGGCTGTGGCCCCGTTGATGTCGGTTTTGACGCCGCCCATGATGTAGTGCATGCCTGGACGGACCGGCACGGGATCGGTCACCATGTCGATGCCGAGGAAGTCGAGCGCGATCTCGTGGATCTGCGGCAGCTTGCTCATGATGAGATCGCGGCCGAGATGGCGCAGATCGAGCAACACATTGCCATCGATGCCGCGGCCCTCGGCGATCTCGATGGTCTCGGCGCGCGAGACGACGTCACGCGAGGCCAGCTCCATCATCTTGGGCGCGTAGCGTTTCATGAAACGCTCGCCATCGCGGTTGAGCAAGTAGGCGCCCTCACCGCGCGCCGCCTCGGTCATGAGGAAGCCCGAGCCCTTGAGCGTGGTGGGATGGTATTGCACCATCTCCATGTCCATGAGCGGCGCACCGGCGCGGTAGGCGAGGGCGACGCCGTCGCCCGTGCAGATGAGCGCGTTCGTGCTCGGTTCGTAGACGCGGCCCATACCGCCGCTGGCCACGATGACCGCTTTGGCGCGCAACAGGTTGAGCTCGCCGGTCATCATATCGATGCAGACGACGCCGCGGCAGGTGCTTCCCGCCATGTAGAGCCCGGTCGCAAACCACTCCTCATAGACCTTGACGCCGGCTTTGAGGATCTGATCGTAGAGCGTGTAAAGCAGCGCCTGACCCGTGATGTCGCCGACGAAATAGGTACGCGCTTTCGAGGCGCCGCCGAACGCGCGCGTGCCGAGTTTGCCTTCTTCATTGCGGTAGAAGATGACGCCCATGTGCTCGAGTTCGATGATGTCCTGGGGCGCCTCGCTCGTCATCACCTCGACTGCGTCTTGATCGGCTAAATAGTCGCTGCCCTTGATCGTGTCGAAGGCGTGGATCTCCCACGAATCGCCGGCCCCCAGCGCCGCGTTGATGCCGCCCTGTGCCGCGCCGGAGTGGCTGCGGACCGGGTGGACTTTCGAGACGACGGCGACATTGACGCCGCTGCGGGCCGCTTCGAGCGCAGCGCGCATGCCGGCGAGGCCAGCTCCGAGCACGACCACGTCATGGTCCAGTATCATGGTCGGTATTTTCTACCCGTTGGCGCTAGAGACGAGGGATGTACAGCACCCTCGAACGTTTCGGCCGGGCCTTAGACGGCGTGCGGGCAAGCCCTGCGGGTGCCTGTGCCGTTTGTCGTCGCTTGACGATGGCTTTTGCTTGGCCGGCGCAGCATGAGGCCCTTTGTGTCAGGCTGTAACCGGCTCGATGACGACCTTCATCACGTCGCCCACCTTGATGCGCCGAGCGACGTCGAGACCAGACGTCACCCGCCCGAAGACTGTGTAATTGTGATCCAAAAAGTGCGCGTCCTCGAGGCAGACGTAGAATTGAGATCCGGCCGAATCAGGCGATTGCGAACGGGCCATCGCCACGGCGCCGGCGTCGTGCAGACGGTCGTTGAACTCTGCTTTCAGCCGATAGCCCGGACCACCCGTGCCCGTGCCGAGCGGGCAGCCGCCCTGGATGACGAAGCCGGGCTCGACGCGGTGGAAGGTCAGCCCATCGTAGAACCCATTACGCGCGAGCTTGATGAACGACGCCACCGTGAGCGGCGCGTCATCGGGGAAGAACGTGAAGATGATATCACCCTGTTGCGTGACGATGCGCGCTTGAAGGTTCTTCGCTTGGCTGGTGAGACCGATGGTTTCTTGAGGACTCGGCAGTTCGTGTGCCATGGTGCCCCTGTTCGTTGCGCGGCTGCAAGCGCCTTTTCAAGCGCTAGGGTAGGATTAGGCCGATCGCTTGTCCACGATGTAACGCATCCGATCGGCATGTCCTAGCTGCGTCTGCGCGCGACCCGTGCGGACGAAGCCGAATGTGAGATAAAATCCCTCGGCGCGTGGATTGGCTGTCACCTCGATCGCGCTCCCATTGCTGCGGCGCGCGAGATCCACTGCGTCGTTCATCAAGGCCCGGCCGATACCCGAACGCCAGCGGCTGGGTTCGACGAATAAGCCATCGAGCTCGAAGATGCCGGCACCGAGCGGCAGCATCACCGAAAACCCGACTGGTATGCCATCGATCTCGGCGACGCGAACTCTCTGTTCCTCAAGCTGCGTCAAAGGCAGTTGGATCAGATCCGGTTGCGCCAGTAAGGCGTCGCGGTATTCTTCCCATTGCAAGCTGGCTCGGCGCTGCATGTCTTCCAGCGCCAGACGCTCCTCTGGACGGCCGAGTCGGATGCGTATGCCGCTTGGGCCAGTCATCTGCCTCTCGCACAACCTCACTTATAGATGGCTTTTGATTCACAGCGCCTTACGTGCAGCACCTGCGCCGGTTGACATCACACCGGACGCCGTGATAAAATCCCTCTCTGTACACTGAAGCAACGGAAGCAACGGACCTTTAGGTCCGTTAACCAGACAGAAAGGAGAGGCCATTCATGATCGATACTGCAGCACGATGCGTTTCGGCTTCTCGTTTCGTCATGCTCGCGCTGCGCGACGCGGCCACAAGTCTTTGCGAGGCTCCCCTCTCCGAAGCGACGTAACGCACGTCCGCTTCGCCCCAGAGCGTGAGGCCCTCGCAGAGCGAGGGCCTCTTCTACTACTCGACATTCGACGACGATGTCATTTTTAACGGCTTCATCCGGATAGCGCCTCGCAGGCGCGACCTGATAGGCTTCTACTAACCGGTGCCGACACACGAAAGCGAGGTGATACACGTGCACCAGTGGTCGATAGGCGAAACTGCATCGCAGCGGAACAAGGAGCTGCTCGCCGATGCTGCTCGAGCACGGCTCGGCACCCGCTCGCGGGCGCCGCGCTCGCGTGGCAAGCGGGTCTCTAGCCGCGTCCGAGTGGCACGGGCGCTTCGCGCGCTCGGGTACTTCCTGCTCGATGCTGGACATTCGCTCGAACCCGAGGGCTGGCGGTCGGCATAACGCCGATCGCCACCCTGCCTTATGTGAGGGAGAGCGCGTCGAGCTGATCTTCGCCGGAGAAGAACTGGGCGGTGTAGAGCGACGCATACAGGCCACCGCGCGCGAGAAGTTCTGCGTGTTTTCCCGATTCGACGATGCGGCCGTCGTCCACCACGTTGATGACGTCGGCACGAAGGATGGTCGACAGACGGTGAGCCACTACCAGGCTCGTGCGGCCTCGCATGAGCGGCACCAGCGCGTCTTTGATGAGCCGTTCGGACGTTGAGTCGAGCGAGCTCGTCGCCTCGTCCAAGATGAGGATGCGCGGGTCTTTCAGCAAAACGCGGGCGATCGCCAGACGCTGACGCTCGCCGCCTGAAAGTTTGTGCCCGCGCTCGCCCACGATCGTCTGCAATCCATCCGGCAGGTCCGCGATGACGTCATAGATATTCGCCGCTTTGCATGCCTCGAGCAGCTGCACATCAGTCGCGGTCGGATTGCCGTAGCGTAGGTTCTCTGCGATCGTCGCATGGAAGAGATACGTCTCTTGCGTCACGACGCCGATGTTGCGCCGCAACGACTCGATGGTCAGGTCCCTGATGTCGTGGCCGTCGACCAGCACGCGCCCGTCTTGCGGATCGTAAAAGCGCGGCACGAGCTGCATGATCGTCGTCTTGCCGGCGCCGCTCGGGCCGACGAAGGCCGCAAGCTCTCCCGGCCCGGCGCGAAACGATATGCCATCGAGGACGATACGGTCGGGCACGTAGCTGAAGTGGACGTTGTCGAAAACGATCTCCCCGCGCGCTGCTTTCAGATCGATCGCGTCGGGGCGCTGCGGCGCTTCCGGCGTCATGTCGAGATAGTCGAAGATGCGCTCGAACACCGCGAAGGCGCTGACGAGCTGCACCTGCACGCCGATGAGGGCAGAGGCCGGACCGTATAGGCGCGCCAGATACGCCACGAACGCGACGATCGTGCCCACCCCTAGCCCGGAGGTGATCGCGAGCCATCCGCCGCCCAGCCACACGATTGCTGGGCCGACGACGATGAGCGCGCCGACGAGCGCGATGAACCAGCGGCCGACCATCGCGAGCCTGACCTCGAGATGCATGAGCTCGGTGCCCGCCTCGTTGAAGCGCGCAGCCTCTTGCCGCTCGCGCACGAACGATTTCATCAGCGTGATGCCGGAGAGCGAGAGCGTCTCTTGGAGCAGCCCTTCGATGCGATCGCGTTGCTCGCGCGTGCGTTTGCGGATGCGGTACATGGCGCGGCCCACCGGCGCGAGCGGTATCACCATGAGCGGAACAACCGCGAGCGACAGCAGCGCCAGTCTCCAGTCGAGCAAGAAGATGGCGATCACCGTGGTGACGATCACCGCCACGTTGGTGACGATGGTGACGAGCGTCCCTGTCACCACGTTGTCGATGGCGTCGACGTCGTTCGAGACGCGGTTCATGATCTCGCCCGTCTTGGTCGACGTGAAGAATGCCAGCGACATGCCATGCAGATGGCGCACAAGCGCATTGCGGATGTCGCGCATGATGCCTTCGCCGACGTAGGCATTGAGATACCCCTGCCAGGCGCCGATCCCGCTCGCGACGAGCGCCGAGAGAGCCATGCCTACGACCAAGAGCACGAGCTGATGGAGGTTCTTGCCGGCGATGGCGCCGTCGATAATCCATTTCGTGAAGAGCGGCGGCAGCTGGCCGAGCGAGCTCGTAACGAGGATGGCGACGACGATGAGCGCGACGTAGCGCCAGTACGGGAGGAAGTACTGCGCGATGCGCCGCCAATCGATGCGCCGGGGCGGCTTGCCGTCCTGGTTGAGGTTCATCGTGTGGAGCATGTACATCGGGGAGCCGGCGAACATATCCCTTACTTAGGCTCGCTGCGAGCATCCCCTCTGTCATGCTGCCAGGTCGGCATGGGCGCCGCGACGCTGTCGGCCGCGGCTAGACCTCGAGCGCGGTGATGTCGGCGAGCGACTTGCGCAGGGTACCGGAGAGGACGAGCGCCGTGACGCCCGCGCAGGCGCACAAGCCCGCGATGACCCCCGATACGCCATGCGCGAGCACGCGCGTCGCGCCGAGGAATCCCGCGCACAGCGCGAGCGTGGCGACGCCCGCCAAGAACGGGATGATCATTCTCACGCCTCGATTGATGGCGTTGGGATTATCCCAGGTGAACGACGGGAACGTCGTGTCGAAGACCAGTCCGAAGCCCACCGAGCAGAGCGACATCAAGATAGCGAAGCTGACGCATGCGAGCGTGCCGAACAGGCCAAACCCATAACCATATGCTAGGGCCGCTGCACCGAAGCAGATGACGATCGCGGTCTGGCCCCATGCGATGAGGAACTTGTCGCGCAGGATGTCGGGTGAGGCCAGCGGCATAGCCCGCAGTATCCATACGGAGCCGTGCTCGAGAGAGAGCGCGGTCATGCCCGGGTTGAGGCCGGCGAGAATGGCGACGAAGCCGATCTGGACCATCGCGAGCTGTATGGTCAACGGCAAAAGCGGCGTCTGCACCTTGTGCCCCACGAGCAGGTAGCCGACAAAGCCGAGCGAGGTGATGTGGCTGAACCATAGCTGTGGTGTGCGGATGAGCGTCCATGCGTCCTTGCGGAAGAGCGCCACCCAGGGCTTGGCGCTCAGCAGACGCTGCGGGCGCTTCGACGGAGGCCGCCGCACCACCGTGATGGACTCGCTCCACCCTTGGCTGAAGCTCTGCGAGATGAAGGCCAGCGCGGCCGGGCAGACGACGAGCGTCGCGAAGACCAAAAAGCCGAACCAGACCAGCGCCTCGTCCACTTGACGCATGGAGAGCTGCGTCACCACGTTGCCGATCCAGGTGCTGGGCAAGAAGTTCGCCGGTGCAGGCAGTTGCAAGGTCGAGATATCGCCGTGCGCCCGTGCGATCCCTGAGAAGCTCGCCACCCAGAACACCGTGGGCACGATCGCGCCCAAGAGCCACAACGCTTCCTTGGCCTGATTCGACGGGATGAAACGAAGCGCCAGGATGGTGACGGCGGCGAGCACCGCATACAGCACGGCGGGGAAGATCGCGACGCCCGCAAGAGCTATGGGATACGCCCACCAGGGCGTTCCCGTGCCGAGGAAATAGCCGATCACGAACGGCACGAGGAAGGTCGCGACGTAGATCTCGTTCTGGATGACGCCACCGACGAACTTGGCCACGACGATCGACGACGTGCGTAGCGGCATGGTCAAGAGCCCAGGCATATCGGATGCCAGATAGAGATCGCCCAGCGCTTGGCCGAAAGCGATGAAGATATCCGTGAAGAGGTAGACGAGAAACGCCCAGCCCGGAATGCTCCACAACAGGCGCCAGGCGTGAGCGTCGACGAGCGCTCGCGCTCCCACATACGTACCACCCAGGATCAGGAAGAACAGCACGCTGCCGGCGCTGATGGCGACCACATAGAGCACGCGGCTCGACCAGTCGCGACGCGCGGCCAGCGCGCGCTGACGCACGATGTGTACGCTGAGGAAGAGCATTTCGGCGATGCTCGACCGGCGCGTGAGCACGGCTCCGGTCGCGGACATCAAATGATCTCTGCCAGGCGCCGCTCTTCGGGCGTGCCGGTGAGCCCGAGGAAGACGTCCTCGAGCGTGTCGTTGCCGCGACTGCGGCGCAGCTCATCGACCGTGCCGATCGCCACGATATGCCCGCGATCGATGATGGCGATGCGATCGCACAACGCTTGTGCGATCTCCATGATGTGCGTCGACATGAAGATGGCGCCCTCGCAGGCCGCGATCTCGCGCAAGATGTTCTTCAAGAGTTTGGCGCTGCGCGGGTCGAGCCCGACCGTGGGCTCGTCCAGGATGTAGATCTTGGGCTCGTGCAGCAGGGCCGAACACAACATGATCTTCTGCTTCATGCCATGCGAGAAACCGCCGAGCAGGCCGTCGGCGTCCGCGGCCAGGTCGAAGAGCTCGAGCAGCTCCGCGGTGCGCCTGACCTTTTTCGCCGGGCTCATGCCGTAGACGTCACCGACGAAGTCCAAGAACTCCCGGGCCGTGAGCTTGGCGTAGACGTGCGGCTCGTCCGGCACGTAGCCGAAGAGGCGTTTGGCCTGCAGCGGTTGGCGGACGATGTCGAAACCCGCCAGGCGCGCCCGCCCCGCGCTCGGTTGGGCGAGGCCGGTGAGCATTTTGATGGTGGTGGTCTTGCCTGCGCCGTTCGGCCCCAGGAATCCGAAGATCTCCCCGGGGTCGACTGCGAACGAAATGGAGTTGACGGCGACCGTCGATCCAAAGCGCTTGCTCAGGCGATCGACCTCGATGAGCGGTGTTGCCATATCTTCTTATAGATAGATATCGGCTGGCCCGAGGGGCCGGGCCAGGCGGTGGCGTGCCGCCACGACCGTATCGGGACCGGCAGAAAACGAGCGGCTCCCGCAGGGCGAACGGATGCCGCTCACTCCTTGTACGTTTGCGCGCGCCAAACGGTTGGCACCGCTGCCGGAGGCCCGGACAGGGCGTGTCCACGAACTCACAGGATGCCATGGCCAAGCGCAAGTGGGAGATCATCTCGTCGGAATACGTGCTTGATTCACCCTGGTACCGGCTGCGCCGCGACTCCTGCCGCCTGCCCGACGGGACGGTCGTCGAATCGTACTACGTGCGCGAGCACGCTGGCTTTTCCGTCACCTTTGCCATCACGCCGCGGGATGACGTCGTCTTCACGCGCCAGTACAAGCATGGCATCGGCGATTTCGTGCTCGAGCTGCCCGCCGGGATGCTCGAGCCGGATGAAGACGCGGTCACCTGCGCGCGGCGCGAGTTAGAGGAAGAGACCGGCTTCACCGCGCCTGACTTCGAGCCAGTGGCCGAGTTCACGACCGATCCAACGAGCTCAACGGGATGCTTCTCGCTCTTCATCGCACGTGACGCGGTGCCCGAAGGCAAAGCTCGCCCTGAGGCTACCGAAGACGTCGACACGGTGCTCGTACCGCTCGACCACGTGCTCGACCAAGTTCGCGGCCGCCATGTTCGCGCGCAGAGCCAGGTGGCGTCGATCTATACCGCCCTCGACCACCTTGGCCGCTTAGGCTAATATCAGCTCTGCGAACTTGGCGAGGTCGATGTTCCCCCCCGAGACGATGGCGACGATCGGCCCGCTGCCTGCTTTCCCGGTGAGCGCTGCGGCAAGCGCGAGCGCGCCGGCGCCCTCAGAGATGATCCGCGTCTTGTCCGCTAAGATCCGCATCGCAGCGCGCGTCTGGTCAAGCGTGACGACGATGACCCCATCGACCACCGGCTTCATCCGCTCCCACATACGCGGGAAGACGCTCTGACCACCCGCGCCGTCCACGAACGTCGCTTTCCAATCGGTGAAGACCTGCGGTGACCCGGCTGCGAACGACAGCGAGGCTGGAGCCGCCGTCTCCGGTTCGGCGCCAAAGACTTTCACATGAGGGTTTTTCGCTTTGATCGCGCTGGCCACGCCGGTGATGAGGCCGCCGCCGCCGATAGCGGCGATGACCGCGCTGACGTCAGGAGCATCCTCCAGGATCTCAAGCCCCATGGTCGCGTGTCCGGCGATGAAGTTATCATCGTCGAAGGGATGGATGAACGTCCCCTCAACGCCGGGATAGGCTCGTTCCTCAAGCGCTTTCCAGCAGACCTCGTACGGAGCGGGGACCACGCGAGCGCCGAGCGCGCGCATCCGTTCGAGCTTCGAGGCCGGAGCGGTTTCGATGGCGACGACCACGCAGGGAACGCCCGCACGACGTGCCGCATAGGCCACGCCCTGGCCCGCATTGCCCGCGCTGATCGTCCAGACGCCGCGCCGGCGCTCGTCGTCCGTCAGCATGGCGACCGCATTGGCCGCGCCGCGCAGCTTATACGCGTTGATGGGCTGCAGGTTCTCCAGTTTCAGGCGTATATCGGGCTGGCCCGGGCCGAGTTCGAGCCGTACGAGCGGCGTGCGCACGATGATGCCGGCGATGCGCGCACGCGCCGCTTCGATGGCGGCAAGCGAGATCGGGCGGACGGGCTGAAGCGATACGCTCATAGGTGTTTCCTTCGAATGCGAGCGGCCGAGCTCGCTCGCTTAGAGGGCGGAATAGCGGATGTCGCCGTCTACGACAGTCATCATGACGCGCACGTCCTTGATGGAGCTTGAGGAGACCTCGTCCAATCGCTTCTCGAGGACGGTGAGATCCGCCGCGAGCCCTTCGCGCACGCGTCCGCAGCGATCCTCGCCGAATGAGAGCTTTGCCGCATCGGCGGTATATGCGCGCAACGCCTCCTCTACTGAGAAGCGCTCGTCCGGAACGTGGTGGTTGACCAAGCTGTGGATGCCGAGCAACGCGGACATCTTGGTGACGGGACTATCCGACCCGCCGCAGACCGTGCAGCCGCTGCGTTTGGCCGTCTTGAACAGATTCATGCTCGTCGATCGCGCCGCGCCAAGCCGCTGTTCGTACATGCCTTGAACTCCGCCCCACAGATGATCGAAAGCCGGCTGCATGGACAGCAGCAGCCCAAGGCGCGCCGCCCGCGCGATCTGGTCCGGACGGGCGATCTCGAAATGATCGATCGATGGACGGATGCCCTCGAGCGGACCGCGAGCGCGCTGCACGGTCTCCCATGCGGCGATCGCCTGCTCGATGGCGTCGTCGCCGATGGCATGGACGCCGAGTGACAGACCAGCCTCGGCCGCCTCGGCGAACAATTCCGCGAGCTGCTCGCGGCTGAGGTAGAGGAGGCCTCGGCCGTCGCCGTCGGCATAGCGCTCCCCGAGCGCAGCGGTGCGCGATCCGATCGAACCGTCCACGAAGATGTCGCCACCGAACAGCCTGCCACCCAGCCGCTTGGCTTTGGCCACGCTTGTCGTGCACGACTTGGAGATGATGTGGACGGGCAGCACGCCGTTATCGATGTAGATCTCCGCCAGCTCCTCATAGGAAGCATCGCCCTCGATGACGTTGTGCACGGTGGTGATCCCTGCGGCGAGCGCTGCTTCGGCGGCGACGCGATCCGCGCGGCGCAGGGTCGCGGCGGGCAAGCTGTGGACGAAGTCATATTGGGCCGCGTAGCTGATCGGTCCGCGCAGCACGCCGGTGGGCTCGCCCTGCTCGTCGCGCACGACGCCCTGCGCGGTGAGGTCGACCCCGAGCTCGGATAATGCCGCTGAATTGGCGACGCAGGAGTGGCCGTCGACCCTGCTCAGCAAGGCAGGTTTGCCGCCCGACGCGACGTCGAGCTCGTGGCGCGTCGGCAAGCGGCGGTCCTGTGTCGCGCTCTCATCGATGTTGCCCGCGTAGATGCGGTCGTCTGCGGCGGCGAGCCGTGCCACACGAGCGAGCATGGATGGCACGTCGGGGCACCGGCCGAGATCGCGCTCGCCGCTCAGCAGACCCGTCGCGGTCAGATGCAGGTGACAGTCGTGGAAACCAGGGACGATCTCTCCGCCATGGCAATCGATGATCTTCGTCGCGCCAAGGCCCCGCGGACGCGCGTCCAGCACCTGCTCGATGACGCCGTCGCTGACGACGACGCAGCGAGCGCTGCGATGCTGGGGATCGAGCGTCGTGACGTGGGCGTTGACGAAGAGCGTCTGCACCCGTGCGGGTTCTTCGTCGCAGCGGCAAGTTCTTTGCCGCAAACGATAAGGCGGAACCGCGCTATGCGATTCCGCCTCGTGAGCCTGCGCGCAAGCGCTATGGCCTATGTCTTCCTGCCGCCGATGGCTCGCAGGATGAGGAGCAAGATCACGGCCCCGATGAATGCACAGATGATGCTGGGTATGTTGATGCCGGTGGCTCCGACGTGTCCGAACAGGTTATAGACCCAACCGCCGACGATCGCGCCGACGACGCCGATGATCAAGTCACCCAGGATGCCGCCTGGACCTTCACCTTTGACCACCATCCTGCCGAGGAATCCGGCTATGATGCCAACCACGATCCACGAGATCCAACTCATACGCCACTCCTAACGCCGGTGTTGCCGGCTTGTCAAACCCATCTGGGGGTTAGCATCACCTCCACCGTCGCGCCCGGCTTTCCCTTGCAGTCTTAGGTGTTCCATTCCCAACTGTTCCAGAACTCCGTCACATCGGGAGCTGGACGATAACCGGTGAAACCGTCGCGGATATCGTCGTTGCGCAGGTCCCAGTACAGGAAGACGGCGGGCAGATCTTCGTTGAGCAAGCGCTGGATCCGGAAGTATGCCGCCCTCCGCGTGCTGCGGTCGTAGGATGTGGTCGCGATGTTCTCTTGTGCGTCGACACGTGGATCGCATAGCAAGCTCGAGTTGAATCCGTCTGGTGGCTGCTGGTCACACGCCCACAGCGTTCGATCGTCGGGATCCACGCCCGCGATCCAGCCTTCGAACGCGATGTCGAAGCGCCCGTTGTAGAGGATGCCACCGGCCGGCTTGGATTCGTAGTAGATGGCGTCGGGATAGCCTTTCACGTTGATGGCGATCCCCAGTTGCTTCATCGTGCTTTGGAACAGCGGTCCGTAGCGCACGGCGTCGCCAGCGTTCGTGCTATATGAGTAGGTCAGCTCGAGCAGCTTGCCGGCCTTGTGGCGATAGCCGTCGGGGCCAAGGCGCCAGCCGGCGCTGTCGAGCAGTCGGCCCGCAGCAACAGGGTCGTACGGCGGTGCGTGCAGCGTGGGATCGTGCGCCCACGAGAACGCGGGCTGATCGCTCTGCGCCGGGATCGCAGCTCCATGCAGGATCGTGTTGACGACGTATTGCTTGTCGATCGCCATCGCGATGGCACGGCGCACCCGGATGTCGTCGAGCGGCGGGTGATTGAGGTTGAAGCTGAGATACCAGAACTCGTTGAACGGCGTGCGCAGCACGCGCGTCCCCGGAATCGTCCGCAGCTCCGGCACCATGCGGCTCGCCGGGTCGTAATAGAGGTCGGCCTCCCCGGTGCGCATCATGACGGCTCTCGTGTTCTCATCGGCGACGAGCATGACGCGGATCTCTTTGAGTTTGGGAGCTCCGCGCCAATAGTGCGGGTTCGCCGTCAAGACAAATCCGGACTGCGGATCGTATTGCTCGACGATGAACGGTCCGGTGCCGACCGGCTTGCTGTTGTAGGCGGCGTGGTTGATGTCGTGCATGCCGCCCAGCAGGTGCTCGGGCAGCACGCACATCGCGACGCCGCTCATCGAGAAAAACGATGCGACCGCGGGGCTGTAGGGGTGTTTCAGATGCACGACGAGCGTGTAGGGGTCCGGCGCCTCCATCGACGCGATGACGTCGTATCCCGTGCGGCTGAGGATGTTGTTCGCCGGGTTCATGATGGCGTGCCAGGTGAAGATCGCGTCACGAGCGGTGAATGGCTGGCCGTCTTGCCACTGCACGCCGTGGCGCAGGTGGTAGCGGATGGTGAGGCCGTCTTTGCTGATACCGCCGTTGCGCAGCGTCGGCTCCTCGGTCGCGAGATCCGGCTCGAGCCCACCTTTGTCGTTGACGATGAAGAACCAACCACCCCACAGCATGGCCACGTCAACGGCGGCGATCTGCGCCGAGAGCTCGGGGTTCGGGTTGTCCATGCTACCGATGCCCACGATGCGTACCACGCCGGGGATCCCGCGAGTCGGCCCGTGCGCGGCACCCGTGCCGGTTGAGACGCGCGAGCAGCCCGAAACGAGAACGGCCGCCATGACGGCGGCCGCAAGCATACGGCGCGTCACAATTCCCATTCCCACGTGTTCCAGAACGTCGTCACCGCATGCGCCGGTTTGTAGTTGCGCAGGTCGCTGTTGAGGATATCCTGGCGGCGCACGTACCAGATGATGACGAGCGGCTCCTGATCCGCGAGGATGGATTGGATCGTGTCATACGCCGCCTTGCGCTTGTCCTGATCGTATTCCGTCATCGCGACCTGTTCCGCCGCGTCGAGATCGTGGTTGCAGAAACGTATCGAGTTCTGCCCATTGGGCGGGAACTGATCGCACATGAAGAGCGTCGAATCGTCTGGATCGATGCCGTTGATCCACGAGTAGAACGCGGTGTCGTACTTGCCGGTCTGCAGGATGCCGCCGGCTTGCAGGCTCGCGAAGAACAGAGGCGTGATGTAGTTCTTGATGTCGCCCTGGACGCCGACTAGCTGCCACTGACGCTGCACGATCGTCTCGACGTTACGCGTCTCTGCCGAACCGGTCGCTCCGGACATCCCAAGCTCCAGCTTTTCGCCGTTCTTGTAGCGGTAGCCGTCGCTTCCGAGTTTCCACCCTGCTGCGTCCAGCAGCTTGCCGGCTTGTGCGACGTCGTGAGGGTACTGCTTGACGCCGCTGTTGTGGGCCCATAAGAACGGCGGCTGGTCTGTGTCGCCTTTCATATTGACGCCGTGGCTGACCGTATCGATCAGCTCTTGCTGATCGATCGCAAAGGCAAGCGCTTGACGTACGCGCACGTCGCTCAATATCGGGTTGGTGTTGTTGAGGCCGATCTCACGATATTGGGTGAAGGGCGTGAGATAGATGTGATACCCGGTCAGCTCTGTGAAGCTTGGCGTCTGCGAAGACGGCGCGTTGTACTCCATGTCGATCTCGTGCGAACGCAGCTGGGTCAAAATCGTGGTCTCGTCGGGGATGATCTGATAGTCGACTTCTTTGAGCTTAGGAGCGCCGCGCCAGTAGTTCGGGTTCGCCGTCATGCGGATGATCGTCCCCTTCTGATATTCCTGGACGATGAAAGGTCCAGTGCCTACCGGCTTGATGTTGTAGCCCACGTGATTGATGTCGGCATATTGCCCGAGCAAATGCTTGGGGAGGATGGGATAGGGCGTCGAGGACATGGTGAAAAAGCTGTTGACAAACGGCGCCCAACGCTTCTTGAGGTGGACGACGATCGTGTAGTCGTCCTTCTTGTCGATTGCGGTGATCAGATCGTAGCCGGTGCGCGTCTGCACGTTGTTGGCCGGATTCATCACCGCTTGCCAGGTGAAGATGACGTCGTCTGCAGAGAAGGGCGCGCCGTCCTGCCACTTCACGCCTTTGCGCAGATGATAGGTGAAGGCCAGGCCGTCGCGGCTGATACCGCCGTTCGCAGTGGTGGGCACCTCAGTGGCCAACTCGGGGACGAACTCATTGCGGTCGTCCCAATTGAAGAGATAGCCGGCCCAGAACATCGAGAGATCGACCTCTATCTGCTGCTCGCCCAAGAGCGGGTTCATGTTGTCGGGCTCTGAGACGCCGGCCCAGCGCAGCAAGCCATGCACGGTCCAGGGATTGCCGTGGATGCCTGTGCCCGTGCTCGTGCCGACCTTGGTGCACCCGGCTGACAGCGCCAAGGCTGCGAGCACGAACGCTAGGCAGACGATCGATCGTTTCATCTTCTTCTTCAACCTCGCGCCGCGGCGCTGGGCGCCTTCGCACCGATGGCGAAGGTCCAGCCTTTGACGCCCCAGTCGGTGCGGACCGCATCGGTGCGCCCGCAGGTCAGCGCGACTTCACTGATGCCAACCGTGATATGCATGTCGTCTCCGAAATCGAACGTCAGCGCGTTTTGGAGGAAACCCGCTGCCGTGAAGTTTGCGAACGGCACCTCCCGGTCGATCTGGAATTCGTAGTTGAGGGTCTTGTCGACGACGATGTCATAGCGCCGCCAATGGAGCGTCGCCCGACGGATGGGCCACGCGCTTGATGTGTACTCGGCCGCCGTGCGGTCCACGAGCCAGATGCCGATCGTCACCTGCCCACGTCGCGGGTCGTAGTGAGCGTCGCGTTTGGTGAACCTGCCACGCCCTACCTTACCACGCAAGAGCCACTCGACGCGCGCACGCGCCGCGCGAACGGTGAGAGCGGTTGGCGGCGTTTGTATCTCGTGCATTGTGACCTTGTTGCGAAGAACGTTCCATCAACCGGCGACCGGAGGTGAACCGGCCTAAGGCGAGAGTTTTGATACGGTACTGCACGCACGTGCGAAGGTCCTCGGCCGCTATGGTCGTCAGACGAGGCTTTGTCTTTTCAGCTACGAAGTGGGCAGCGATGTCCAACAAGGCGCTCTGGCTTATACCGGTCGTCCTCATGGCTTTTGTGTCTGCGATTTTGGTGGTCTCGCGAAACTCCCAATGGACGCCGGACGGCTTTCAATACTCGCGCATAGCGATGCAGGATGCGGGCCTCTCGCCTGCCGATGCGCTGGCGCGAGCGGAAGCCTTCTATATCCAAAAGCCTATCGGTCGTATCGCGCGATATCGGGAGTACTTGACCGTCGACGTCGCCCATGCTCCGCAGGTGCCCGGCCCGATCTTTCGCACGCGCGTGCTTTATCCATGGATGGCATCGCTGCTCTACCGATACCGGGGGCTTGCGGCGCTCACGGATGTGTCGCTTGCCGCATACGTTGTCGCTGTGCTGCTGATGTATTGGTTGCTGCTGGCGCTCGCTCGACCCTGGGTGGCCGCCGCGGGGACAGTGCTCTTTGCGATCAGTCCCCTGATCCTCGTGCTGGCGGAGTCCGATGTCACCGACATGTTGGCGCTCGCCTTATGGATCGGCGCGCTGGCCTGCGTCCTGCATTACATGCAGACCCCGCTCGTTGCCTGGCTTGTGGCGTTTTGCATCGCGACGTTGCTCTTGCTCTTCACGCGCCAAGCGATCTTCCTACCCATCGGCGCGGTGGCAGGCGCCTTCGTGGGCGCGCGCGTCCGGCGCGATGCTGAGGCTACGAAACGCAGCTTGTCGCTGGCGATTGCTTTGGGAGGCGTCGCAGCCGTCAACGTCGTCTGGTACGAATTCGTGCACGGCGCGGGGATCGAAAAGGAACTCGAGATAGCCCACGGCTTGGCGGTCCGAGCAGGATCCGCACGCCCCGACGATCCGCTATCGTCATGGTATCGCCACGCTGTGACCAGCGGCATCGTCATGGAGCTCAAACGCCAGATCCTCAACATGCTTCCGGTGGTCGCGCTTGTCGCACTCGTATGGCAGATTCGGCGCAGCGAAAGCGCGGTGCTCATCGGTGCGGCGCTCGCGGGCCTCGCTCCGCTCTTCCTCGATCCCAGCGCCTCGGCGCTGCCCAGAGTGTTTGAGGCGCCGTTGTACCCCATCGTGCTCGCAGCGTTGGCTATGGGCGGGGAGAGCCTATTGCAACTGCGGCTCGTGAGCGCACAGCAGGGCGCAAGGGCGTAACCCGCAATGATGGCGACCGCTCTTGGGCTGCCACGAACACGGACCTCCTCGACGTCGCTGGCGATTGCGGTCCTCGCCGTGATCGTCGCCGCGATCACGAGGCCGCTCAGCACGCTTGCCTATACCGACTTTCGATACGATCAGGCGGTCGATGCGGGGCGCGTGCTCGCCATGTGGCACGGTGTCTGGCCTGCGTTCGGTCCGCAACCTCTGCACCAGCCCTTCGGGCTGCCACCCCTGTACTATTATCTGCTCTTGCCGTCGTCCATATTCGGTCCGAACCCGATTTTCCAAGCGATGCCGAACGCGCTCTTATCGGTGTGCTCGGTCGTCCTCGTGATGTATCTCGTCTACATGCTGCTTGAATCTGCACCGCCCGACCGGCGCGTGCTGCTCGCCGCGGCTGCGGGCCTGTGGTGGAGCTTTTCCAATGTGGACATCCAGCTCAACAACAGAGCTTGGAATCCAAGCCCGATAGCTGCGCTATTGATGATCATGAGCGTCCTCTTTGTCACGATCGCGCAACGGCATTTGTCGCTCGCCCAGTCGATGCTGGCAAGTCTTACTTTCGGCGCCGCCGCGGCGATCCTCGTGAGCCTCCACGGCACCACGCTCTTCGTCACGCCTGTTCTGTTCGTTGTGCTGATAGGCTACTATATCGTTCGCAACCGCACCGCCAACTGCTCGTGGCTCTTCCCGGCGCTCGCCATCGGTTCGTTTCTGGCCTGCCTCACGCCGTATTGGGTCACAGAAATTGGGAACCACTGGGACAACACCCGCGCGATCGTCCACGCGGTGCAAGCGAACGCAGGCACGCCGCTCGGCGCGAAGCTCGACAATGCCCGTCATGCCTACCTGTCGCTGCGCGAAACTATGTATTTCCCCGACTTCACCCGATCTTTCGCGCCCGAGTCGACGCTGGGCCAGCTGCTCAAAGCGATCGGCGTGTTGTTCTTGCTGCTTGTCCCCTGGTTGGCCGCGTTCACCTTCAAGGGCAACAGGCTGCTTGCGGGAGTGCTGGTCTTAGGCTGGTTGATCTATCTCGCCGCCTCGGCAAATTATCCGACGCCGTATATCCACTATAGGCTGCCGATCATCATCGCCCCCTTGATTCTCGCCGTCGCCAGCCTCGCCTATATCAGCTATCGAACCGTCACTGGAAGACTGGCGGCGGGCTTTGTGATCGTCTGCTTGCTCGTGTCACTCGTGATCAACGGCGTTGATGATGTCGCCTATCTGCAAGCGAAGTTTGCAAGTCAGCGACTGATGAGGACGACGGACATGATCAGCGCGCTTACGGACCTCCCAGCCGGGGCGACCGTATGCGGCAGCGAACGACAGGCGCATCTGCACCCGCTGATGTACCTCGATGAATTCATCGTCAAGCGAGGGCTGCGCTTCGCCACGACGTGTACACCAGGTGCGTACCAGATCACGCCTCGCTATGTCTACGCACACGGGACGCCGCTTGCGGCCGACATCAATGACGACCTGAACGTCGTTTCGACTGCCGGCACGACAGGGCGTGTTCTGGTCGACCGGGAGCTCTATTCCATCGAGCCCGTATCGCCCTAGGTGTGCAACCTTTCTGGCAGCTGGCCGCCCGACAGGTGCGGTTGCGTTTTTTGCACGTAGACCATCGGCAACCGAGCTTCCCGTGAACCGTACGGTTTTGCGACGATCCGGTAGCCAAATGCCAGCGTTGAGCGGCCGCCTTGGTTTTCGCGCACCGCAAAACCGGCTGGCGTTTTCTGGGTGACGTAGAGCCCGCGGCTGTCGCCTTCGGGCGTGATGAGGACGACGTAGTTGGTTGTTTGGTCGATGACATTCGCCAACGCCGGATCGATACGCACGTAGGCGGAGCCGTTGATGAGCTGCCCCTCTCCAGTATCTTCCATCGTCGGAACGCTCTCGCGCGGCGCATACGAAACGACGTGATAGCCGGACGCGGTCGCCGGTTTGGCACAGCCGCTCGAGCAACTCCCGCCGGTCTTGATCGTGCCGGTGATGGTCACATTGCCGCTATCGTCGACGTAGAAGATCTCGACGTCCGTGCTGCTGATCAATTCGAGCAGATCTTGCGGAGAAGCAGTCGCATCGAGCTCCACCACCGGATAGCCAGCTGAGCTGCCCACTACCCGCAGGCCCTCACGCAAGCCGCTGGTTTGTATGAATGTGGAACCGAAGTGGGCGTTGCTGCCTCTAGAAAAAACGCTACCGTCGTGAGCGACGTCGAAGACCGGTGAACTACCACCGCTGCAGGAACCGACCCCTGGAAGGCAGGCATCGATCAGGTCCGGGGGCGAGATGCACGGACCGGTACAGTTGTTGCCCACGATGCTGACCGCCGGCAAGGACGTCTTGCCGCTGGCGGCACCCCCAATGATATTCGCGCCGATCCCAGCCGTCGAAGAGCCCTCAATAGCCATCCCGGAGTTGGATGTCGCGGAGACTCCTGCTCCGCTCGATGACGTCGCGATCACGCCCGCACCGCTCGTCGAGACGCCCCGCACGCCCTCGCGCGTGCTCGATGTGCCGAGCACAGCCGGACCGCTCGTGGACGAGCCGACGACGCCCGCGCCGCTCGCCGACACTCCGAGCACCCCGATGCCGCGCGTTGTCGTACCCTTGACGCCTGCGTCGAACGCGCCGCTCGTGCTGATGTCGGCCCCGATGACGCCTGCCTTACCGTTGCTGGCCGAGGTGCTGTTGAATTTGGCCTCGCCGCTCAACCCGTTGCCTGAGAGCCCAACGCCGCGAACACCCGGCCCGGAGCCGTTGTTGTCGTACTCGATGCAGGGCAGCGAGCTGCTGCAGGTCGGATCGACGACGCCTCCCGCCGTGGGTCTGTCCGCCGCGACGGTCAGCGCCGCGACCGCCACGAGGGGAAGCGCGAACACGAAGAGACGCAATCGCTGCATGGTATTCACGTGTGGCCTTCCTTCTGAAAGCGTCGCGCAGGATAGGCGACGAGTCCGGACTCATCTCACAGACGCCGGCTTTAGAGCAAGAATAGCACAGCTTGCGGAGCCGAAGCAGTAGGCCGTTAGGCTTACAAAACGTGCCGCACTTATGTTCGGGCGAGGTCAGACCTTGAGCGCTTCTTCGACCGCCTTTTCTTCGCTCAACTTCGCGCCTTCAACAAGGAGCGCCTCAAGTTCGTCTCTCTTCAACTGCCCATGCAGTCTCTCCATGATCCTGGCATAGCCCCATTGCTCCGTGGTTTCCCGCTCTCCGCCTTCGTCTCGGTACCACTTGTCCGCATACCCAACAAGCCGCGCCGCACGAGCGATGTCACCGCTTACCGCGGCGACAAGCGCTAGGTGTTGAATGCCGACCGCGATCTGGAACTCCCTCTGCATCTTTTGCGCGAGGAGCAGAGCCTGGCGCGCATTGAATCGTGCATCCTCCAACTGATCCAGGGCGACGTGGTAAGCAGCGAGATTCGCATAACACCATGTCTGGTGCAATAAATTCTTGCCACGGAGCTCAATTGCTAAGCCCTCGCTGCCACAAGCCACCGCTCCTGCCACGTCACCTTGTGCGAACTCGAGCTCTGCAAGATTGCGAAGCGCGATGGCGCGACCACCCTCATCGCCCGATCTCACGTGAGCCGCCAATGCCTCTTCGTAGCAGCAGCGCGCGCCGTCGACATCGCCACGCTGACCCAACACATAAGCCAGCGCATTCGTGCTGTGCGCTGAACCCCTTCGGTCACCGACCTCGTTCGCAAGTTCGAGGCTACGGCGCAACGTCTCTTCTGACGCCTCCAGCTGGCCAAGTTGATACAGGGAGACGCCGAGAGAATGCAGCGAGGTGATCATCCCACGCCGATCTCCAACCCGTTCATACAGTTCGAACGCGCGTTGGGCGGCGTCGTGCGCCAGCCGGCCGTCGCTTAAAATGTACAGGGTAAACCATAGCCCAGCGGCGAGCGCATCAGGCGCGTGCTCGCCCAATGCGTCGAACGCCGCTTGCACCCAACGCCGACCTTCGGCGTTCAACCCGCCATAGAACCAAACGTCACCCAGCGCAGCGACAAGGGCCCCGCCCAAGAGTACGTCATGACGCTGGTCAAACGCCCAGCCTAAGGCTGCACGATAGTTGTCGAGCTCGAGCTCCATGTTCGCAAGCCACGTCGCAGTCGAGCCCATGCCGTAGCGCACGTCGGCCGCTTGTGCCTGATCGCGGAAATATTCTCCGTGGCGACGTGCGAGTCGCTCGCGCTCGCCTGCTGCGGAGAGCTTCTCTAAGGCATAAGCCCGGGTGGATTCAAGCAAGCGATAGCGTTCCGTCTCCCCTCCCGTGTCGGCGACGACCAACGATTTATCGGTCAACGACGACAGCAGGTCCAAGACATCGATCTCATCGAGACCCTCGCCACCGCACACCGTTGTGGCCGCATCGAGGCTGAAACCTCCGGCGAAGATGGCCACACGATTGAAGAGCACTTGCTCCTGCGAGGTCAGCAGTCCATAGCTCCAATCTATGAGTGCAGCGAGCGTTTTCTGGCGCGGCAGTGCAGTACGGCTGCCGCTGGTCAGTATCCTGAAACGCTCGTCGAGCCGCTGGGCGAGGTTGGAGACGGACAGAACCTTTAGGCGCGCAGCTGCGAGTTCGATCGCCAAAGGAATACCATCCAGGCGGCGGCAGATTTCTGCGACGATGGCCGCATTGTCATCGCTGAGAACGAAGCGCGCGTCGGATGCCGTCGCACGAGCGACAAACAGGGCGATCGCGCCATAGGCGGACGCTGCCTCGGCAGAAAGTCCAGCCGTTGCGCCAGGCAGTGCAAGCGATGGCAGGCGGTAGACAAACTCGCCTCCGATGCCGAGCGCTTGTCGTGACGTGGCGACGATGCGCACGAGGGGTGAGGCCTCCAAAATCGCCGCCGCTAGTCCGGCGGCGGCCTGGATCACGTGCTCGCAATTGTCCAGGATGAGCAGCAACTGCTTTCGCTTGAGCCACTGGGGTATTGCCTCGTCGACTCTGCGCCCCTCCGATTGAGCCATACCCACGACTTTGGCGACCACGCTTGCCACTAGCTCCGGATCGGAGATGGGAGCTAGATCGGCGAACCACACGCCATCTGCATGCCGATCGATGAGATCGGCACCCGCTTGCAACGCGAGACGCGTCTTACCGATACCACCGGCACCGGCTATCGTGAGTAGCCGATGCCTGCCGATAAGGGATTTAACTTCCTCGAGGTCCCGTTCTCGGCCCAAGAGATGCGTGAGCTGCGTGGGGAGATTATTCCCTCGCGCATCGAGCGAATTGAGCGGCGGAAACTCACTCGGTAAACCGGCGCTCGCCAGTTGCCACACCTGTTCTGGCCGCGCTAGATCTTTGAGTCGGCGTAGTCCCAGATCGATAAGGGTCGCACCTGACGGCAATGCGTCGCGCAACGCCCGTTCCACTGCTCCTGAGACAAGCACCTGACCGCCATGGCCGATCGACATTAGTCGGGCCACGCGATTCACGGCGGGCCCGAAATAGTCGCCGTCGCGCTCGTCAGCTTCGCCCGCATGCAGCCCCATGCGTACTCGCAGTCCGTCGATATTGGCGAAGTCTTCAGTGTTGAGCACGCGCTGCGCTTCGAGCGCTGCGGCGAGCGCGTCATCGGCTCGTGAGAAGGCCGCACAAAACGCGTCACCCACCGTCTTGAAGACGTACCCTCGGTGAGACTCGATCGCCCTACGCATGAGCGTATCGTGGCGCGCAACCGCGACCCGCATCGCATCGCGGTGCTCTTCCCAGCGCTGGGTACTACTCTCGATGTCGGTAAAAAGAAATGTCACCGTACCCGTGGGCAAAGCCAAAGAACGCGCGCCTTTGGGCTCGGCCCCATTCTCGGGTGGCATCGCCTTTGGTTTCGGCCCGTCCTCTGGCGAGCCCTAGCCGGTGTTGTGTACTTGGGGTCTCACGGATAGTTAATCTCTCGCCTTGGCGCTGAAAAAAACGCACGTCCAATAGGGCTTTAGCGGCTTGATCAAAACTAAAACGAACTGGGCGATGGTGACGGCGATGGTGACGGCGCTGGAATCGTGAACTGTACCGCTATGTAGTGGCTCGCGTTGCACGACGAGCACTCCACGAGGAGCGAAGTGGGCACGTAGTCTTTATCGACGGCGAACAGCCCATGCAAGTGGACAGTAGTACGTTGTTGGATGTCGAGCCTTTCCCAAGTGCGAGGCCCGTACCCGTTCTTGTCCTCGAGCCTGTAGGTGACGACGCCAGAGAAACTTGGGAGCACGCTGTTCGATAGGGTGACATGCATAACAATAAGATTTTCGTCAGCCGACACGGGCAAGTGGTCAGGATTGTCGGCCGGGGTCGCAGCGCGCAGGTCTTCGATTTTGACCTTTAAGTCACCGAGGGGAACGGTCTGCCCTAATGGAGCCGTGAGTATAGTGGCTTGGGGAGTAGGGCTAGTATCGCCGTTTCCGGTAGTTCCAAAAGCGACGACGGCAATAGCGATTAAAGCAGCAAGCATGAAGTGTTTCGTGTGAGGTAACCTAGCTTGGAAGCTTCCTACGCGGGCTGGATCTGTGCTTCTGCCAGCTGAGCCTGCAACGACTCGACTTTGCTTTTCAGCAAATCCACTTCGCGTTGCATCGACTCGGCCTGAAGGTGGTCATAAGCGGCCCCTGCGCCGGGTGCCAAGTTGCTGATAGCGCTTATTTCGTCAGGGTCAAGGTCTGCCTGGTTCTTGTGAGCGCCATAAAGCGCGATGGCAACCACGTGGTTGCGCACCACGATTGGAAGCGCCAATGCCGGATACCCGGCGCCCCGCGGGAGATCGTCACGCGGCCAACGCACTTCCGAGAGCCTAACTAGGGCAAGGCCGCTCCGCAAGTGCAGCACAACCGGATCATCTGCACCAAGCCCGATTGTACAATCGTCCCCCCACCCGATGGCAGTCTTACGTGCATACGTTCCATCCGGCGATCGGGCGAAGAGGGCGGCCGAGGCCAACTCGAAAGCATCGGTCGGCTCCGATATCAACAAGCTATCCACCGAGGCTTCGCTAGTTGCATGCGGAAGCACAGCTGCAATCCGCGCCAGGCGCAGCTCCGCTAGATACCTACGTCGAAAGAATACGCGATCCACGACGCCATCCACTCGACGGTGGACTGCATTGAGCCAAAACCCAAGCGCGATAGCTACCGCAATCTCAATAAGTACTCCGAGATTTGTAGCGAGTAGTTTGCGCACAAAGAACCAGTCGAGTACCGCGAAAAGGGCGACGACCATCGACGTCAGTACAGCATATACAAGTGCACGGCTAATGATGAAGTTGACATCAAGCACACGATGGTGTAGGACCGCATAAGCAACGGCCAATGGAACGAAGATGTTCAGTATCGCAAGATCATCTGGGTTCCAGTACGTTTGCA
Organism: Vulcanimicrobiota bacterium; assembly: GCA_036741695.1. Lineage (GTDB taxonomy): Bacteria > Vulcanimicrobiota > Vulcanimicrobiia > Eremiobacterales > Eremiobacteraceae > JAFANK01. The sequence goes on from DAINRU010000003.1 coordinate 35,311, forward strand.
GCACACCTGGGATCGTGGGGAACAAAGGGCTTAGAAAATCGATGAACGCGATACTCAAACCTGCGAGTACCAGGCTTGCGATGAGCCACTTGATACGCTGACGCTGCTCGCGCTCTTTCGCGTAAGTCGCAAGCAGGACGACGACACCAAGGGCAATCAAGAAATAATCAAGGATGTTGGATATCCTGTAGATGGTCCGAAAAGGCACGGCGATGGCGTGATCGCGACTTAACCACGACAGAGCTCCCAACGAGGCGGCGGTGACATAGACGAACGGTACCCAGCGGTCTATAATGTGTCGCCAACCGGTAACTTGATCCGTGGGGAAGCGGCATGCAAATCCAAGAAAGGCTGTAGATGCGCCGCCATAGATGGCGTAAAGTGCCGCATTGAGCGCGTTGTACTCAGGTGGGGGCAAGCGCCCGTATACAAACGCAGTCGCGGTGGTGCTGCCGAGGGCAAACAAGTAAAACGACCACGTCATACGACCCGGTCGTCGCAGGACGAGAAGCTCTCCGATGAAGATAAAGACCAGCGACACAATCCGCTTGATGGGGACGATCACTCTCGTGTAAAAGGTTGGAGCGCCTTGCTCTGCAATCAAGTGGACCGTGAGGCGCCGATCGCCGCGAAGGAAAGTCGCCGTCACACGCTCGCCAGCAGTCGGCTCGCTTCCGAAAAAGCCCAAGAGGTCAGCGTACGACAAGCTTTGTTGGTCTATCTTGTCGCCGACGCGTACGCCGGCCCGGTCGGCAGAGTCGCCAGGAACAACCCCATCAACCGTAAGTTGTGGTGTGACTGACAATCCGTAATTGTAACCGGGATCCCACGCGTAGTGAATATTGGGCAGCGTTGAGACAAGGACAAACGCGCCAAGCATTAAGACCAGCAAAGTCCGCCAGAGAGCCTTCACGCCAGGTTCCGTTTGTCCGCTGTTATCCAAATCTCTTGACCCTACTCTAGCGCGAGCGCGACGTGCGCCAGAAGTTGTGAGTCCACGGCGATACTACGTTCTGGAGCCGAGTCGCTTTCCTTAACGGGCTGTGCGTAGCCATGTGCGGTCCTATACTTTGTCTATGCGGCATTCGCGCCAGGTCGAAGATCGGCGTGCGCTACCTGAATATTTGACGTGGCCGGCGGGCTTTCTTACCGCCTGAATCTCTTCTCTTTGCCAATAGCCTACGCCCCCGATGTTTCGGCGTCGCTTGACGCGTTCCGAGTGTATCGCGAGAAAGCTCGTTTCGGGGTTTGCATTCTTAAAAAGACTCCCCACTTGCTCGGGACGCGGTCGGGCGTTGCAGCGCACTCGCTTCGGGAATCGTTGGATTCGCCAGCGCTCCGGCTCCATACCGGCCTCGCTCGGTTAAGGCTACCTCTAAAAGGTGATGGAACATTACGCTGCTGAAGTTCCTCAATAATGGCGAAAAAGCGATGGTCTGCCCAACAACTGATAGAGATTCTTGGGGAACAGGACACCATCATGCCCCGCGGACACAGTGAATCACGCGGGACAACCTTGGTATCGCGCGGTAGGGCTGTCAAAGTCGGTACCAAGGAGTTGGAGCCGGGCGAACAGCCGGGTTGGATGCAATGGGATTGCGTTGGCGGTAACCCGCGTGAACAACTGAAAAAAGCCTACTTGGATGTGGCGAGTACAAATTTGTTGCGTTCTCTTAACGGTTACGATGTTCAGCAGATTCTTGCCAACCACTTGGGCTGCCTTGCCCGTGTCAAACCTCGACGACCCGAATTTATGGGTGATGGAACGGGTGTGTCACAAGCACTATCCGGCCTTGGGTGAGGACAGCGACTAGTCTTAAATTCATATTTATATCTCGGGCTAGTTTCTCGTGCTGAATGCAGCGATGGTGCGGACGGTGGTGCGAGGTTAAATCGGCCTCGAAGAGCCGAAACGAGCCCACGGATAACAAGAAGGGGGTTGATAAACCTTGTCAAGAGGGCCGGGTTCTTGACGAAAGCTTGTGTGGTAAGGGAAAGATGATCAGCCGACGGTCAGAGTTGAACTGACGACCCGCGGTTTACGAAACCGCTGCTCTACCACTGAGCTACGTCGGCGAAGTGCGATAGATTCTACGTTTGAGGACGTTCGCCATGCCATCGACATGCTTTTTCTAACGCTTTTCTAACGCCTCACGCAAAACCCGCTCGATGCCATCGGTCGCCTGGCGCTCTCGGTTGCGCGACAGATGCGTGTAGCGGCCCAGCGTGAGGTTCGGTTAGGCGTGGCGGAGTAGACTCTGGACCTGCTTGATGTCGGCTCCTGACGCGACCGCCAGCGAGCCTGCTGTGTGGCGTAGCGCGTGGGGACCCATAAGAGGGTAGCGTTACAAGTAGGTCACGCTACGAGAACGTATGCATCAACGGCGAACGAAACAGAAGGGGCACTCGGTTAGAATCACAGCAAAGCTATACTTGACGCCTGCAACAAGTGTTGCTGAGACGTCGGTGGCGGAAAGGTCTGCCTCATGGCAAACACCCCTCCCCTGTTCTACGGGATTGGCCGCTGGTTTGCGACGATTTGCGACCGTTCCTGCCCCACGTTGGGTAGCGCCTAGCTTAACGGTCTGCCACCGGGAAGCACGGGCGACCAGCGTCCCGAGCGAGCGGCCATCGGTCATCGCTCACGTATCCATTGCTCTGGGTCTACTTTCGCCCGCTCTTGCACTTTCTTCACCGCTTGGTCGAGTTGCCAGATAGCCTCGGCTTGGTCGGGCTCCTGACGGTTCCCGGCGATAATTTGCTCCGCGACGATATTGCGAATGCGTTGAAGTGCCTCGGCGGGCGCCTTGTCGTGGTCATACAAACCGCTTGGAGGTGGGTTATCGTGAAAATGAGTCAATGCTTTGCGAGCGATGCGGGCACCTCGAGAGCCTTCCGCTAGTAGTTCGTCTGAGAGCCAATCAAAAAGTTTATCGTAAGGGGGGATACTCATGGCGGATGCCCTCTCAATTTGCGCATTGGATAGCAACAGCACGTTCTTGTCGTCAATACACGCCGCCCTCCTCGTCCTCTATCTCGCCCGTGATGATTTCGCCGGTTGCTGTCCGTATCCTGACCGTACGCTTGGACTCCACTGCTTTGGTCTCGCCGGGCTCTCGCTTGTGGCTCAGTCTGTCGCCGTGGTGACGTTCACCGGGACCAACGGCACCGGCGCCATATCTCCAATGGTGTGGTCGACGTCGCCGTTCCCACCGGCACGAGTCTTCGCGTTGCCGTTCGCATCCCCGAACCCGACCTTCGCTCAGCCGGTCACGGACCTCGCAGCGGGGCCGGATGGAACTCTCTGGTACGTTCGTGGCGCCGCCGTCGGCAAGATCAAGCTGCCGAGTGGGCTGGGTGCCTCGGGTCAGCAGCGGCGCTTTTAGATCTCAGTGTGCTCGGTGTCGAGATCGGCAAATGACGTGTAGCGCTTGTCAAAGCGAAGCTGCACGAGACCGGTCGGACCATTGCGCTGCTTGGCGATATTGATCTCGGCGATGTTTTCGTTCTCTGGTGTCGGCGGGTTGTAATATTCGTCGCGATAGATGAAGGCGACGACATCGGCCTCTTGTTCGATGCCACCTGACTCCCGCAAGTCGGAGAGCATGGGCCGCTTGTCGTTACGCGACTCGGGTGAGCGATTCAGTTGCGCGAGCGCGATGACCGGAACCTTGATCTCCTTGGCCAGCGCCTTGAGGCTGCGGCAGATCTCGTCGATGATCTCCACTCTGCTCGTGATGCGGACGTTCGTCGAGCGCAACAGCTGCAAGTAGTCGACGATGATGAGATCGAGTCCGGTCGTGGCCGCGAGCCTGCGCGAGCGGGAACGGACCTCGCTCACCGTCAAGGCGGCAGAATCGTCGACGTAGATCGGCACCTCGGCGAGCACGCCCATGGCGTGGGTGATCTCGCCCCATTCCTTGTCCTTGATGTTGCCCGTTCGCAACGCTTGCGCGTCGATGCGCGCCTCCATGCTCAAGAAGCGCTGCACGAGCTGGTCGTTGCTCATCTCCAGCGAGAAGAGGGCCACGTGTTTCGCGGCGTCCTTGGCGGCGTTCATCGCGATGTTGAGGCACAGCGACGTCTTGCCCATGGACGGCCGCGCGGCGATGATGATGAGCTCGCCCGGCTGGAAGCCGGTCGTGAACTGATCGAGGCGGGCAAAGCCGGAGGGCACGCCGGTCACGCTGCCCTTCTGGTGGTACAGCGTGTCGATGCGCTCGAAGGCGGGCTTGAGCAGGTCGCGCACGAGCGTGAAGCCGCCCGAGGAGCGGCGTCCGATGTCGAAGATCATCTGCTCGCAGCGGTCGACGACGTCGTCCACGTTTTCGGGCTGCTCGAAGCCGATGACGGCGATGCGGCCGCCAGCAGTGATGAGCGAGCGCAGGATCGATTTTTCGGCGACCAGCTTCGCGTAATATTCGGCAGATGCCGCCGTGGGAACCGTGTTGAGCAGCTGGCTGATGGAATCGACGCCGCCCACCTCGTCGAGCAGCTTGCGCCGGCGCAGCTCCTCGGTCACCGACACCTTGTCGATCGGCTCGCCACGCTCGTAGAGGGCGATGATCGCGTCGTAGACCGTCGCGTGGTGCGGTGCGTAGAAGTCGGACTTCTGGACGATCTCGGAGATGATGGGCACGAGATCGCGCTCGACCATGAGGGAGCCTAAGATCGCCTGCTCGGCCTCGAGATTCTGGGGAGGTATGCGATCGACCGCGGTCATCACCATTGCGGGAAACCTTCCTCCTTCGACGCGATCGTCTCTATTGCGGTGTCACGCGAACGGTGATCCGAGCGGTGACGCCGAGCGGCAGCTTGACGACGACCGGATGATCGCCAGCAGTCTTGATCGGTTCGGGGAGCTCGATCTTGTGACGATCGATCTCGACGCCCAGCGACGTCTTAAGCGCCTCGGCGATCTGTGCGTTCGTCACCGCTCCGAAAATCCTGCCACGCTCACCGGCTCTGGCAGTGATGACCGTCGGGACGCTCGCTAACCGATCGGCAAGCTCGTGCGCCTCGGCGAGCAGTTTTTCGTCGCGCTTGGTTTGCGCTGCCTTCGCCTGCGCGGCCTGCGTCAAGTTCCCGGCAGTCGCTTCGTTGGCGAGCTGACGCGGCAGCAGATAGTTGCGGGCATAGCCGTCCGAGACGTCGACGATTTCGCCCGTCGTGCCGACCCCTTTGATATTCTTGCGCAGGATGACTTTCACGGCTGGTGCAGACCGGTGCTGCCTCTACTCAGAGGTGAAGGGCAAGAGCGCGATGACGCGCGCGCGTTTGACCGCGTCGGTGAGCCAGCGCTGGTGCTTCGCGCAGTTGCCTGAGATCCGCCGGGGCACGATCTTGCCGCGCTCGGTGATGTACTTGCGCAGCCGCATCGTGTCTTTGTAGTCAAGCCCTGTCAGTTTTTCGATGCAGATGGAACAGGCCTTGCGCTTTGGCTTGCGCTCCTTCGTGCTCTTGCGCTTGGGAGCGCCTTTCTTGCGGGGTGGCATAGGTCTTCCTTATTGTTAGAATGGGACTTCTTCGTCCGCTGCGTTGTACTCATACTCCGGCAGGTCGCTGGCAGCAGCAGCAGCCGCTGGGGCAGCGCTCCGCGCAGCGCCACTGTCGCCGCCCTGCGGCCGGGCGTCGAGCATCTGGAAATCATCGGCGACCACGTCGACCGCCGTGCGTTTGTTGTTATCGCGATCGGTGTACTCGCGGATCTGGATGCGTCCGGCGATGAGCACGAGGCGCCCCTTCTGCAGGAACTCAGCCGCACGTTCGGCTCTCTGGCGCCAGATGCTGACGCCGAAGAAGTCGGTCTGCTTCTCACCGTCACGCCCTTTGGGGCGGTCGACGGCGATGCGGAACGACGTCACCGGGACGCCGCTCTGCGTCTGGCGCAGCTCGGGATCGGCGACGAGCCGTCCGACGAGCACGATATGGTTATAGGATCCAGCCACGTTGAACCTCGCTTTACAGGCGTATCAGCAGAGCCCGCAGGACGTCGTCATGGAGACGCATCTGCCGAATGACTTCTCTGGCGGTGTCCGGGCTGCCGGCGAATTTCATACAGATATAATGCCCTTCGCGTAGTTTCTTGATCTCGTACGCGAGGCGCTTTTTTCCCATCTTCTCGGCGCTGATCTCATCGCCGCCGTTGCCCTTGGCGACATCGGAGAAATGCGCCGCAAGCTCGTCGACCTGAGGGTCCTCAAAGGACGGGCGGATGATATACGTGATTTCGTATTGTGACATGCGCAGTGCGCTGCCTCCCCCTGGGCGTAAGGCTTGTCCGGCGGCCGTGAGGCGCGCGCGGACGAGCAGGAAGGAAAATCGGGCGAGAACTCGCCCGGCAAGCCCGGCAAGTATATCACACGGCCAAATCGGGTGACAAGTGAGCCTCTGTGCATAAGTATGTTGGCCGGCTGTGACTTGGACACGTGCAGCGTGTGGATGGAGGTGGATGGCGAGCGGCGAAACCTTGAGCCCCATGCAATCCCGCCGTCCACCGATCCTCCTCATCATCTTCGTGCTCCTCGCCATGGTCGTGCTCTACCAGCACCGCCATGGTGTCATGGCGCGCGTACGCGCGTTGACCAACGTCAAGCCTGTGGGCAGGAGCGTGCTCGAAGCCGGTCAGCCCTTGCCGGCCGTACAGCTGACCAACCTCGCCGGCGAACGTCTCGCGGTGGCCGCGCGGCCAGGTCATATCCTCTATCTCAACGTCTTCGCCACCTGGTGTCCCGATTGCCAAGAGGAGACGCCGGCGCTGGAGCAGCTGAGCAAGGCGACGGCATCGATGCCGGTTGACGTCGTCGGCGTCGATCAGGAAGAGGAGGTCGAGCCGGTCAGCGCCTTCGCACAGCGCTACGGCCTGACGTACCCGATCTTCCTCGACCAGGACGGCGTGACCCATGATCTCATGGGCGTACGCTTCATCCCGACGAGCCTCATCGTCGACAGCCATGGCATCGTGCGTGCGCGGATCACCGGAGCGCTCACGCTCGCCCAGATGGAGAGCGCAGTCGGCACGGTGCTGCGCGGTGGCACGATCGCGAGTAATTGAGCGAAAACGGACCTAAAGGTCCGTTACTTCAAAGATCCTTTGCTTCAAAGGCTCGTTGTGAAGTCCCCGACCGACGCATCCGTGTATGCCGGTGCCATGCCGGAGCCGAACATCGTCATGACGTTGTGCGGTATCGTCCGCGCGGCGGCGGCGACTTCTTCCAGGCGTATGCCGGCCACGTCGCCCACGACGATCGCGTGATCGTCAGGCGAGACCTCGAGGTTGGCCGGCACGGCGACCATCGTGAAGTTCATGCCGATCGCACCCACGATCGGGCAGAGCACGCCGGCCAGCAGCACCGATCCGCGTCCGGCCAGCGTCTTCGGCATGCCCTCGCCATACCCGATGCGCAGCGTCACGATCGTCTGGCCTGGCAACGCGACGTAGGTGCCGCCGTACCCGAGCGGCATGGGTTCTGAGAAGCGCCTGATGCCGTAGATCGGCGCACGAACCTCGAACGCGATGCGCAGTTTCCCAAGCTGGTGTTCGTCACCCAGCGCCGCGCCATACAGACCGATGCCGATGCGCGCCGCGCCCTCGCCGAGTCCCCAGACACACGGCCCAGTGCTGCCGATGTGGAGCAGCGGGACCGAAATGCCGTGTGCGCGCAACTGCTCGACGCCTGCGTGCAGCTTGCGGACCTGCGCTTCCATTGAATCGCGCCCCGCGATGTGGGTCCAGGCGGCTTCCCACTCGATGTTGGGCAGCGCCCCCGCTTCGCGTGCGAACGCCGCCGCGTCCGACGGCGTGACTCCCCACCACCCCGTACCGGTCTCGATGGCCACGTGCACCTTCGCCGTGATGCCGAGCTTGCGCGCATGGCGCGAGACCATCTCCGCTCGGGCGACGTCTGCGACCGAAATGGTGACGCCGAGCCTGACGCCAGTCTCGATATCGGTTCGCGGGGTCGCTGCGACGTGGACGATGGGCGCACCGACGCCGGCATCGCGCAGGATCTGCGCCTCCCACATCTCGACGACGCACAACCGCTCTGCTCCAGCCTCAACGCAAGCGCGCGCGACCTGGATCATCCCCATGCGGTAGGCATCGCACTTGACGACCGCCCACACGGGCCGGCCGTTCAGACGTCTGCGCCAGGCGTCGACGTTATGTCGGATCGCGTCGAGCTTGACATGCAGCGTCGGTCTCAAAACGTCTTCCTCGAATCCAATAAGATGGTGACCGGCCCTTCATTGACCAGGCTCACCCGCATCGTCGCTCCGAAGATTCCCGTTTCGACCGTCAGTCCTTCTCGGCGCATGAGCTCCACTGCGCGGTCGAAGAGCGGCTGCGCCTCGGGTCCCGCCGCAGCCTCGATAAAGCTCGGCCGGCGCCCTTTGCGCGCGTCACCGTAGAGCGTGAACTGCGAGACGGCGAGCACGGCGCCTCCGACCTCGGCCAGGCTCAGGTTCATCGCGCCCGTCTCGTCGTTGAAGACTCGCAGCCCGGCGATCTTGGAGGCGATAGTCTGGGCATCGGCCTCTGTGTCATCACGGGCCACCCCGACGAGCACCAGAAGTCCTCGCTCGATAGCTCCACTGATCGTGCCCTCGACGTCGACCGAGGCGCTCGAGACGCGCTGAATGACCGCCCGCATGTAGCCGGGCTATGCGCTGACGTGTGGGGCGACGAGCACAGGCAGCGGTGAACGGGCAATCACGTCGGCGGTCTTGCTGCCTAAGACGGCGCGCACGATGCCGGTGCGTCCATGCGTGCCCATCACGATGATGTCAGAGCCATTGTCCTTGGCGGCCTCAAGGATCGCCTCGACGATCGGGTCGGCAAGCCGGACGGTTTTCGCCTGGATGCCCGCACCGGCGGCGAGCTTTTTCGCGGCGTCAAGGATGTCGTGAGCGGTTCGGGTCTCCTCCTCGATGATCTCCTCGCGTGCGAAGCCACCCGCATCGTGCGACGGGCGCGGCACGTGCTCGACGTGGCAGAACACAAGCGATGCGCCGTCCTGCTTGGCGAGCGAGACGGCCAGCGCGGCGGCAGCGTTGGAGGGCGCCGATCCATCAACCGGCGCCAGGATGCTCTTGAATATCATCTCTTCTTCGATGTCCCTTGTGCGAGGCGATTAACCGCCGGCGCGGGCTTCGCGTTTGGTGACGCGATATGCGGTACGCACGTCGCGCACCTTATTGACCTTGTTCAAAATCGCGCTCAAATGATTGAGGTCGCGGATCTCCAGACTGCAGGCGATGGTTGCCGTGCGATCCCGCTTGACGCGAGCGGTCACCGAGGTGGCGTTGGTCTTCTGCTCGGAGAGCACGCTCATGATATCCTGCAGCAGGCCCGGCCGGTCAAGCGCCTCGATCTCGACGTCGACCAAGTGCGAGTCCGTCGGGGAGACATCCCAGCTGACGTCGATAAGCCGCTCGGGCTGGGCGCTCAGACCCGCCACGTTCGGGCAGTTCAGACGGTGGACGGAGATGCCCTTGCCCTGCGAGATGAAGCCGACGATGGCGTCTCCGGGAACGGGGGTGCAGCAGCGGGCAAAACGCACCGGCAGATTCTCCGCGCCGCGCACGCGTACGCCCGAGGCCGCTCGCTCGCGCGCCTTGCGCACGGTCGCGGTCTGGCGCTCGAGCGGCAGCGGCACGACCTTCGCGCGCTTGGCCTCCTCGCGCAGGCGTCCCAGCAGCGACGCGACCGACACGTCGCCGAACCCGATGCCGGCGTACAGATCTTCGATGCTCGAGCAATTGAAACGTCCGGCGAGCTTGGTGAGGAACGGCGCTGTCGCGAACTGGGTCAGCTGATTGCGTGCGATCTCACGTTCCAAGACCTCCTTGCCCGAGATCACGTTCTCTTCACGGCGGTTCTTGCGGAACCACTGCTTGATCTTATGCTTCGCGCTCGAGGTCTTGCACACGGCCAGCCAGTCGAGCGACGGCCCCGGGCTGCTCTTGTTGACGAGCGCTTCGCAGATGTCGCCATTGTGGAGCTGATAGTCGAGCGGCACGATCTTGCCGTTGATCTTCGCCCCGATGCAGTGGTGGCCGATCGAGGTGTGGACGTGATAGGCGAAATCGAGCGGCGTCGAACCCGATGGGAATCCCATGACGTCGCCCTTAGGCGTGAAGACGAAGACTTGGTTGTTGAAAAGGTCGAGCTTGAGGTTCTCCATGAACTCGCGGCTGTCGCGCATGTCCTCCTGCCACTCAAGCAGAGAACGTAACCAGGCGAGCTTCTCGTCGAAGTCGTCGCTCGCGCCGCCTTCCTTATAGCGCCAGTGCGCCGCGATGCCGTACTCGCTCGAGCGGTGCATGTCGAGCGTGCGGATCTGGATCTCGATCGGATCGCCGCCCGGCCCGATGACCGTGGTGTGCAACGACTGATAGCCGTTGGTCTTGGGCATCGCGATGTAATCTTTGAAGCGACCTGGCAGCGGCGTCCACAGACTATGGATGATGCCGACCGCGCCGTAGCAATCCTTGACGGAATCGACGATGATGCGGATGGCGCTGAGGTCGTAGATCTCGGAGAAGTCTTTGCCGTGCTGCAGCTTCTGGTAGATGGAGAAGAAATGTTTTGGCCGGCCTGAGACGTCCGCTTTGATCCCCGCTGCTTCGAAGCGATCGCGAACCTCGCCGATGATCGTCTCGACGGTCCTCTCGCGATCGGCGCGGCGCTTGGCGACCTTCTCGGCGATGTCGCGGTAGGCTTGCGGATCGATGTAGCGCAGCGCCAAGTCCTCGAGGTCCCACTTCATCCGGTAGATGCCCAGCCGGTGGGCGAGCGGAGCGTAGATCTCTAGCGTCTCTTGCGCGATGTTCTTCTGCTTGCTCTGCGGCAAGCTGGCGAGCGTGCGCATGTTGTGCAGACGGTCGGCGAGCTTGATGATGATGACGCGGATGTCCTTAGCCATGGCCAGGAACATCTTGCGCAGGTTCTCGACCTGGACGTCTTCCTTGCTTTGATACGGAATCTTGGTCAGTTTGGTCAGCGCATCGACAAGCGAGGAGATGTCGGCGCCAAAGCGGCGTTCGATCTCTTCGACCGGTACCGTCGTGTCCTCGACGACGTCGTGCAGCAGACTGGCCGCGATGCTTTGCGGATCCATCTCGAGTTCGGCCAGGATGGATGCCACGGCGAGCGGGTGGGAGATGAAGCTCTCGCCCGAAGCTCGGGTCTGACCGTCGTGGGCGTGCTCGGCGAAGGAATAGACGCTCTCAAGCCAGGCAGCGTCGACCGCCGGCGCGTAGGTCTTGACCCGCTCGATGAGCTCGCTGAAGTTATTCGCCATCTGCCGCCTACAGCAACGGACCCTGAGGTCCGCGCTCGTCGGGCACCTTCCGGGGTGCCTTTTCTCTCTCTACTATATATTGTAGCGGTTCTACGCCCGATGGCACAAGCGTTCCCGCTATGGTTTTGTGCTCTTACCCCGCCCGGGAGCTAGAAAGTCATGAGGGTTGTGACCGGGGTTGCGCCGAGCTTATCGCGGCCTGCTAAGGCCGCAAGCTCGATCAGGAACGCGAAACCCACAACCTGGCCCCCGAGCCGCTCGACCAGGCTTTTCGTCGCGCACGCGGTGCCGCCCGTGGCGAGCAGATCGTCGGCGATGATCACGCGTTCGCCGTGCCCCAGCGCATCGCTATGCACCTCGAGCGTGTTCGTGCCGTACTCGAGTGCATAATCGGCCTTCAGGGTGTCGTAGGGAAGCTTCCCCGGCTTCCGCACGGGGATGAGGCCCGTGCCTAGTGTGTGCGCGAGCGGGGCGCCGACCAGATAGCCGCGCGCCTCGATGGCCACGACGTAGTCGATCTTCTGCCCGACGAACGCTTCGGCAAGCCGGTCGATCGCGGCGCGGAACGCGCGTGCGTCCTTGATGAGCGGAGTGATGTCGCGGAACATAATCCCCGGCTTTGGAAAATCCGGGATGGCGCGGACGAGCGCTTGCAGCTCAGGGACCTGCACGGGATGCCTCCTCACGGACAACGCGATCTCTTGGGCGAAAGGCCCACTACTTCGAGATTCTCGTGCTCCCGGTGATATCGACTGTCACAAGCGATCCGTTGGGAATGGTCACGTCTTCACGGTTGTTCTTGGCGTACACGTAGGCACCCGCGCCTCCGATGACCGCACCCAGTCCTTTGCCCAGCAGACCACCAATGAGCGCGCCGCCTGCCGTCGCAATCGCTTCTTTGGTCGCGTTGCTCTTCGTGTTGACGGTGATGCTTGTAGCGTGGGCGACGATGGTATAGACGTTCCCTGACCCGGTTTTGAGTTTATCAAAGGCGAGTTCGATCTTTCCGGGGGTGCCTTGACCCGCTTTTTGAACGGCCGCCACGTGCCCGTAGATCACGCCGTTTGTGATGTCGCTATTGGCGCTGTGCGCGTTAGTTACAGTAAACGTCTGGCCGACGTGCGCGCCTTTTGAGCTCAGGCTTTGGTCTATGTTGCCCGTGAGGTGCGTACCGGGGATGATCTGCGCCGACGCGCTGGTCAGATTTGCGAGCACGAACACCGCGGTGACGGCAACGAACGCAACGGTTCTCATAATGGCCTAGACGTTTAGCGTCTACGCGTCGCAGTCCTGGTTAGCTATGGGCTGCTAGTCGGTGCGACGTGACGCGGAGTGGTGGTACAACGCGGTGGAAGACGGGCATCCGCGACATGTCAGGGCATCGCTTCGACGACGCTGATATCGGTAGGCGTCGGGATAACCCGGACGAGACGTAACCCCGCAGCGCTGAGCAGAGCTTTGTACTGATCGACGGTTCGCTCGCGGCCGCCCGTTCGCACGAGCATGTTGATGTCGCCGAGAAAGCGCACCTCGTTCTCCACCGACGGTGTAGCGCGAGCCGGCAACACGCGCTCGATCAGGAGCAATCTGCTCCCGCTCCGCATTGCAGCGCGGCACGAGGTCAAGATCGCGATTGATTTCTCATCGTCCCAATCATGAATGACGCGCGAAAGTATGTAGCCATCCGCGCCCGCTGGGACCGATTCGAACATGTCGCCGGAGACGGCCTGGCAACGGTTCGTGATTCCGGCCTGTTCCAAGAGTCCGACGGCCGCCAGCACGACATGCGGCAGGTCGAAGAGGATCCCATGGAGCTGCGGATTTGCCCGAAGGATCGTGGCCAAGAGCGCTCCGCGTCCGCCGCCCACGTCCGCGAGCTTCTCAAACGTCGAGAAGTCATAGACCTCCGTGATAGCCGCGGCGAAGTAGAGGGTTTGGGCGGCGAAGCCGCCGCTCATGATTTCTTCGAGCTCGGGGTGCTTGGCGTAATAGTCAAACACGTTGCTCATTATAAAAATGTGACTAAACGCAGATTGCCCGGTGCGGACGCTGTGGAGTTGGTCTCCCCACGTCCGCCACATATTCTCCCCGCCCAACCAGCGGACCATCGCCCGCCCGTGCAATGGGGAATCTTCGCGCAGACATTCGCCAAGTGGCGTAAGACTGAATCGGTGATCGTCGCCCTCGTGAAGCAATCCGAGCGCCGTCAGGGCGCGGAGCAGCCTCGCCAACGCAGAGGCATCAGTGTGAGTTGCTGCAGCGAGCTCAGCGCTCGACTGGGCACCATCGCGCAGCAGGTCCGCTATGCCCAGCTCAGCGGCGACGTACACGATCGGCGTTACCTGGTACCCGCGTACTAGGCGATACAGCTCGCCATATAGACGCAGTTGATCCGGCTCCATGTGTTGCGCCTTTTTCTTCCGGAATCAATGACCTGTGTAGGGCGTTTCACCGCCGCTGGCGATGAAGCTGGCGCGCGCGACTCGGCGGCGTGGCGATCCGGGCTGCTAGACGTTGCGTTCTTGCAGCGTGATACGCGGGCGTGCGAAAGCTGCAAGAAGGAGCGCGGGATGGAGCAAGTTGGCGTCGATAGACTTTCTGCACACAACGCCGTCTTCGGGGTATACCGCGACGGGGACAACAATCTCGATGAGGTCCAAGAGCGTAACGTCACCGACTTCATCAAAACGACAAGCGCGAATCCAGCATTGAAGGTGGTTGCCGAGGACACCACCCGCGTCGCGCACGCACCCTTCCTGCGCGGCCAGCTGCGCACGGAATGGTCGACGATCCAGAACGGGACGCAACACATCACCCGCGTCACCGCACCCACCGATATGTCGGACCGCCGCACGCTTGCCGCTTTCGTCGAGCAAACGCTCGAGGGCAGAGTCAACGATCCGGATTTCCGCAAGGCTGACGTGTGGATCGATCTCGTCGATCACGGAGGCGGCGACGGCGGCGGCCTCCAGGCGGACAGCACGGGTGGGTTCATGTCGCTCGAGGATATCGCCGGCGCGATCGGCGATGGACGGGCGGCGTTTCACAAGCGCCATCCGGGCGCCGACGACTCGGTGACGGGCGTGCTCGCGAATCAGTGCCTTATGGCGACGGTCGGGTTCGCCGACACGCTCTCGCACGTCGGCGTCCGCTACCTCGCAGCCTCTCCCGAAACGATGCTTGCGCCAGGCGTGCCGTCATCGGCCTTCGCGGACACCATCACCCGTGGCGGCGGATGGGCCAAGGATGCCGTAGATGTCACCATGCGCGCGCGGTACGGCAGCGGGGTGAACGCTTATCATCCCGCGGCCGCCTTCGACGTGCTCGACATCAGTGCGCCGACAATCGCCAAGGTGCGTGGCGCCATCGCTGATTTCAACCTCGAGGTGTCCTCGCTGGGCCGCACGGCAGAGGGGCGTGACGAGGTGCGTGAGATCCGTGCTGATATCAAGTCGGTGCGCGGCATGGTGCGTTTCGACCACTCCGCAGACATGCCGTGGCACGCCGATCGGCCCGCGATCGCGAGCTATACGGCGGTTGCGGATGATGCGCGGCTGCCGGGGGTTGTTCGGTCGGCCGCGAGGAGCGCAGCATCTGCGGTTGCGGACATGGTGATCGCGCACAAGGAGTCCGGCGACTTCGGACCATTCCACGCCTCGTATACAGATGCGATCGGCCCCACGGCCCATTTGCCCATCACGAGATTGTCCTACGATGCGTGGGCAGATCAAGGCGTGGTGGAGACGCACAACGACTTCTACGATGCCGTTCACGGCCGTGACTTCGCCCGCGCCATTGGCGCGTACAACGCCGTGGAAGATGCAGCGGGTGCCGTCGCCTAGCGCGGTTTGGCGTGCGGCTGCGCCTGCAGCCTTACTTAGGTGTCAGGCTCGAGGTGGATGAGCACGTGGGCCCGTGGTAGCGACTGCTTGATGTCGACCACGATCATGTCGGACAGCGCATGCGCCTGCTGCAGCGCCATGTCGCCCTTCATCTGCAGGTGGAAATCGATGAATTCGCCGCCCCCCGAGCGGCGCGTGCGCAGCTTGTGATAGCCGGCGTAGATATCGTGATGGCGTTCGATGATCTCGCGGATGAGCGCTTCTTGCCCTTCCGGCAACCGGCCATCGGTGAGGTCGACGAATGCGCGCACGCTCACGTCGTAGGCCGCTTTGACGATGAGGCCGGCGATCATGAGCGAGATGATCGGATCGATCAACGTGAGACCGGTGAGTCTGATCACGAGCAGACCGCCTGCCACACCAGCCGCCGTCCACACATCTGCGCGCAGCTGTGACGCTTCCGCTTGTAAGGCGGGGGATTGCTCCAGCTTTGCGGTCTGGGCGAGCTTGCTCGAGACGACTGCGTTGACGACGGCGGAGAGCAGCATGACCCCCAGGCCGAGGTCGAGGTGCGCGATCGACGGGGTGAAGCGGATGCGTTCGATGGCTTGTCCGACGACGACGGCGGCGGTGGCCAAAATGAAGAGCGCTTCGAGCGCCGCCCCGATGTTCTCGAACTTGCCGTGGCCGTAGGCGTGATCGGCATCCGCCGGTCGCGTGGCCAACCGCACCGAGATGAGTTGGAAGGTCGTGACGAGCAGGTCGACGCCGGAGTGGAGCGCTTCAGAGAGCACGCTCACGGAGCCCGTGAGAACCCATACCACGAGCTTGAGCGCGACCAACAGCGCGTTGGAGCCAAGCGGAACGCGCAGCGCTCGCACGCGCGCGACACCGGTCAGGCGCAGCGCTTCGTTGTAGTTACGGGTTCCCTGGGAGCTGCTCGTCGGTATGCTCGCCGCCATCGTCATCACGTAGTTCCGCCAGCAGACCAAGGATTCCGCCGGGGTTGGCGGAGGTCTCTGGTTGCGCTTCCGCTTGCGGCTCCGGCGTGGTTCGCTTCTTGCGGTAGCGTGGCGGCGCTGGCGCTTGTACCTTGCGTTTGGGCGCTATCCGCTTCATCTGCGACGACCCGCCTGTGTTCGTCGCGGTGGCCGTTTGCAGCTCCCGCGACGATGCGGCCGCACGCACGATCTCGCGCTTACGGTTGTCCCAATTCTTCCAAAGCACGAGCAGCGGGCTCGCGATGAAGATGGACGAATAGGCGCCGCTCGTCACGCCGACCAGCAATGCGAAGGCGAAATTCTTGAGCGTGTCGCCCCCGAAGAAATACAGGGCGAGCAAGGTGATGAGCACGGTGGCCAGCGTGTTGACCGAACGCGTCATCGTCTGCAAGAGGGACGTGTTGACCATCTGGTCGTACGGAACGTCCGGCATGACGCGGCCATTCTCACGGATCCGGTCGAAGATCACGATGGAGTCCATGACGGAATAGCCGATGACCGTCAGCAAGGCGGCCAGGAAGGCGTCATCGGCCTTGCGGTTGGCGATAGCGTAGATGCCCACCATGACAAAGACGTCGTGCACGAGGGCGATGTCCGCCACGATGCCATAGCGCAGTTGATTGCCGAAGCGGAAGGCGATGTAGAGCAGCTGGAGCACGAGCGCGATGACGAGCGCCCACAGCGACCTGCTCAGGTACTCCTTGCTCAAGCTGGGGCCGACAGAAGTGATCTGGCTCTGTCCGCGATCGACCTTCAGGCCGGCGCGGTCGAGGGCGTTATAGACGGGACCGGGATCGTTGATGGCGCTTTGCGTCTCGATGATGACCCGGTCGTTGGGGGCGACGTCCCCTTGCTTTTGAGCGAGCTGTAAGCTCTCGTCGCCCGACTGGATCGGCGCGTACTGCGAGCGGAACTCCTCGCCGATCGACGACAGATCGATGGATTTCAGCGCATCGCGCACGCCCTGCTCTGAGACCGTCTGCGAGAACTTCACGTCGATCGTCGATCCGCCGGTGAACGACAGGCCCAGCGGCAGGCCGTGGTGGGCGACCAGCGCGATGGCGCCGGCGATGATGACGGCGCCCGACAGCGCGAACCAGTAGTTGCGTTGGCCGATGATGTTCCATTTGAGGTTGCGGAAGAACACGCTTGCTATGCCCCGTACAGCGCGGGCGCGGTGGCGAGGTCGTTGTCCACGACTCCGTCGACGAACGTGCGGGTGATGTTGACCGCGGTCAACAGCGAGAACACCGTGCCGACCAGCAGCGTGAGCGCAAAGCCTTTGACCGTGCCGGTACCCAGCCAGTAGAGCACGAGCGCGCCGACGATAGTCGTGACGTGCGAGTCGAAGACGGTCCAAAAGGCTCGCTTGAAACCCACGCTGACCGCGGCACGGGTGGTACGACCCGCCCACAGCTCTTCTTTGATCCGCTCAAAGATCAGCACGTTAGCGTCGACCGCCATACCGATCGAGAGCACAAAACCTGCGATGCCGGGCAGGGTGAGCGTGACCTGGAAGAGCGCGACGTAGGCGAGCATCAGGAAACAATACACGCCGAGCGCGATATCCGCTAGGAAGCCCGGAACGCGGTAGACGACGAGCATGAAGAGCAGCACGACGCCGAGGCCGGCGAGCGAAGCGACGAGCGATTTCTGCAGGTCGATCGCACCAAGCGTCGGCCCCACATTTTCGATCTCGATGATCTTGGTCGGGACCTTCAGCGAACCTGCTGACAGCTCGTTGGCGAGGCGCACTGCGGTGTCGGTGGTGAAGCCACCATGGATCTCCCCTTGGTTGCTGATCGCTCCTTCGATGGTCGGGGCCTCGATGAGCTTCTTGTCCAAGAAGATCGGCAGCGGATTGCCGATGTTACTCCTCGTCCAGTCGTAGAACTTCTTCGAGCCCGCGCTGGTTAGCGTGAAATGCACGGCCGGTTGGCCGGACGGATCCGTTCCCGCGGTCGCGCTCGACATGTCGGCGCCGGTGATGACCGGCGGTCCAGCCACTTTGTATGGATCGAATTTCGGATCGCTCTGTGCTTGGGCAACCTGCGCTTTGGTGAGCGGGCGCATCTCGAGCACTGCTGCCTCGCGGATGAGCGCGATCGCCTGCTCGGGGTCCTTGAGTCCCGGCATCTCGATGTTGATGCGCGTGTCGCCGACCTTGGAGAAGGTGAGCTCGTTGACGCCCAAGCCGTTGAGGCGGGTCTGCAACACGAGCAGTTCTTCATCTAAGAGATCGCCCGTGATCTTCGGTACATCCTGGGTGGGCTCGAGCTCGACGAGCGTGCGCAACCCGCCCTGCAGGTCGAGGCCCAAGTGGATGGTCTTCTTCAACGGTGTGAAGGCGAGCGCGCACAAGACGCACAGGATGGCGATCACCGTGAGCTTGATGAGATGCTTCCAGCGGAACCAAAAAGACAATGCTAACTCCAAGCCTTGTTGATAGGGCGTGGGTGTTCGGCGGTGGCGCCCCGCAACCCCCGCTTTGCTGTTGGAAAAGACTGAAGAGAACGCCCCGCCGCGGGGTCAGCTCGCGTTGCGGGCCGCTCGGACGCGCTCGGGTGTGAAGGGGACGCGGCGTACGCGTATGCCGCCGGCGGCGAAAATCGCATTCGCGATCGCCGGGGCCATGACGATTGTCGTAGGTTCGCCTGCGCCCAGGGGTGGTTCATCCGGACGGTCGATGAGCTCGATATGGACGTCGGGAATCTCAGGGAAGCGCAGAATCGGATAGCTCTCCCAATCGATGGAGGTCACGCGCTCCCGATCGTAACGGACTTCCTCCTTCAACGACCGGCTGGTGGCTTGTATCGCGTTGCCCTCGATCTGATTGCGCAACCCGTCGGGGTTGATGATCTGCCCGCAGTCGTGCGCGATATAGATCTCGCGAACGCGCACGGCTCCCGTCAAAGGAACGAGCTCGCAATCGGCAACGGCTGCGACGTATGCGCTTTCGTTGTCGTAGCGGGCGAAAGCGACACCGCGTCCGGTCACGGTCGCGCCATCCGTCGCGGATCGCGCTGCCTTCGAGCTCTGCCAGTTCGCGCGGCGAGCCACAGCTTCGAGCACTGCACGACCCCGTGGATCATCGAGATGCGACAAGCGGAAGGCGACCGGGTCGGCACCGGCGGCAAATGCAAGCTCGTCCATGAACGACTCGTTGGCGAACGTGTTCTGCGCACCCCCGAGCGAACGCAGTGCGGATTGTCGCAGCGCTGAGGTCGGTTTCCAATGCACGACCACGCGCTCGTTTGCGAAAATGTAGTTGCTGCGCGCGTTGCGATCGCCGCCGCCAGCCCAGCCTTCAGTCGCCTGGAGGCCCGCGAGTTGCGCGGCGAGCAGGTTGCCGGGCCGGCCCACGGCGCGATTGACGTGCGTGGGCGTCCAGACCTCATACGACCATCCAGCGACCTTGCCACCGGCGCCAAGCACCCCACGAAGTTCCATGACCATGGCCGGCCCTTTCGGGTCCCATCCAAGCTCGTCTGCCAGCGACCATTGGACGCGTACAGGCTTGCCGATCGCTTGCGACACAAGCGCCGCATCGGCAGCGGCATCGTCCGCACCGTTATGGCCATAGCACCCGGCTGCTTCGACGTACACGACGCGCACCGCATCCTCGGAGAGTTTGAGGAGCTTGGCGATAGCACCACGCAGCGCGTACACACCCTGCGTGGCGGCCCAGATGGTGGCTCGGTCTGGACGAACATCCGCGACCGCGCTTGACGGGCCGATCGAACCATGCGATTGGAAGGGCCACATGTAGGTCGCGTTCAGCAGGTGGGCGTCAGCTGCGAGCGCGCGATCGACGTCGCCCTTTTTTGCGATGACGTCCTCTGTGGTTGGTCCAGTGGTCATATCTGTGTACAGCCGATCGAAGGCTGGCAGGGCGCCGCCGCTCCACGACGTCTTGAGCGCGCGCGCTGCCCGGATCGTGGCCCAGGCGTCCGGACCTGCGACCGCGAGGAAGTCTCTTTCCTGAACGATGCGGATGTCTGGGATGTCGGCGATCGAAGAACGATCCACGCGCTCGAGGTGTGCGCCCACGGCAGCAGGCCTGATCACCCGGCCATGCCACACACCGGCCATCTTCATGTCTTGCACGTACGCGAAGGTGCCGAACACTTTTGCGGGGATGTCGACTCTTCCGACCGCTTTGCCGACGTAGCGGAACTGGCTTGGCTTCTTCAGCGGAACGTTCTGATCGATCTCGCGATCGAAGAGGTTCTCGTTCACGAGTTCGCCGTAGGTGATCGTGCGATCGGTACCGCTCGCTGAGACGATTCCGTCATGGGCGGCAAGACTGCCGACCGGCGCGTTGAGCCGCTTGCCAGCGGCGCTCAGAAGGATGAGCCGCGCGTACGCGGCGGCCTTGCGCAACGGCGGGGATCCAGACTGCAAGGTTTGGCTGCCGGCGGTGAACCCTTGGTTAGGGGTTATTCCGGTCTGCCCTTGGACCACGCTGACGCTCTCGACCGCGACATCCAGTTCTTCCGCGACGATTTGGGCGAGGGCGGTCTCCACGCCAGTGCCAAGTTCGACCTTCCCGACGTACGCCGTCACCTGGCCGGCGCGATCGATCGTGATCCAGCTATCCAGTCGGGTTGGTAAGGATCCAAAAAACGAACTCGCTTCAGCCTCGCCCGTGGAAGCGGCGACTGGCCCCTTGTGCATCACCTGAGCCTACGCTCCGTTCTGCCGGCGCGCCGCGCGTTTCACTGCGCGTATCATGCGCAAGTGCGCTCCGCAGCGGCACAGATTGCCGGCGAGCGCTTCCTTGATCTCCGCATCGGAAGGATCGGGATTAGCCGCCAACAGCGACTTCGCAGCCACGATCATGCCGGTGACGCAGTAACCGCATTGCGCCGCCTGCTCGTCGATGAAGGCCAGCTGCAACGGATCGGGATGTGCGGAGTCTCCGATGCCTTCGATGGTCACCACGGTGCGCCCACCCGCCTCTTCGATGGGCATGACGCACGAACGCTGCTCGACGCCGTCGACGAGGACAGAGCACGATCCGCATTGTGCCTGCGCGCAGCCGATCTTCGACCCGGTCAGGCCGAGATCGTCGCGCAGCACGTGGAGGAGCGGGGTTTCGGGATCGACATCCAGCGTGTGCAAGCGGGCATTGACCGTCAGCGTTATCTGCATGGCCGTTCCTTCATTTCAGCAGACGTCAGTCAGCTCTCCCGCATAGTGTGACACAGCTGCTTGCGCGGGCTATGAAGGTCTGGTGAAGGTGCGTCCCGGGACGTGCCCTACGGCACGGGGAGGTCAGCCAATGCCGGAGGGCAGTCGCGTGAGAACCCTAGAGGATAGGTTCGTCGTTGACGATGACCGTGTACGAGCATCCCAGGACTGACGCCGCGCTGCGGCTCATCGCGAAGCGCAGGTTGAAGAGATCGAGGATATCGGTGGGGCTGGCCACGCTCGTGTCGCAGACGAGACTGAGCGTCAATGCTTTCGCGGCCGCGTGGGCCTCGAGCTCAGCCTTTGTCACCGCGTAGTTCACTCTGTCATGGATGTCGAAATCCTCGGGCCGCCTCGTGCGCACCCGCGACCGATGGATATCAGCCTTGTCGGCGACGATGAGTGCGGCGCTCACTTCATCGATCGCAGCGCCCTGCTCGTTCTCGTCATGATTACCCACCGCCGACATGATCGTCGCCGCGTCCGCGACGTCGACGTCGCGCGCGACCAGCAACTGGTACACGAAGACCGCGCCGGCCGACGCATGACTGGGGCGGCCGGCGCAATTGCCAAGGTCATGCGTGAGGCCGGCCACGGCAGCGAGGTCGCAGGTGTGGGCGTCGTAGCCGAGCGTGGCCAGGACGCGAGAGGCGGTGACGGCGACGAGCGTCGCATGGCGGCGCCCGTGATCCGTATACCCCATCGCACCGAGCACCGCATCGGCCTGGTCGATAAGGGTCAAGATGTCCGAATCGTGGCGCAGCCGCTCGAAGAGCGAACTGCGCAAGGGCGTGACGTTATGATGCATGTTCAAATCGTTCATCTTTTCTATTCAGTCTCTATTCGGTCGAGATCGTTTCGGCCACGTTGACGGTATACCCGGGAACGACTTCAGCCAACCCGAGCACGCTCAGTCTCCCACCGAAAGCCTCGATGAAGCGGGCAAGCGCCAAGCGAAGTGACTGCGAACACACGATCACCCCGCGAGGACCCACATCACGCTGATATGCGAGAAGCCGCTCGGCAATCCGAGTGGCGATGTGCGGCTCCAGGCCGAGGAGAGGACCGCGTTCGCTGTGGACCAACGCCGCGGCCATGATCGACTCGAGCCCGATGGAGAGCGCCGCGACGCGTATGACGTTGTCGGAACCGGCAAGAGATGCGCAGATGCTGGGCGCCAAACGCCGTCGGACGGCCTCTCCGATGATGGATACATCTCTTGTATTTTCGGCTTCATCGGCGATCGTCTCCACTATCGCCGAAATGTCGCGCACGGACACTTTTTCGCGCACTAAGTGTTGTAGGACACGCTGCACGAGGCCGAGGGAAGCCATTTCCGGTACGACGCCCTTGACAGCGGCAGGCTGGGTCTGCTTCAGATTGTCGAGCAACGACTGTACCTCCTGACGGCCGAGCAGCGCTGCGGCATTGCTGCGCACGACGCGATCCAGCGCGCTCGCCAGGACGGCGATCGGGTCGACGACGAGCACGCCCGATTCGTCACTTGCTTCACGGCCGTCCGGCGACAACCACACACCAGCAAGACCGCCCGCTGGCTCGATCGTCGCCTCGCCGGGAAGCCTGGACAGCGCGTGCGGGGTTCCGACGGCGAGGGCCCGGTCGCTGTGGAGCGCGCCCTGCGCGACGACACGATTGCGCACGCGAATCGTGAACGCACCAGGCGCCAGAGCGAGATCATCTCGCACGCGCACGCCGGGCACCACCACGCCGAGATCGAGGGCGACGGCGCGACGGACAAGTGCGATACGCCCCAGCAGCGCAGCCGCAGCCGGTTGCTCGAGCAGCGGCAGCAAGCGTTCGCCGAGCTCGATCGACAACGGCTCAACGCCGAGCAACGCGATGGCATATTCAGGCCTCTGCTCGTGTGCGCGCTGGCGGTTCGCCTCTTGCGCGAAACGGGCGATCTCCTGCTCTCGCTGCGCGCGCAGCGAGAACGCTGCCGTGGCAAGCGTGCCCAGTCCGAGCGTGCCAAACACGACGTGGGGAAGACCAGGGACGAAGGCGAGCGCTACCATCGCTACCCCGACCGTGCGCAGCGCAGCTGGATGCGCGAGAAGCTGACGGACGAGCTCGACGCCGAGCGTCGCGTCCGAGGCTGCGCGCGTCACCATGATGCCCATGGCCGTGGACAGCAAGAACGCCGGCAAGGTCGTGGCCAGCGCATTGCCGATGGAGAGCAGGGGATAGGTCTGCAGGGCGTCCGCGACATCGAGATGCTTGCCGAAGATACCGATGGCCATCCCCGCGACCACGTTGACGAACACGATGACGATCGCCGCGATGGCGTCGCCACGGACGAACTTCCCTGCACCATCCATGGCGCCGTAGAAATCCGCCTCGGCCTGGACCGCTCTGCGTCGAATGCGGGCTTGCGCGGCGTCGATGAGGCCTGTGTGCAGATCCGCGTCGATAGCCATCTGCTTGCCCGGCATCGCATCCAGCGTGAATCGCGCCGCCACTTCGGCGACGCGTTGTGCGCCGTTCGTCACCACGACGAGCTGCACGACGATGAGGATGATGAACAACAGGAGGCCAACGGCGACGTTCCCCCGCATGACAAAATCGCCAAAGGCGGGGATGACCGCACCGACCCCGCCGGCCTGGTCGCCTTGCGTCAAGATCAGGCGTGTCGCCGACACGTCCAGGCTGAGCCGGAAGAGCGTCGTGACCAGGAGGAGTGATGGAAAGGCAGCGAGCTCGAGCGGGTTCTGGATCGATAACGCGACCACGAGCACCGCCGTCGCGAACATGATGTCGAACGCAAGCAGCACGTCGAGCAGCGGCGGCGGCAGCGGAACGACGAGCATGGCGATGCTCGCCAAGACGGCCACGGCGAGGATGTTCCCAAGCGGCGCCCGCTCGCTCCTCAAGCTTCGTCGTCATCGCCGCGGCGGAGCGCACCGCGAGTCCGGATGATCCACGTGAACACGGCCGCGACGGCTGCGTAGCACTCCTCGGGGATCGCTTCGTCAACGTCTGCTGTCGAATACAGCATCCACGCCAGCTCGGGCGATTCCACGACGGGGACACCGAAGGCGTGAGCGGCGGCGCGGACGATCGGCGCCATAAGGTCTGCTCCGCGTGCGACCACCACGGGCACGTCGATCGCCGGCGGCGCGTAGCGCAGCGCGATCGCCAGGTGTGTCGGGTTTGTGACGACGGCAGTCGCGCGCCGGATCGCCGCGATCCTCACGTTACGTGCCTGCCGTGCGCCCAGCACGCGACGTCGCTGCTTGGCCTCCGGCCGGCCCTCGGCCTGGGCGCGCTCGTCGCGCAGCTCGCGCGGCGTCATCTTCAGCCGCAGCCCGTGCCTGCGCCGCTGCACGATGATGTCGATGGCTCCCGCCATTGCCAGAACCGCTGCCGCGTGTGCCCACAACCTCACGCAGCTCTGTAGAGCGGCACCAGCTTGCGCGAACGGATCGAGACCGACCGAAAGCGAGGCCGCGGCGCGCTCGAGTATCGGGAGGCACGAGACCACGATGGCGACCAGTGCGACGAGGGCAACCGCGGCCTGCGTGATGCTCTCTGCACTCGCGATCCGAGCCATGCCTCCCCGCTGCCATATGCGGGCCACGTTTAGTGCGACGGACGCGGGTGCAAACCTCAGCGAACCGCAGGCCACGGCGGCGAGCGCCGCTGCAGCGACTGTGGTGAGCCAGGCCGTCAACGACAGCGCCCAAGTTCCGCGGTCGACGATCGCTTCGCGAAGGACCGATAACAGCCGGCCGGGGTATTCGATGTGCGCGAGCGAGCCGGCGGAACCGGCAGCCACGCGAAATGCGTTCGGCCAGCCGGCGAGATAGTGGATCAACAGGCAAGCCGGAACGGCAGCGACCGCGATGACGATCGCCGACTCTGCGAGCGCGCTGTGAGCGCTCATGCCGGCTGCGAGCGCCGCGCTCCGCCGACGCGGCGTCGCCTCCTCAGTCCGTTCCCCGCTCGAGCTCATCGGGGCGTGGTGGTGAAGAGCTTGACGGTCTCCCGCACAAGGCCGGTGAGCTCCGGCCACAGGGCAGCCGCTCCAGTGACGACTGCGAGCAGCACGAACGCCGAGTTGAACGAAGCTCCGAAGAGCACGCCCCCCAGCCCAGGCGCCGCTCGCGCGAACAGCCCTGCTGCGAGCGTGGCAAGCGATTGTGCGAAGAGTGATGGACCTGCCAGCGTCAAGCTCGCGCTGATGGACGCACTCCCCAAAGCTGCGAGTCCACGCACGCTGAGCAACGGGTGCGGCAGGTGCGCGCCGGCGCGCGCAAGGCCCCCGAGCATGATTGTCAGGCCTCCGCTCTCGAGCAAGATGAGCGCGTAGGCGAGTTGGTAGAGATGAGCGACGGGCCCCGCGCTAGCGCCTCGCTCCGCAAACGGTGGCGAGCCAAGCGCAACATCGATGATATCGCCCGCGGCCTTGACAGCGCCGGCGAGCACGCTTGCCGTCATGCCGAACGCTGCGCCACTGATCCCGCCTTCAAGGATGGCTGCGATCGGTCGCTCGCTTCCAGGCGTTGCCCCGACATGCATGAGCACCGGAATCAATACCATGACGAGCGCCGCACGCGCGACGGGCGGCGCCGCGTTTTCGGGAAAGATTGGGGCGGTTGCGCTAAAGGCTGAGGCTTGCGCCGTGGCAGCGGCGAGTGCCGGCAGCGACGGCGAGAACACGAGCTAGCCTACCAGATGAGGCAAGGACGCCGCCGCCAGCTCGAGCAGGTGCTCGAGCAGCCCCAAAGCGGCGGGTCCACCAGCGATCACCGTGAGGGCGGCCACGGCGAGTTTCGGCCCAAATGATATGTTCTGATCCTGGATACCGACCACGGTCTGGGCGAGAGACACGACGACGCCGACACCCGCCACCGCGGCGGTCACCGGAAGCGCAAGCACGAGCGCCGTCTGCATCGCGAGACCGTACAGCTGCATCGCCATGTCCATCAATGTCTCACCTATACGATGCGACGAGAGCTCCGGTGACCAGCGTCCAACCGTCCGCAGCCACGAAGAGCAACAATTTGATGGGCAAAGAGATGGCGTTCGGAGATACCATGAACATTCCGAGCGACATCAGTACGATCGCCACCACGATATCGATGACCGCAAAAGGGAGCGCGAGCGCAAAGCCCATCGCGAAGGACGTGCGTAGTTCACTGATGAGGAATGCCGGAGCGAGGACGAAGAATGGGACATCCTCCGCTCTCGATGCGGACGCTCGGGTGATACGCGCGAAGGCTCGCACGTCTTTCGCCCTGGTCTGCCTGGTCATGAACGTGCGCAGCGGCTTTTCCGCGCGCGCGAGCGCTTGGGAGGCAGAGATGCGGTGAGCTTGATATGGCGCGACCGCGTCGCGCTCGATCGCCGTTAGCGTCGGCGTCATGATCGCCGCGCTCAACATGATGGCCAGCGCGACGATGACCGCGTTCGGGGGGAGCGCTGCCGTTCCGAGCGACGCGCGCAGCAGTCCCAGCACGACGATGATCCGAGTGAACGACGTCACCGAGATCGCGAGCACGGGTATCACGGCGAGCACGAAGAGGAGAGCGAGCAGGTCGACCGGCGACCCGAGTGTTGCGCGCGTAGCCCAGCTCGTGACAGGATCGGTCATGCCGACGGCTGCTTGGCGTCCGGCAGCACGATCTGCTTGATCTCGACCGCGAGGCCCCCATCATCCATCGCGACGAGATCTCCACAAGCGATCGTGATGCCATTGACCAGCAATGGCACCGGTGCGTCCGTCCTGGCGTCCAACGGTACGATGGTGCCCGGCGCGTAGTTCAAGACTTCACCTACGGACGCCGTCGTCCGACCGACGAGCGCCGTCACCACAACTCGCACGTCACCCAACGCGTCCAGACTGATACCCCTCACTGGCCGGCGCTCGCCGCGATGCTGACGACTCTCAACGCGCGAGACCCGCGGATCGACCCGAGCTGTGCGAAGGCCAGGCGCCGCCCGCCCGCATCGAGTGTCACGGAGACATCGCGCTCTGCACAATCCAATCGCAGCAGCGAACCGGGGCGCCAGGCGGACACCTCGGCCAGACACGCGACGCCGGGCAGGGTGGCACGTAGCTGCACGGTCACATCGCACAGATCGGGACTCCCCATCGCCATGTCGGGCTGCCGATGCGGCGTGCAAGCCGCGAACAAGCGCAGCACCGCCCGCTGACGGCTGCGGCCGCACATCCGGATGTCACAGCGCCAGGACTGCGCGAGCGGACGCACGCGCCGCTCCTCGCGGACGTTCACAATGTCATCGGGTGCGGCGATGAGCAATCGTCTGATCGCTTCGTCGACAATGCTTCGCTCGATCGAAGAGACGGCAAGCGCCGGCGCCCCACCCACGATCCAGCTGAGCAGCATGCGTTCCGAGGCGTCGTCGATCACGCAGAATATCTCGTTCTCATCGTGCATGTAGCGCCAAGCTCGATCGATCACCCTAGGGTCGTCGAGATATCCGAGCAGCTCGATCTGACCGTGCGATGCGGTCATGCACTCACCGATGATGTGCGGCACCCTCATCAGCACGCCGCGAGCGGCGCGTGCGAGCGCGCGGCTAGCGTCGTCGACCGGGCTGTCTTTGCGTCGCGCGGCGATCGGCGGAACGTTCCAGCGGCGCGGCCTGTCTGCGCTGATCGTCTCGGCGATCATCGCACAAGATCGAGCGCTGTGCGCTCGAGTGCGTCTCGGCTCCTCGTCAGCGCAACCTCGATCTCAGCTCTTCCGCTCGCGTTCCACAGCGCACGCAGGTCGGCGCTCATGGCCTGTGGCGATGGCTCCTGCGGATTCTGGCGCAGTGGTCCGACGTGTGAAGCGTCTGCGGGGACATATCGAGGCACGCCCGCTGACGAGGTCGCACGAGAGACGTTCCCGACGTCTTGCAGATGGTCGGCAGCCGGAAATACCGCGACCGCGAGGCGTCCGAGCAATGCCTGCTGTTCCGACGCGGACGCGTGCCCGACCGCGCCTTTGATCACGCCCCAAAGGCGTCCGCGATCGTCGATCTGGTAGCTGGCGTAGCGCCCTGCGCTGATATCGCGCGTAGGGACGCGCAGCTCGGTGATGCGGCGGCTCCCAGTTGCGAGGTTATAGCCGAGCGCAGCCCGACCTTGATCGTCGAGCAGCCTTCCGTCAGCTGCGACGTGGAGGGTAGCCACTCGGGCGAATTCGCGCACCCCGTTGTCGTCGAGCACGAGGAGGCCGGCGCCTTCGATTCCGATCGGAGGGAGGGCACCCGGGCGCTGCGCTTCGGGCGACCGAGCTCCCTCAACGCCTTGCTCCAGCGTGGCGAGCCATGCTTGGTTTCTCTGCACGGCGGCGAGAAGCGCTACAGCTGAGGTTGACTCGAGGACGCGGTCCGGCGCGGCGCTGAGCGGATCGATCATGAAAAGGCTGGTCGTGGTGGAGTTGCGGCGATGAAGGTCCGTCCCCGGCCAACAATACACGTCGCGGTCGCGTTCCCAGCCGTCACCCGCAACCGGTACCAGCGAGTCATGCCGAGGAATCGTGCGCGCCTCGGCGCCGTGTGAAGGTTCGTCGCGAGGCGCACGAGAGACGAGGCGACCTGCCGCACGCGCAGACGGGGTCTTCGACGTCTCGAGCCATCACACGCCGGCACGGCAGGGGGCACTGGCATCATTGGCTTGGCCTGGGTGTGCGCGATCGGTCGCGTCCGCAGGTCGCACCCTGGGAGACCGGTCTGATGCGCGGTCCGTGCTGGGCTATTCGGTTTCGGGGACGAGGAAGAACCCAGGCCCCAGGCAGCGCGCTCGGCGAACGTGAGCCCGCCGCGGGGTCGAGAGTATCCATCGTACAAGAACGAACCGCGCGTCTTGGGCGCGACTGAGAAGACGGACATGGGCACCTCAAGTGGAGGGCCATCGTACGGAGGTGCGATGAGCGGGATGTGACCGAACAAAGAACGGATCCACGCCGCTCGGCCGGGCCGTGGATACTCGCCGCGACCATCATGGCCTCGAGCATGGTGTTCATCGACAGCACGGCGGTGAACGTCGCGCTGCCGGTACTGCAGCGAGATCTGCATGCCACGATCGTCGACGCTCAGTGGTTCGTCGAGGCGTACGCGCTGTTCTTGTCGGCGCTCATCCTCGTCGGGGGATCGCTCGGCGACCACTTCGGCCGCAAACGCATCTTTCTCATCGGCACCATCGGGTTTGCAGCGGCGTCGGCGCTGTGCGGCGCGGCGCACACCGCGACCCAGCTCATCGCCGCGCGCTCGGCGCAAGGCGTGGCAAGCGCGCTGCTCACGCCGATCAGCCTTTCCATCCTGGGCGCCTGCTTTACCCAGCAAGCTCGAGGCCGGGCCATAGGGGTCTGGTCGAGCGTCACGGCCATCACCGCAGCCGCCGGTCCGCTCCTCGGCGGGTTCATCGTCGAACATGCCTCGTGGCGCTGGATCTTCTTCATCAACGTCCCGCTCGCGGTGGCGACCGTGATCGTCACAGCGCGCTTCATCTGGGAAAGCCGCGACGACGAAACCGTGCACCATGTGGATTGGGCGGGCGCCCTGCTCGCGACGATCGGGCTCGGATCCATCGTCTACGCGCTTATCTCGGCGTCAGGCACCGGCTGGTCGCAGTTCTACCTTGCTCTGCTCGCGGCTGGACTCGGACTCCTCGTCCTCTTCCTCTTCGTCGAGAAGCGCGTGCCGTCGCCCATGATGCCGTTGCGGCTCTTCGCCAACCCCAACTTCGGCGCCATCAATCTCATGACGTTTCTGCTGTATGCGGCGCTCGGCGGAGCGCTCTTCTTCATGCCCTTCAACCTCATCTTGGTGCAACACTACAGCCCGACGGCGTCAGGCGCCGCATTCTTACCCTTGATCGGGCTCATCTTCGCCTTGTCTCCTTGGGCGGGCCATCTGGCAAGCTCCATCGGCCCGAGAAAACCGCTTGTCGCCGGCTCGTTCATCGCCGCGATCGGGTTTGCAGCCCTTGCGCTTCCTGGGATCGGCGGCTCGTACTGGACGACGTTCTTTCCGGCCACGCTCGCACTCGGCTTCGGCATGGCCTTGGTCGTCGCTCCGCTGACCACAACAGTGATGGGTTCGGTCGACCCTGACCACTTCGGCATCGCATCGGGCATCAACAATGCCGTGGCAAGGACCGCAGGACTCATCGCCATCGCTGCGCTCAGCCTCGCAGTCGTCGCCACCTTCAATCGAGGGCTCGATGCCCGGCTCCCGCGGATCGGGGCCGCTCCCTCGGTCATCGCCGCGGTGAACGCGCAGCGTCCACGGCTGGCCGGCGCGCAGGCTCCAGCATTTGCTCCCCCGGACGAGCGCAACGCGATCGCACTCGCGATCGCGCGCTCGTACGTCGATGGCTTCCGGCTGGCCATGCTGCTCGCCGCCGGCCTTGCGCTCGCCAGTGCGCTGTGCGCGCTGACGCGCATCCGCGACATGGGCGCAACTGTTAGTGGACCCGGACCTCGCTCGCCTTGAAGGTGGCGTGGACGAGCGCACCACCCGCCAAGCCCAATTCATCAGCCGATCGCCGGGTGATGCGCGCCACGATGGGCGGAGAGCTCGCCACGCTGACCCGCAGCGCCGGCCCATCGGGCACGATGCCTGTCACAGGACCGTACAGCGAGTTGCGCGCCGACGAATCCGGGCGCGCGTGCGAGAGCACGACCGAATCCGGATCGACGACGAGCGCGACCCGTCCGGAGACCGTGCCGGGGATGACGAGCGTCGCGCCGTCGACGTCGACGGCGCTCAGGCCGCCATCAAGCGGCCGGGCGCTGCCGCGGAACAAGTTGACGCCTGCGAATGCCGCGACGTAACTGGTCAGCGGCTGTGACCGCAGCTCCTCAGGCGTGCCGCGCTGCGCCACTGCACCCGCTTCCATGACGATGAGCATATCCGAAAAGAGCATCGCCTCCACCGGGTCGTGGGTGACGAGCACGGTCGCCATGCCTCCCTGAGCGATGGTTCGCTGCAGCGCGTCGCGCACCGGAGGCCGGCGCTCGACGTCGATCGCCGAGAGCGGTTCATCCAACAATAGCACCTGCGGCGCGACGGCAAGCGCGCGCGCAATCGCGACGCGCTGCGCCTCACCACTCGATAGCGAGGAAGCCTTGTGTGCTCCGAGCGCTGCCGCGCCTGCCACCTCGAGCGCTTGGCGTGCGCTCGTGAGCGCAGCGCTGTTCGAGTGGCCGGTCGCGCGCAAGCCAAACGCCGCGTTCTCAAGCGCGCTCATGTGCCCGAAGAGCGCATACTCGGCGAACACCATCGCGCAATCCCTGCGCTGTGGAGGCGCGAAGATCTGCCGCTCGTCGTCGAACCATATCCGCGCGTCAAGGGTGATGCGGCCTCGATCGGGGCGCAGCAGGCCGGCGATCGTCCGCAGCACCGTCGTCTTGCCCGCACCGCTCGATCCGACGAGCGCGATCGACCGGCCCGCGGAGACCTCGAACCGGCATGAGACGGGAAACGTTCCGGCGTGCGCTTCGAAATCGACCTGCAACGTCATGGCGCAAGCCCGGTGCCGCCCGCTGCCCGGCGCACGACGAGCAACGCACCGTACGACAGCACCATGAGGACGACCGCCACGGTGATCGCCGGCTGCAGGTCCGTCTGCGCCGACATGTACACGGCGATCGGCATCGTCTGCGTCACCCCGGGCAGGTTTCCCGCGAAGGTGATGGTCGCGCCGAACTCGCCCAGCGCCCGTGCCCAGGCAAGTGCCAATCCGCCAGCCAGCGCGGGCAGCGCCGGCGGGATGATGACCCGCACGAACGTATACGTCCGCGACGCTCGCAACGTCGCCGCTGCATCGACGAGGTTGGGATCGACACGCGCGAAAGCGCTCTTGGCCACCGCGATGTAGAGCGGCGCGGCGACGAAGGTCTGCGCGAGGACCACCGCGGCGGTCGTGAAGGGGAGGTGGATCCCGAACATGTCGAGCTGTCGGCCGAGCAGTCCCATGCGGCCGAATGCCAGAAGCAACGCCAGGCCGCCGACGACCGGCGGAAGCACGACCGGCAGGGTGACAAGCGTCTCGAGCGCGTGGCTACCGCGAAACGGGCGTGTGAGCAGCGCGGCCAGCGGAGTGCCGCACACGGCGATGATGAGCGCGCACAGCGCGCTGGTCTTGAGCGAGAGCCAGAGAGCTTGGAGGACGATCTGGCTGCGCAGCGCTGCCCCGAACGCCTGGGGCGAGACCCGCAGCACGAGTGCTGCCAATGCGACGACGATGAACAGGACGAAGATCACAGCCAGAGCGATCCCGACCGCGCTCACGGTTGAATCACGGAGCGCGGCGGACGGATGTCTCATCTGCGCAATCAGTGACCGGCGCTTACGGCGCGGGGCCGAAACCGAATTTTTGCAGTATGGCCTGGCCTCGGGGTGAGCGCACGAAGGCGATGAATGCGGTGGCGAGGTCTGGAGACGAGCTCTTCTTCAGGCTCGCCATCGGGTAGACGACCGCCGGTTGATCCTGAGAAGGCAGATCGATGACCTTCACTGATGTATGCCCTATGGTATCCGAACGATAGACGATGCCGGCATCCGCTTCGCCGAGATTGACCTTCGCGAGGACATCTTCGACGTTTTGCTCCTGCGAGACGACGTTGTGGGTGACGGCCGCCGCGTAGCCCGTGCCGAAGGCCGGTTCGGAGTCCATCTTCTCTAGCGTCTGGTGCGCGTAGCGGCCGCAGGGCACCGCATCCGCGCACAGCACGAGCTTGAGTCCGGGCTTGGTGAGGTCTTGCGGCGTGGCAACGCCTGAACTCGAGCCGGCGACGATGACCAACGCGTTCGTCGCGAACTGCGTCGACGGCCCCACAAGCCCATCGCTCGTGGCCTTGTCCATCCAACGTTTGTCCGCGCTAGCGAAGACGTCCGCTTGTGCTCCCTGGGCCAGTTGCGCTTCCAGTATCTGACTGCCGTCGAAGTCGAAGCGCACGCTCACGCCGGGATGCGCCGCTTCGAACTGTTTGCCGAGCTCGGGAAATGCGGCGTGCAGCGACGCTGCGGCGAACACGGTCAGCACGGTCTGCGCCGCGCTTGCGAGCACGATCGTAATAGACATGGGGAGGGCTACGCCGCAGCGGCGGGCTTACCGCTGTGCACGGCGCACAACAAGCGAGAACGGACCTAAAGGTCTGTTGCCACGAATTCCCTGGTTCTTAATGAGGTGTTATTCGCTGCGGGTCAGCGAACCGGGACTGTCCGAGGGGGTCTTGACCGCGACCGCATCTTGCAACATCTGCTCGCAGCGTGCGAGGCCGTCGCCAAAAGACGCCTCCTCGCGGTCGACCTTGTACAGCGTGCTGAGACCGTGGATCTGGGCGGCAAGGGCACGGGCGATCGAACGGGCTTGCGCCTCCACCCCGCGCTCGAGCGCGTACTCGGTGACCAGCGCCTCGAGGCGGTCGAGCAACGCGTTCACAGCCCGGCGCAGTGGTTTGGCGAATGGCTCCACGTCGCCGAGCTCTGCGGCGAGATTGCCGAGCGGATCGCCGCGGTTGTCGCGCCGGCGCTGTTGGGCGACGTGTGCCAGGTAATCGGTGAGCCGCGCACGCGGGGACTTGCTGGGCGAGAACATCTCATCACCGGCCGGGCCATTATACCATTTCTCGATTTCGCCGATGATCGCGACGCCGAGCTCGTCCTTGCTGCGGAAATAATGATAGAAGTTGCCTTTGCCGACACCAGCAATCTCGAGGACGTTCTCCACGCTCGTCCCCTTGAAGCCCTGGCGATAGACGACCTCAGCCGCTAGTTCGATGATGTGCTGTCTTCGATTGCCCATGCCAAAGCCTCAGGAGCAGCATCGGATGGAGGATGCTACGCGGCTCATGGCCGTTCGCCTTCGCAGATGCGGGGCGCGCGGCCTTCAAAGCCGGCGGAGAATAGTCCCTTCGCCTTACTGCGCGCCATAGCCGATTTCCACTGTGCGCAGTTTTTGTTCGACATCGTCGGTCTGCGGTGTCACCGGCACGCAACGGTACACTCGCTTGGCTTCATCGGGAGGGCCGATGCCCGGCGGACGCGGCGGATCCGGCTGATCGGAGATGTTGTCCACCACCGCCATACCTTTGACAACGCGGCCGAAAACCGTGAACGCCCGGTCGAGGTGCAGTTGCGGCGACTGCGTGATGTAGTACTGGCTGCCGGCCGTGTTGAGGAGCGGTGTGTTGGCCCTCGTATCGTAGTCGAGGCCGTACGAGATGATTCCCGTCAACTGCTCCACTGGATTGAGCTCGGCGGGAATGGAATAGCCAGGGCCGCCATTGCCGCTATTGGTCGGATCACCTCCCTGGACAACGAAGTCGGAGATCACGCGGAAGTAGCTGAGCCCGTTGTAGAATCCGCGATCGACAAGATACAGGAAGTTGTCGACGCTGTATGGGGCTTCATCGGGAAAGAGCTCGAGCACGATCACGCCTTTGTTCGTGACGATCGCCACCTGCGGGTGGGCGCCGAATGGTGCGGAGCTGGCAAGCGGCGTCGGTTGTTCGAGATCCTCTTTCGGCACGGGCGACGGTTTCACGTCAACCTTGGTCGGATCGTGGAGGGCGTTGAGCGCATAGCGCACCTCCCAGCGCACGCGCCACGACGGGTCGTTCGCCTCCAGGCGAATCGGCAAGGCGTAACTGCGGTCCTTGAGCCGGCGGAGTCCGCTGACTGCATAGAGGCGCACGAGCTCTTCGTCGTCGGTGAGAAGCCGGCGCAACGTCGGCGCTGAGTTCTGGTAGAACGCACGGCCGAGCGCCCAGGCCTCTCGCCAGCGGACCTCGGGATCACGCTCCGTGAAGATCGATGAGGAGAGCGCGTCGGCTGCGGCCTGGCGATGCGCGAAGTCGATCGATTGGGCACCGGGCAGCGCCACCTCGCCCAATCCGACAGCGGCCTGCTCGCGCACGCCGGCGTCGCGGTCCGAGACGAGCTGGGTCAGCTCGTCCACCACGTTCGCTCCGCCGATTCGGCCCAAGGCGCCTGCGGCCGCGGCTGCGACGACCGGGGAATCGCGCCGCGTCGCTTCGGCGAGCACGGGCGCGGAGTCAGGCGATGCGATGAGACCGAGCGAGAAGGCGGCCATCGCGCGGACCGATGCGGCCCTGTGTCCGTCATCCAGCACTGTCACGAGTGTCGAGTCCGCCGCGGCGTCTCCGATGCGGCCAAGCGCGAGCACCGCCCGCGCTTGGACAGCCGGATCGCGGTCGTCCAGGTATTTGTCCAGGGCCGAGAGGGTGGTCGCCAGCCAGTTTGCGGGCAGAGGTACCTGCGTGCGGCTGCGCTCGAGCACGCCGATCTCGCCGAACGGGGTCGAGCTCGAGGCGCTGGGCGTCGGCGGCGGCAGGTTCCCGCGTGAAGCCACCGGCGTCGGCGCCGGCGGCGTCTTGGCAGACGTCGCAACCGCGAGCTGCGGGTGGCCTGCAAGCGACGCACTACCGAACGCTGCGCCGGCACCGAGCGCGACGAGCAACAGCAATACGGCCGAGAGGTATGCAGCGGCTCTGATCATGGATCGTGCTTCGCTGGGGATGCGGGCGTTTACTGTGAGGGCGGCGTCACGCCGCTTAGTCGGACGACCAGTAGTCCTTGAGGGCCTTGCCGCGGCTGGGGTGACGCAGCTTACGTAATGCCTTGGCCTCGATCTGGCGGATGCGCTCGCGGGTCACGCCGAACTCCTGTCCGACCTCTTCCAGCGTGCGCTGGTGACCGTCTTCCAATCCGAAGCGCAGCACGAGCACCTTGCGCTCGCGCTCGGTCAGATTCTTGAGCACCTCGCCCATCTTCTGCTTGAGCATGGTGGTCGACGCAGCCTCGGCCGGAGCGACCGCTTCTGGGTCTTCGATGAAATCGCCGAGGTGGCTATCCTCTTCTTCGCCGATCGGGGTCTCGAGCGAGATCGGCTCTTGGGCGATCTTCATCACCTCGCGCACCTTGTCGGGCGAGAGGCTCATCTCTTTGGCGATCTCTTCGACCGATGGATCGCGGCCGAGCTCCTGCAGCAGCTGGCGCGAGATCTTCACCAAACGGTTGATGGTCTCGACCATGTGCACGGGAATGCGGATGGTGCGCGCCTGATCGGCGAGCGCGCGCGTGATGGCCTGGCGGATCCACCACGTGGCGTAGGTGGAGAACTTGTAGCCCTTTTTGTAGTCGAATTTCTCGACCGCGCGGATGAGACCGAGATTGCCCTCTTGGATGAGATCTAAGAAGAGCATGCCGCGGCCGACATATTTCTTGGCGATGCTGACCACGAGACGCAGGTTGGCCTCCGTGAGGTCGCGCTTGGCGGCGTCGCCCGCATCGGTGATGGTCGGGTTGGCCTGCCCGCCGTTGCGGCGCGCGCGATCGCGCTCTTCCTCGGCCAGCTCGATCGCCTTGGCGAGCTCCTGCTCCTGTGCCATGCCCAAGAGGGGCACGCGGCCGATCTCTTTGAGGTACATGCGCACCGGGTCGTCGAGCGCAACGCCGGGCACGAAGGTCAGGTCTTCTGGGGCTTCCTCGACCACTTCGACGGGGTCATCTTTATCTTCCGCAGCGGGCTCGGGCATCTCGGTGATGTCGATGCCTTGGCTCATGATCTCTTCGACGAGCTCGTTGCCCTTTTCGGGGTCTTCTTCGTCAAACGCGGCCGAAACCGCGGCGATCTCATCGTACGTCAGCGAGCCGCGTTTCTTGCCTTTGGCGATGAGGGACTTGACGGCCGCCTCGCGCGTGGTTGCGCCCGCGACCGGCTGCCCATTCTCCGTCGCAGCGTCTGCCGTGGCAGGCGTCGCGTTGCGCGATTTGCGCGCTGGCACTGTTAGGTTCCCTCCTTTCTATCAGCCACTGCACCTCGCAGTCTGGCTGCGAGGGAATTGTACTCTTCACGCAGCGGCTCTGGTATGGATACACCCTTTGTGAGGAGCCTGTTAATTTCAGCGTCGATGCTGGAAAGCCTCCGCTCGAGGCGCTGGCGTTCGAAGCGCTCGAGGATGCGCTCGAGCCGTTGCTCTTCCTCGTCGGGGCGCAGCGGCGGCGACGACAACGCCAGGCGCGTGAGTTCTGCGATGTTGGTCTCATCGGCCAAAAGGGTCAGGGGATTTATCCCGCGAGCGAGTTCACCGCGTAGTTGTAACAGCACCGCATAGGCGCGAGCCATCTCCTCATCCGCGAAATCTTCTCCGGATATGCGCCCTGCCACAGCTTCGATGAACTTGGGCTGCACGAGTATGAGCGCCACAAGTTCGCGTTCTGCAGACAGCGCATGCATGGGCGCAGGCACTCGGCGGTGCGCGGGCTGCGCGCTATCGCCGCTTAGCCGTACGTGCTGCACCGGGGTTGCACGGAGCGCGCGCAGCGCAGACTCGCTCACCTCGAGCTTGCGGGCCATGGTCTGTACGTATTGGTCGCGTTCGATCGGGTCGCGCACGTGCGCGATGACCGCCATGGCCTCGCGCGCGATTTCAGCCTTGCTCGAGAACTGCGCGCTGATGCGGTTGCAGGCGAGCTCGATCTTGAAGTCGATCCACGGCCGCGAGCTCTGCAACAGCGCGGAAAACGCCTCCGCACCATCCTCGAGCACGATGCTGTCGGGATCGCGGCCGTCGGGCAGCCTCGCCACGCGTACCATAAGACCTTCGTCGACCAGCATGTCGATACTGCGAGCCGTGGCCGCCTGGCCGGCGGCGTCGCCATCGAAGCACAGGTAGAGGTTGCTCGCGACGCGGCGCAGTTCGCGCGCTTGCTCGACGGTGAACGCCGTCCCCAGGCTTGCGACCGCGTTGCCGAACCCGGCCTGATGCAGCGCCAGACAATCGAGGTAGCCTTCCACGACGATGAGCGCCTCATGCGCGGCTGCAGCGCGGCGGGCGATGTGCAGCCCGTACATGTGCTGACCCTTCGTGTAGACGGACGTGTTGCGCGTGTTCAGGTATTTCGGCTGATCTGCACCGAGCGCACGGCCGCCGAAGGCGATGACCTCCCCGGTGAGGTTGAAGACGGGCAGCATGAGGCGGCGGCGGAAGAAATCGATGTAACCGCTCTCCCTCTGGCGCAGGGAGATAAGACCGGCGCGCAGTGCGAGCTGCAAGTCGATGCCGGCACGGGAGAGCGCGTTGACCAACCCTTCCCATGAATCGGGGGCAAAGCCGACGGAAAATCGCTCGCAGATCTCGTCGTGTATTCCGCGCAGTTTGACGTAGTCGCGGGCCTCAGCGCTACGGCGCAACGACTCGACGAAATAATTCTTGGCGACAGCGTTGGCCTCGTAGATCGCTTCGCGCTCGCTGCGTCTCCGGCGGAAATCCTCGGTCTCGCGCAGCTCGATACCGGCGCGCGTGGCCAGCATGCGGATCGCATCGGGGAACTCGACGTTCTCGTAGCGTTTGACGAAGGTGATGAGGTCGCCCCCCGCGTTGCACCCGTAGCAATGCCACACGCCCTTCTCGGCGTTGAGCGAGAACGAGGGGGTTTTCTCCGCGTGGAACGGGCACAGGCCGACGTACTCGCGGCCGCGCTTGCGCAAGGTCACATACTGGCTCACGTAGGCGAGCAGATCGACCTTGGCCTGGATCTCTTGGACTATGCTGCCATCGTAGGGCATGGGATACGCTTCTGCTTCGCCTGCGGGGGGCCCTTACAAACCTACCTGAAGGTCCGCTGCCGCGGAAAGATTTGACGCAACGGACCTTTAGGTCCGTTAACGGCAAGACGGCACTAAAGAGCCGTTGCTTCACGGTCCAGCGTGGGCCTGTCGCGCTAGACGTCCCACTCGCGGGGGATCTCGTTTTCAACCGGCTCGACGAACAGCTCCTTGAAGCGCTTGATCGCGAAACGGTCGGTGAACCCGGCGATGTAATCGCAGACGCGCCGCGCGAGCGTCTCGCCGGGCGGCGACCCACGGGCGAATTCCTCTGGCAGCTCGTCCGGATGCTCCATGTAGTAGCTGAAGAGCTTCTTAATGATGTTCTGGGCCTTGGGCTCTTCGGTCTTGGCGGCTTCGTTGAGGTAGACCCGTTCGAACATGAAGCTCTTGATCGTCTCGACGGCATCGAGGACGGGCGCGGAAAGCTTGATCTCGTTGCGACCGCGGCATTGCACGATGATGTCTTGCACCACTGTCTCGATGCGAATGGAGCCGCGGGAACCCAGCGTTTCGATCGCCTTGGCGGGCAGCTCGTCCTCACGGATGACGCCAGCGCGCAACGCATCGTCGATATCGTGGTTGATGTAGGCCAGGCGGTCGCAGTAGCGCACGATCTGACCTTCGAGGGTGAACGGGACGTCGTGGTGGCCGGCAAGGGCCCCGCCGTGTTTGCTGTGCTTGGCGATGCCGTCGAGCACTTCTTCGGTGAGGTTGAGACCGATCTTGTCGCCGCGGCGCTCTAGGTACATGACCACGCGCAGACTCTGCTCGGAGTGGATGAACCTCGCGCCCGGCTCGTAGCGCCCCATGACGTCGGTGAGCGCGGCCTCGCCGGCGTGGCCGAACGGTGAGTGCCCGAGATCGTGGCTGAGAGCGATGGCCTCGGCGAGATCCTCATTGAGGTTGAGGCCGCGCGCGATGGAGCGCGACAGCTGCATGACCTCGATGCTGTGGGTCAGCCGCGTGCGGTAGTGGTCGCCGAGCGGCGAGAGAAAGACTTGCGTCTTGTGCATGAGCCGCCGGAACGCTTTGCTGTGCACGATGCGGTCGCGGTCGCGCTGAAAGCACGTGCGGACCGGGTCGTCTGCTTCGGGCGTTCGGCGACCGCGCGAATCGCGCGCGAGCGCAGCGTGGGGTGAGAGCGTGGCAGCTTCGCGCGCTTCGAGCTCTTCCCGGATGGACGTCAGCTTCGCCATGGGCCTTCTATCACGCGCGCGTCGCCGCCGGCGCTATTAGTCTTGATCGACTTTGCTGCCGGAACTGCGCTCCTTTTCTTTGTCCTTGAGCACGGCTCTGGCAGCCGCCAGTCGCGCGATGGGAACGCGGAATGGGGAGCACGACACGTAGTCGAGCTTGATGTCGTGGCAGTACTGCACGGATGCAGGGTCGCCGCCGTGTTCCCCGCAGATGCCCACCTTCATGTCCGGCCTCGTGCTGCGCCCGCGCTCCAGCGCCATGCGCATCATCTCGCCCACCCCATCCTGGTCGATGACCTGGAACGGGTCCTCGCGCAGGATCTTGCGGTCGAGATAGACGGGGATGAACGAGCCCTCGGCGTCGTCGCGCGAGTAGCCGAAGACGGTCTGGGTGAGGTCGTTGGTGCCGAAGGAGAAGAATTCGGCGTGCTCGGCGATGCGATGGGCGACCAGGCAAGCCCGCGGCAGCTCGATCATCGTGCCCACTTGGTAGGGGACTTTCACGCCGCTGGCCTTGATGATGCGCTCGGCTTCGTTGCTGACAAGGTCCTTGAGCGCCTTCATCTCAGTGACCAGGCCGACGCCCGGGATCATGATGAGCGGACGAACGTCGAGCTTCTCCTTCTTGACCTCGACCGCCGCCTCCATGATGGCGCGGACCTGCATCTGATAGATCTCAGGGTACACGATGCCCAAGCGGCAGACGCGCAGCCCGAGCATCGGGTTGCTCTCGTGCAGCACGCGCACGCGCCGCAGCAGGCGTTCCTTCTGCGATAGCGTCGCTGCATCGCCCTTGGTGGCGCGCAGCTCGGTGACCTCGACGAGCAGATCCTCCAAGCTCGGCAAGAACTCGTGCAGCGGCGGGTCGAGCAGCCGGATGGTGACCGGCAGCCCCTTCATCGCGCGAAAAATGCCCTGGAAGTCCTCGCGCTGCATGGGCAACAACTGCTCGAGGCACTTACGGCGGGAATCCGGCGTCTCCGCCATGATCATCTCTTGCACGACGGGCAACCGCTCGGTCTGCATGAACATGTGCTCGGTGCGGCACAGGCCGATGCCCTCAGCGCCGAAGTCGCGTGCTTTGGAGGCGTCTTCCGGCGTGTCGGCATTTGCATAGACGCCGAGCGCTTTGAACTCGTCGGCCCATTTGAGCACTTGACCGAACTGGGCTGAGAGCTTCGCCGCCTGCATCTGCAGCTCACCGCGGTAGACGTTGCCTGTGGTCCCGTCGATCGTTATCGGGTCGCCTTCGCGGACGGTCTCGTTCTTGACGACGAACTGGCGCGCGCGCAAGTCGATGAGCAGCGACTCGCAGCCGACGACCGCGGGCTTGCCCATGCCCCGCGCCACGACCGCAGCGTGGGAGGTGGCACCGCCTTGCGAGGTGAGGATGCCTTCGGCCGCGACCATGCCGTGGACGTCATCGGGTGTGGTCATCGGACGGACGAGGATGACTTTTTTGCCCTCACGCTTCATCTCGACCGCGACGTCGGGGTCGAAGACCACGATGCCCGCTGCCGCCCCAGGGGCGGCGTTGAGCCCGCGGGCGATCGCCGCGCCCTTCGTCTTGTCATCGATCTGCGCGTGGAGCAGCGACTGGAGCGAGGCGGGGTCGATGCGCATGAGCGCCTCTTCGCGGCTGATGAGATGCTCTTTGACCATATCCGCCGCGATCTGCACCGCCGCTGCTGCGCTGCGCTTGCCCGAACGGCACTGCAGCACCCAGAGCTTGCCGCGCTCGACCGTGAACTCGATGTCCTGCATGTCGCGGTAATGCTTCTCGAGCTTTGACGCGAGCTCGAGGAACTGTTTGTAGACCTTGGGCTGCTGCTTTTCGAGCACCGATATCTTCACCGGCGTGCGCGCGCCCGAGACCACGTCCTCGCCCTGTGCGTTTTGCAAGAATTCGCCGTAGAGCGACTTCTCGCCGGTGGACGGGTTGCGGGTGAAGGCCACGCCGGTTCCCGAGTCATCGCCCATGTTGCCGAAGACCATCGTGCACACGTTGACGGCCGTGCCCCACCAGTCGGGGATACGCTCGTAGCGCCGGTATTCGATAGCTCGCTTGCTGTTCCACGAGTTGAAGACCGCCTCCACCGCCATGCGCAGCTGGATGAACACGTCTTCGGGGAAATCTTTCTTCGTATGATGACGCACGAGCGCTTTGAACTCGCTCGTCATGTTGCGGAAGGCAAGCGCGGTCAGATCCGACTCCGACGGCACGCGCGCCTTGGCGACGTAGCGCTTGACGACCTCATCGAACGGGTCGCGGCGCATGCCGAGCACGACCGTGGCGAACATCTGCACGAAACGCCGATATGCGTCCCAGGCGAACTTGTCGTTCTTGGTCAGCACGATGAGCGCGTTGCAGGTGCGGTTGTTCAAGCCCAAGTTGAGGACGGTGTCCATCATGCCCGGCATGCTCACCCGCGCGCCGGAGCGCACCGAGACGAGCAGCGGGTCCGTCTCGCCGCCGAACTCTTTGCCGGTTTTGCGCTCGAGCTCGGCGATGCGCTTGTGCATCTCCTCATCCAAGCCGGGCGGGAACTGGCGGCCGAGCTCCGTGTAGCGGCGGCAGACTTCGGTCGTGATGGTGAAACCGGGTGGGACCGGAAGTCCGATGCGCGTCATCTCGGAAAGACCGGCACCCTTGCCGCCGAGCAGCTCGCGCATGGCTGCGCCACCCTCTTCGAAGGTGTAGGTCATCTTGCCGAGCGTTGACTTGGTGGGGGGTTCGAGCTTGCGAGAAGGGTGCTTGCGTGGGCTGGGCAGCGGGGGCATGGGCTTGCGCTCGATGTCGCCCATGACGGGTATGGTCGCCATCTTCACCCCGGCCATCATGCCGGCGTCCGGGTCGGGGAGCGGGAGCGGCTTGCCGTCGACCGGCGCCATGATGAGGACCGGCTCCTTGGGCAAGGGCTCCTTTACGGCTACTTTGGCCTGCTTTGCGAGCGGTTTTTGGGCCTGGGCCTTCTTCTTATCCGGGGCTGCTTTGGCTTGAGGTCGGGCGGTTGCTCGTTTTGCTTGTGGTTTGGCGGCTTTCGCGTGCTTTGCCGACGGCTTTTTCGTACGTGGTTTGGCCTTCATTCTTCCCCCGGATGGGGCCGCGGGCTATGGGCTCGCGACCCAGCTGCGCCGACCCGTGGCGCCTTCTCGCGCAATGCGGTAGCGCGACACAATGACTCGTGTTGGTACTTTGATGCGGGACAGAACCGGACCTTGTGGGATTGTGTCTATTGCTGTTGGATGGCTGGATCCCAACGCGACGTCAGACGGAACTCAAATGTCATGATATAGGTCCGCGGAAGCGCGGTCTTGGGATAGGCTCGTCGCAGCGCGGCTCCCGCAGCAGCATCGTCGAGATCCGAGGTGCCAGCGGTTTTGAACACGCGCGCCGCGGTCGCTTTGCCCGCTGTATCGACATCGACGACAAT
The DNA here is from genome assembly GCA_036741695.1 of Vulcanimicrobiota bacterium. Classification (GTDB taxonomy): domain Bacteria; phylum Vulcanimicrobiota; class Vulcanimicrobiia; order Eremiobacterales; family Eremiobacteraceae; genus JAFANK01. Next base: position 78,897 of record DAINRU010000003.1, read on the forward strand.
GAGAGTGGTACCCACGAGCTTCTGATCGCGTGCGCTATCCGGATACGCCGGCCAGACTGTTCCGACCATCGGCGGCGGAACGATGATCTGGCTGTGCTGGGTCGCGGCCGGATCAAGTTGTTGCGGCGCGCTTCCGTCGAGCATACCGTCACTGTCATCCCACGTGATGATCGGAACTAATGTGCACTCGGGCTTGTTGCTGGTCGCGGCCTGAGTGATGCTGTCGAGGGAAACATTGCCTGCTTGGACGCCGTGATCGAGCACGTACAGCGTGGCTGCATAGCTCTTGTCCTCCGAGGCGCTCCACGTCGGATCTGACCACACCATCGCAGGGCCTGTCGCTTCTCCCTTACCTAACACGAACGTAACCGCGCTGACCGTGTCATCGGCCGCGCTGAACTCGATCTTATAGAGATAGTCGCTGGCCTTGAGGTCGGCTCCCTCAATAAGCACGCTGTCGATACGCGCCCCACATTTGGCGTTTGGCCGGATCGGCGTGCGACGATCGCCTTCGTCGAGGCCGAAGTCATACTCGACCTTATATCGCCGAGTGGCGGGTATGCCATCGACGGTCGCCGGTTTGAAGGTGCTCTGAGATATCGCCCGGACGGCTGCAACGTCGAGGTTAGGATCCTGAGACGACGTGGCCACCACGGCGTGCTCAGGCTTACCCGTCGGCGTCACATCGAATAACACGATAACAGTGCCCACGATCCCGAGATCGTGATCGGGAACGGGGTACGCAGGCACCTTGCGAGTGACAAAATCCGCGTCCGCGATAAGGTGTCGGCTGCTTCCCCATCCGAGGCTCGCGACCGTCGGGGTCTCCGGGAAGGTGACGACCTTTGACAACGTCGGAGAAGGACCGAGGTGCACCGGCTGTGCAGAGCATGGGATGTAGTTCGGGTCAGTGTCATCCTTGTAGTCGATAACCTGGACTGAGCCTATGGGTGAGCCATACCATTCGATCGTCGCCACGCCGCAGCACTTAGGGATCTTTACCTTCGCGGGATATTGAGGTAGGAGGAGCTGTGTGGTCTTGTTCGCGGCATCAGTGGCATTGATGTGGGCAAGCACATGCTGATTCTCTGACGCGACGTTGACATTATACACCCTTGTCATGCCGCTCGCGCTTTGCCCAACGAACATGAAATCGCTCAAGCTGATCGGACATGCATCCGCGGATGCGATGCCTGCAGCGCACACCTGGTAGATGACCGCAGACGCCAAGACGAGCATAGCTCTGCGCATGATCATCGCGAGCACGCCCCTCCGTTCTGCGGACGAGCGAATCCGTTCCTTCCCGTCAGGCGAGCTTCAGGAACATGACGTAGGCGTCAACAAAGCCGAGGCGGGGATGTTCGAACGCGCCCGGGAGCCGGCCAACGATCTCGAAGCCGAAGCGTTGCCACAGCTTGACCGCGCGTTCGTTCGAACTGACCACGAAATTGAACTGCATGGCACGAAAACCGCGCGCGCGGGCTCGCTCGAGCGAGTGCGCGCACATCGTGCGGGCGACGCCACGGCCGAACGACGCTGGCGCGGTCGCATACCCGCAGTTCGAGACATGCGACCCCCCACCGCGCTGATTGGCGCGCAAGAAGTAAGTACCGACGATCCTCCCCTGATCCTCCGCGACGAAGACCTCGTGGTCCGGGGCCGACCAGAAGGCGAGGGCATCGGTACGCGGCGTGTCCTCTGGCAGCGCGTATGTCTCGCCTGCGCGGATCGTGGGCTCGAGAATGCTCCATATCGCGTCGTGGTCGGTAGTGGTCGCAGCGCGGATATGCAACGCGTGGACTCCTGGAGTCTAACGGACCTAAAGGTCCGTTACTACATCTTGCCTCGAAGATATGATTCGAGCTTGTCGATCGACACGCGTTCTTGCGCCTTGCTGTCGCGATCGCGCACGGTGACGTCCTGCTTCTCGAGGCTTTCATAGTCCACCGTCACGCAGAACGGCGTGCCGATCTCATCCTGACGGTAATAGCGCTTGCCCACGTTGCCCGAGTCGTCGAACACCGTGCGCAGCACCGGCCGGAGTCCACGCTCGACCCCCGATGCGAGCTCGACGATGTCGGGCTTGTTGCGCACGAGGGGAAAGACGGCAACCTTGTAGGGCGCGAGGCGCGGATGCAGATGGAGCACCGTCCGGTCGTCTTCTTTCTCATAGGCATCGATGAGGAAGACGAGCAGCGCACGATCGACGCCGAGCGCGGGCTCGACGACGGCCGGCAGGTACTTGGTCTTGGTCTCCTCGTCAAAGAACGACAGGTCCTTGCCGCTGGCGTTGACGTGCTGGGTGAGGTCGAAGCAACCGCGATGCGCGATGCCCTCGAGCTCTCCCCAGCCGAACGGGTAATCGTATTCGAGATCGGTCGTGGCGCTGCTGTAATGCGCCAGGTCTGCGCCTGAATACTCGTGTTTGCGCAGCCGCTCGGGCTGCACGCCGAGCGAGAGCCACCAATTGAAACGCTGATCGACCCAGTAGCGATACCAGCGCAGACCTTCGTCAGCGGGCTCGGGCGGCACGAAGTACTCCATTTCCATCAGCTCGAACTCGCGCGAGCGGAAGATGAAATTGCCCGGCGTGATCTCGTTGCGAAACGCCTTGCCGATCTGCGCCAGTCCGAACGGCGGCTTCTTGCGCGCCGTCTGGTAGGCCAGCTTGAAATCGACGAACATGCCCTGCGCCGTCTCCGGGCGCAGGTAGGCTTCAGACGAGGCGTCTTCCATCGCGCCGATGGACGTCTTGAACATCAGGTTGAAGGCGCGCGGCTCGGTGAGGGTCTTGTTGCCGCAGGCCGGGCATTGGTCGCTCGTGAGGTGGTCGGCGCGGAAGCGCTTCTTGCAGGTCTTGCAGTCCACCATCATGTCGGTGAAGTTCTCGACGTGTCCTGATGCTCGCCAGACGTCGGGATGCATGATGAGCGACGTCTCGATCCCGACGACGTCGTCGCGCAGCGTCACCATGTCGCGCCACCACGCCTCGCGCACGTTGCGCTTCATCTCGACGCCGACCGGACCGTAGTCCCACATGCCGTTGACGCCACCATAGATCTCGCTCGACTGGAAGATAAAGCCGCGGCGCTTCGCCAGCGCCGTGATCTCCTCCATAGTCGGCTTGGGTCGCAGGCGTGCGACGTTCGCGGGCTCTTTGACGCTCATGACGCGAGTCTTCGCGCGCTAACCCCGAGCGGCCTTGGCGTCGCCTATGTCGGCGCGCGCAGCGCTCGCCAGACCTCTTTCGGCGATAATGGCTTGCCGTACATGAGGACGCCGACGCGGTAGAGCTTAGCGGCGAGCAGGGTCAAGCCCCAGATGCAGACCACCGACAGGCCGATCGAGACCGCGATCTGCCAGACCGGCACGGTCGAGGTGGCGACGCGCGTGAACATGAGCATCGGGCTGATGAGCGGCACGAGCGACGCCCAGACGAAGAGCGGTTTATCCGGGTCTTGCAGGGCGAAGATCGAGAGCATATAGGCGACCACGACCGGGAGCACGAGCGGGCCGTTGCTGCCTTGGACGTCTTCAGCCTTGCTCGCGAGCGCGCCGACGCCTGCGAAGAGCGTTGCGTACGAGAAGAAACCGAGGAGAAAGAACACGATGAGGTAGAGGATCACCGAGGGCGGCACCGTCGCGATTGCCGGCAATGCCTGTGGTGCCGCCGCTGCGGCGGTCGGCGCCCGGAGGCTGGTCGCGAAGTGCAAGCCGACGACGACAAGCATCGAGGCGGCGGCGAGGCCGAAGGCCGACATCTGCGTGAGAGCGAGCGCGCCGATGCCCAGTATCTTACCTGCGAGCAGCTGGCCCGGCCGCACCGCGCCGATCATGATCTCCATCACGCGATTTGATTTCTCTTCAACCACACCCGAACCCACATACACTCCGTACATGATCACCGCGATGTAGAGCAGCAGCAAGAGGAAGTAGACAAGCGCCTGCGCGAGAAACGCATCTGCTGCAGTCTTGTATCTCGGATTGAGATTGGTGATCGTCAGGGGGAAATTCATCGCACGCTGCACTGCTGACAGATTTTTCCCATTAAAATCGGTCGCGATGACAGGCTGCAAGAGTTTCTGCTTCAGGGTCTGATCCTCAAGGCTGGCCGACTTCACCGGGTAGTACGCAAAGGCGAGCGATCCGTCCCGGCTGCGATACGCGATAAGCGCGGCATCGTACTTGCCCTTGATGACGTCTGCTTTCAAATGGGGGTCGATGGATGGGCCCTTGGCTGCATATGGCTCCACATGCACCTTGTAATCGTCGCGCAGCTGTTGTGCCAACATCTGCGTCACCGCACGGTCCGGCCCGACCAGGGCGATCGAGGTCGTGAAACTTCCCGAAAACCAGGACCCGATCGTGGAGATGAACGAGAGACCCACGATGCCGGCGACTCCGAGCACCGTGCCGATGATAAAGCCTCTGCTCTTGAGGCGCGACATGTACTCGCGCTCTGCGAGAATGGCGACCGTGTTCATGCGGCCGAGTCTTCCGGCTTGACGTAATGCAGGTAGATGTCGGTGAGGCTGGGCTCGACGACCTCGAAGTGCTCGATCGGACCCGCCGCGACGGCGGCACGCAGCAATTCTGCCGGCTGCGTCTGCGCCGGCAAACGCACGGCCGCAACCCCATCCGAGCTCACGCGCGCTTCGACACCGGGAAAACGCTCCAAAAAGCTCATGTCGGCCAGCCTCGTCATACGCACGAAGCGGTCGGGCCAACTGCGTTTGATCTCGCGCAGGTTGCCGTTGACGACCGCGCGGGCACGATCGATGATGCAGATCTCCTCGCAGAGTTCTTCGACCTGTTCCATGCGGTGGCTCGACAGGAGCACAGCCGTGCCTCCTGCGACAAGCTCGCGCACGGTGTCTTTGACGACCTCCACGTTGATGGGATCGAAGCCCGAGAACGGCTCGTCCAAGACGAGCAGCGGCGGCCGATGCAGGATCGCAGCGATGAACTGCACCTTCTGCTGGTTGCCCTTCGAGAGCTCGACCGGCTTGCTCTTGAGCTTGTCGGTGAGTCCGAACGACTCGAAGAGCTGTGCGATGCGTGCGCGCGCGTCGGCCGTCTGCATGCCGTGTAGGCGCCCGAAGAAGAGCAGCTGGTCCGTGATCTTGTCTTTTGGATAGAGCCCACGCTCTTCAGGAAGATAGCCGAATGTGCGGCGGATGTTCGCGTCGACGCGCGCCCCCGCCCAGCGCACCTGGCCGCGATCGGGCTCGAAGATATCGAGAATCATGCGGATGGTCGTCGTCTTGCCGGCACCGTTGGGCCCGAGTAGGCCGAAGACCGAGCCGGGTCGAGCCGTGAGCGTGAGATCGCTGACCGCCTGGACGGCGCCGAAAGACTTTGAGACGTGATCGACTTCGAGCATCGTTCCTCTAGGACGCCTTGTCGATGCGCAGCTGACCGCATGCGGCAGCGATGTCGTCACCCATGGTATGACGAACGGTGGTCGGCACTCCTCGCTCTTGCAGGACGTCAGCAAAGCGCCGGATGCGCAGCGGCTGGCTGCGTTCGAAGGGCGCGTTCGTCGCGTTGTACGGGATGAGATTCACGTGGTGCAAAGAGCCTCCCAGCAGATCGGCCAGCCGCCGGGCGTCATCAAGCCGGTCGTTGACGCCTGAAAGCATGAGATATTCATAAAAGACTTTCCGCCGAGTCGCAGCCACGTAGTCGTAGGCCGCTTTCATGAGCGCGGCGATAGGCCACTTCTTATTGATGGGCATAAGCCTGGTACGCAACTCATCGTCGGCGGCGTGCAGCGAAATGGCGAGGTTGACTTGGATGCCTTCAGCCGTGAAGCGCTCGATGCCGGGGACGACGCCCGCGGTAGAGATGGTCATGCGCCGGGCGCCCAAGTTGAACCCCTGCGGATCGTTGAGCAGGGCCACCGCATCCATCACCGCGTCGTAGTTGAGAAACGGCTCGCCCATGCCCATGAAGACAAGGTTGGTAAGCGCCCTGCCTTCGTCGCGCGCGCGCCGAGCCACGAATGCCGCTTGGTCGAAGATCTCAAGCGCGGTCATATTGCGCATGAAGCCGCCTTGCCCCGTCGCGCAGAAGTCGCAGCGCAGCGCGCAGCCCGCCTGCGATGAGATGCACACGGTGGTGCGCCCGCCGCGATGGCGCATGAGGACGGCTTCAACCTGGTTTTCGCCGGCCAGCTCGAAAAGGAACTTGGTCGTCTGACCATCGCCCGAGGTCACCTCGTGGGCGAGAGTGACGCTCGACAGCTTGATCGCTCCGGCGAGTGTGGCGCGCAGCGGCAGCGGGAGCACGCTGATCGCTTTCGCGTCCGTCAGCAGCTCTTTGGTTGCTGCGCGATAGATCTGGTTGAGACGGTAGGCCGGCAGCTCGAGTGCCGTCTGCAACGCTGCGGCACTCGCCAGGCCTGCCTCTTGTGCCCGGCCCTCCCACCAGATCTTCTTGGCATCGCGGCTGCCCGCCGCGGGCGCCGCCACGACCGCGCTCGGCTTGCTCATTGGAAATCGAAACTCAAGGCGGCTTGGCTATCGTCCGGGTCGCCAGCTTGAGGCTGCGCCGGCACTTCGGGTTCTTTGAGCTTGGTCTGCACCGCGAGCAGATCCGCCCAGACGAGTTTTTTGACCGCATTGATGTTGCCGCCGGTTTGGCGCAGAATGTAGGCCGGGTGAAAGGTGACGATGAGATCGGTGCCGTCGGGTCCGGCGTACCAAATGCCGCGCTGGCGCGTGATGGAAAAATCCCGCCCCAGAAACGACTTAGCCGCCGGAGCACCGAGCGCGAGGATCACGCGTGGCTTGACGACAGCAAGCTCCCGGTCGAGGTAGCCGCGGCAGTTCGACATCTCTTCCGGCGACGGCGCACGGTTGGCGACGCGGCCGTTCTCGGCGCTTGTCGCACGGCACTTGATCGTGTTGGTGATGAAGACGTCCTCGCGGCGCAGATCGATCGCGGCCAGCATTTTGGTGAGCAGCTCGCCGGCGCGCCCGACGAACGGTTCGCCTTGCCGGTCTTCGTTCTCGCCCGGCCCCTCGCCGACGATGACGAGGCGCGAGCACGGGTTGCCCACGCCGCAGACCACCTTCGTCCGGGTCGAACCGATCTCGCAGCGGCGACAGGCGTCAACCTCGGCGTGGAGCGTGGCGAGCTGCCGGCGCCGTTCGTCGAATTGTCGTTCTTCTAATGAAGCATCCATATCAACGCCCCGCTGAAAGGGCAGTGCGCACGACGAGGAATACGACTGCGATCGCGGCTAGGTAGAGCGCGTAGCGAGCGACGAGCGCTGCTGACAGCGACCAGTACCAGAGCACGCCATGGTGTTTGATCCAGTAGAGCCGGCGGCTGCGCTGGCGCCAGCCGAGCACCCCGCTCTTCCCCCAGGTGGCTTGAGAACCCCCTTGCTCGCCCGCGTGCGTGACCACGCATTGCGGTAGGTAGACCACCCGCATGCCGCGGTCGTGGAGCCGATGGGCGAAGTCTATCTCCTCATGGTAGAGGAAGAAGCGTTCGTCGAAACCGCCCAAGTCTTTGAAGACGCCCGCACGGATGAACATCGCCGCGCCGACCACGAGGTCGACGTCGCGCTCGCTCGCGTAGTCCCACTGCCGCAGCCGATAGCCGTTGGACTGGCTCCGAAACAACGGCAGCTCACCCCAAGCAGAACTGCGCAAGAACGCCTGCCACCAGGTGTCGAACTCACCGCAGCTCTCGGCGGTCGAGCCATCCTCGTTGAGCAGCTTTGCGCCAGCCATGGCCACGTCCGGATGGCTGTCGAAATACTCGACGGCGTTGCGCAGGGTCCCTGCGTGCACCCGCGCATCAGGATTGAAGAAGAACAAAAGCGGCGCGTCCGCTTGGCGCGCGCCGATGTTGCAGGCCTTGGCAAATCCGAGATTCGCGCCGTTCTCGATGATAAGCGCCGTGGGGTAGACGGCTCGTGTGCGGACCACGCTATCGTCTTTGGAACCGTTGTCGGAGACGATCACCTGCGCGAAGCTTGGATCGGCCTGCACCTCCGGCAGGGCCGCGACCGAGGCGAGGGCTCCTTCGAGCTGATCAACCGCATTATAGCTGACGATGATGACGGCGATACGCGACATGAGGCAAGCTCGCTTCGCTAAAAAAAAAGAGCGTCATGCCGACGCTCGGGGGATAGTCTCTGGAGATTATTACGACGCCTTTTGGACCTCCACGGGCGCCTGCTCGGGCAAGCCGTTCAGGGCGTCCAAGATCATGTCCAGCGGGATGCCGTAACCTTCGCTCACTTGCTCGATCGTCTCGAACTCGGAGATCGCGCAGTGGGCGCATCCGCCTAAGTGGAAGTTGGCGAAGACCGCTCTCGCACCAGGGTGGAGAGCAAAGGCTTCGCCGACTGTCAGGTCTTGATGGAACAACTTACTGTCTGTACTGACGGCGACCACCCCCCTTTCCCGTCGTGCCCCGCCGTTTTGTCTCGTTCTCTAGCGGAAGCCGCAGGCTCGATACACCCTCTATATTCGGCCATTTGGAGGGCGAACCTGCCCGCCATATGCGATGGGGGTCGCGAACATTCGGCACTCGATAGGATCTAGGCCGACGTTTGTGTTGACGGCTACCCAACTCGCATGGCTGCCGATCGGATCGTCGGGATACACGGGTGCCGCGTCAAAGACGAACTCCGCGTCATTCGCATGGGGGTTGTCCGCATCGGGATCGACCATCCATTTCGCGTAGCGTCGCTCTGATGGAGTGATCGTCTTCACGTATTTGAGCACGTAGGAGCGCTGGGCCGCCGTCAGCTTGTGCTTCTCGAATGATGCGGTCGTCGGCGCTGAGAGCTGCTTGAAGAGATCGCAGCCCTTGGCCGACGGCAGCGGCATGGGGCTGGAGTGGCTCGGCGGCGGTGGGGTGGTGCTCTGAGGCGCTGACGATCCGGTCGCGCGGACCGACAGGCCCGCGGCCATCACGGTGGCGCACGCGAGCACGAGCACGGCGGCTGCTCGCCACCAGATGCTAGAAGCATTTCCCGTCATGTCGTCGCCTTCGGGCCCGCAAAGAGCGCGTTCAACTCCGCGTGCGGGATACGATGTGCTGCGAACTCAAACCCACCGCCATCGCGCATGCCCGCTGCGATCTCGCGGAACTGCGCCAGCACGTAACCCATGGCTCCTGACCCGACGCTCACCCGAGCGACGCCGAGCTCGCGCAGACGAGCGACACTGGGCGCCGCAGCGCCGGCAAGAATGTTGATGGGGCCCTTCAGGTTTGCGACGAGCGCAGCGATCGTCGCCTCGTCGACCACCCCTGGAACGAAAACGCAATCGGCGCCCGCTTCGAAATATCGATTGCCCCGTCGCGTCGCTTCGTCGAAACGCCAGGCGTCGCTGTCACCGACCTTGGCGAGGTACACGTCGGTGCGGGCGTTGATGACGAGCGGCACGCCGAGCTGTGTCGCGGTCGCGCGCATCGCCACGATGCGTTGGCACTGCAGCCCGAGCTCGATCAGGGAGCTGCCTCCGGCGACCGTGTCCTCGAGGTTCAGCCCAACGGCACCCGCTTGGATCGCGCCTCGCGCTGTCTCCGCTGCGTCGCGCACGCTTGCGCCATAACCGCCTTCAAGGTCGGCGGTCAGCGGCGCGCTGATGGCGTGAGCGATGCGCTCTACGCGTGCCAGCATATGCTCGCGCGTGATGCGTTCTCCGTCCGCAAGACCCTCAGTCCAGGCGATTCCGGCGCTCGTCGTCGCCACTGCTGGGAAGCCGAGCTCTTCGATGATACGCGCGCTCGCCACATCCCACGCGTTGACCAGGAGCAACGGGCGTGCCGTCCGGTGCAACTCTCGTAGCCTATCTGCTTTGTCGCTGAGCGTCGACATGTGGAGAGCGATCGTTCCTTAGCGGCCTATGCCGCCGGCGTGCGTCGGCGTTGTTGCAGGTATGCCCACATGAACTGGTCGAGGTCACCGTCCAGCACGCTTTGGGCATCCGTGACTTTGATCTCCGTGCGATGGTCGTTGACCATCGTGTAGGGCTGCAGCGTGTACGAACGGATCTGGCTGCCCCACTCGATCTTGCTCTTCTCGCCACCGAGCGCGGCGAGCTTTGCTTCGCGCTCCTCGCGCTCGCGCTGCAAGAGCTTGGCGGCGAGCATCTTCATGGCGCGGTTTCGATTGGCCAGCTGCGAGCGCTCGTTCTGACAGGCGACGATGATCCCGGTCGGTTTGTGGATGATGCGGATGGCGCTCTCGGTCTTATTGACGTACTGGCCGCCCGCTCCGCCGCTCTTGTAGGTCTCGATCTCGATCTCGTCAGGCTTGATCTCGATGGCCTCTCCCTCCTCGACGTCTGGCACGACGTCGACGGAGGCGAATGAGGTGTGGCGGCGTTTGTTAGCGTCGAACGGCGAGATGCGCACGAGGCGATGCACTCCGCGCTCGCTTTCGAGATAGCCGTAGGCGTTGTGGCCCTGCACGAGAAGCGTCGCGCTCTTGAGACCGGCCTCCTCGCCTTCGAGCGAGTCCAGCAATTGCGTGCGGTAGCCGTGGCGTTCTGCCCAACGTATATACATGCGCAGCAGCATGGACGTCCAGTCCATTGCCTCGGTGCCGCCGGCGCCGGCATGGATGATGACGAGCGCATCGTGGCGGTCGAACTCGCCATCGAGCACAGCGGTCATCTCGGCATCGTCCAGCCGCGCTCCAAGGCGTGCTAATTCAGCTGTGACCTCAGCCTCCAGCGCCTCATCGGATTCCCCGAGCTCGATGAACTCGCGCAGTTCGCGCGCCTTGCCTGCGAGCTCCGCCAACACATCGACCTCGCCGCGCAGCGCCGCGATCTCTTTCATGTGCGCCTGCGCCGCTTGCGAGTCGTTCCAAAACGCCGGGTCGTGGGTCTGCTTCTCGAGCTCTTCTATCTTGGCCAGTTTGGCGGCATAGTCAAAGCCGCACCTGGAGGGTCTGCAGGCGGTCTTCAATCCGGGCAAGATCGGTAGTGAGTTGCTCGTTCATGTGCGACCGTGATTTCCGGAGGCTCGCCGGCTTTTCCCTTTGCGGGCATGCGACCATAACGGACCCGGGAGGTCTTACGTGAGTTGGGGTGAATTTTCGCGTCCCTCATAAGCCCAGAAAGGGGTCGGGCACATGTATATCTCTGTCGTGACACTTCCGGTCAAAGACGTGGATCGGGCGATCGATTTCTACACCAAGCAACTCGGCTGGTCAAAGACGATGGATATGCCGATGGGCGAGGACTCGCGTTGGGTGACGGTGGCCCCGTCAGGTGGACAAACTGCGTTCACGCTGTCGACGGACTCCGACAAGGCGGTCGGATTCAGCGGTGTCGTCATCGAGGTTGACGACGTCTACCAAGTCAACGAACAGCTCAAGAAGGCCGGGGTCGAATTCACCGAACCGCCGCGTAACGAACCGTGGGGTGGCTGGGCGATGTTCAAGGACTCGGAAGGTAACGTCCACGGGTTGCATTCACCAGTTCCGGCAAACGTCAGCAGCAATTAGAACAGCGTCGTCTTCTACTGGACGCGCAGCGAGGAGGTGCAGCGGTGGCCCAGCATGCCTTTAGGATCACCGGCTTGGACCTGAGCGGTTACATGGTCAAGGACGCGGCCCGTGCGATCGCCTTCTATCGTGACGTGCTCGGACTCGAACCGGTGAGGGTCTATCCCAACAACAGGGGAGCCGAATACGAGTTTGCGGACGGCACGACGTTCGGTCTGTGGGGCGGGGGTGGCGCCGTGATGCCGTTCCAACCCAGCAACGGCATCCTGTTCGCGGTAGACGACCTTGATGCCGCCCTTGCTGCGATCAAGGCTCGCGGCATGCCGGTGCTCATGGAGCACGAGACCCCGAACTGCCTCATGGCGATGATCAACGACAGCGAGGGCAACATGGTGACGCTGCACAAACGCAAGGCCTCGTAACGCGCGGCGAGCGGAGTCGGGTTAGCTCGATGGCTCCCAGACGACTTCGGAGGCATCGAAGACCAGCTGCACGTCCTTTTGCTCCAACGGTTCTGGCGGCGGCGAGGGCACCCTCACCTCGCCGCAGATCACGCACACCGAATCGTTGAGGAATCGATACTTTTCGACATCCGTCACATGCCAGACCGCTCCGACCACCTGCCGACGGCCCGGAGGGTAGGCTCGCCCGTAGCCCTGATAGTCCACCATGAGCTGACCGCCCTCGTCAAGCTCGATGAAACCTTGCATGTTCATCGCGAAGGTGCGATCCGTTCTTCGCCGTGGGTGGTTGCCGGCCCGGAACTTCCCGCTGAGAAGTCCTTCGCAGCGACCTTCCGCGAAATAGTAGTGATGTTCTTCGGTGCCGTTTGGACCCGTCAAGTCGACTTGCCACCCATCCGGGTAGATGAACTTCACGGTGTACAGAGGTCGGAGTTGCATAGACGATCCCCGGTGCTCTCAATCTGACCTGAGGCGAGGTTTTCAGACTTTACCGCCTCAGGTCATATTAGACATTGGTGATTTTTGACTCCGAGTCGTGTTCAAACCTATTTCTTAACGGTTAGGAAATCGTTGAGCTTATCTAGCTGCTGAGTAAAACCGGCTTGCATGCCTTGGATGGCCATTCCAGCGCGAGGTCCGACTTTGTATATAGCTGCTCGTAATTGTAGTTTCGTTTTGCCGTTCTCTTTAGTTAGTGTGAGTTCTGTGGTTTGGTCAATTGTGGCTTCATCTTTTTGTCCTTCAGTCCAAGCCTTTGCGGTATAAGAAAGCTTTGAATTTGGTTCAACAACAGTAAATTCTCCCAGCATTGGCCACTTTGTACCCTTGTAAGGGCCCATTGCTTCCCCTGCTTCCATAACTATGTATATTTTACCGCCAACTCGCAGGTCGATTTCGCATTCAGGAATTGTGACATTATCTGGTCCCCACCATTGCTTTATCATTTCCGGAATAGTCCAAGCCCGCCAGATCGTTTCCGGTGAGGCGTCATATGTTCTTTCAAATGATATTTCTTTAATCGGTTCCATTATTTTTTCCCTTTCGTGTTCTTATGGGTTGATTTTAAATATTTATCCAATGAATCGAGTCGGTTCTCCCACTGTTGTTTATACGTCTCAAGATATTTACTGGCTGCAGCGAGAGTATGTGGAGAAATACTGACAATTTGTTCTTTGCCGCGCCGGTGTTTATTTATGAGCTTAGCGCGGTGGAGGACATCCAGATGTTTGGCAACCGCGGCAAAAGTAAGCGTATAGTGCATAGCTATCTCGCCAACGCTCATATTTTTTTTACTAACTTTTCTTAGGATGTCCCGCCTGGTTGGATCGCTTAACGATCCAAAAACAGAATCGAGCTCATTCGATTGCTCAACCATATGGTTGAATGATATAGTAAGACGGGAATGTGTGTCAAGAGGGGAAAACGAAGACTGTTGCTCCTTGATAAGGGGCGACTAGCTAAGCAAGGCTGTGTCGATGTCGCTTACGCAGAGTCAGATCGAGAAGAAGCTCAGCGATGAGAATCTCGACGAGTTGTTGGACTTGTGGCGGACCGAGCAAGGCGCCGAGAAGCGCCGTGACCTCGACCTGATAGCCGCGGCCATTCCGTTTTCCAAAGACGCGACTCTTCGTGTTCTAGATTTGTGTTGCGGTCCTGGGGACGTCGGGCGAGCCGTTCGTGCGCGCTATCCTAAGTCACGGATCGATTGCCTCGATCGCGACGTGTTCCTGATCTCGATATGCATAGCGACGAATCGCCGCGAAGGCGTTTCAGGTCAGAGTTTCGTACGCGACTTGTGGGACGCTGAGTGGAGCAGGGGCTTGGAATGTGACTACGATGTGGTCGTTACGGCCAACGCATTTCATTGGCTCGACGCGCGCCGCGTTTGTGAAGTATTCAAAGATGTGTTCCGACTGCTCCGCCCCGGCGGTGTGTTTTTGTTCGTCGAGCCTGCCTGCAGCGAGCCGACGTTCGCCGCCGGATTCGCCGAGTGGAAGTCGCGGCAGCCGAGCCGTTACAGCCGAGAGAACTGGGAACGGTTCTGGAAACGGGCGAACGAAATTCTTGGTTACGACCACACGAAGCTCTTGGGCTCGCGAGATGCGCATTTGATAGACGAAAGCATGCCGGTATCGGGTTGGGTCCGGGTATTGAAGAGCGCCGGTTTTGAGTCCATCGACGTGCTTCTCCGAGACGCCGACGAGGTGATGGTTGCTGCTGCCAAACTTTGATGCTCATGTCTAAGAATATCGTCATTGTCGTGCTTGCGCTTGCACTGATTGTAATAAGTATCTTGGCATGCCAACGCATCGCGCATCAGCCGACCGCGAGTCAGATCCTGACACCAAAGGTCTATCCAACAACAATGTCTTGCCACCATTGCAAAATCATGCACCAGTCCCACGACCGATATGGTGCTGGGCAGTGGAACTTTGTCAGTCCTTATCTGCTCTGTTATAGCTATGACGAACACACCAAGGGTGTCGGGCTTCTTAAGGAATCTGGGCCTAGGCCCAAGGGTTCGTTTAGACTTGTCGGCGGCACTGGCGGGGTAATGGATGCGGACTACCTTATTGAGGTTGACGTTCCAAGCAATACAGCAAACGCGCTCGTTTCAGGACTCCACCACTAAGACGCGAGTGCGAAGGGGCTTCGGGTGGCATTGATCCCAATCTAGGATCCGGTCGCGCGCCCGACGTTGCGCGCCGCCGCGTGGCGACCACTAACTCAGAATCTGTTCCAAGATCGCGAGTCCGGTCGGCAAAGGAATGTCTCCGGCTACTCTGAAGGATGTCGCATTGAATAGCTCGGAAACCAGCAAAACATCATATATCATCCGCGGCGGAGCTGCAGGAAGAGAAAGGCTGCGCGTCCTCGCCGGAATCCACCGGCTTTCGACGTTGAACCTGCTCCGACGTTCTGGCATTCAGCCCGGAATGGTATGCTTAGATGTTGGTTGTGGAGGCGGCGATGTATCAGTCGAGCTCGCGCGCCTCGTGGCCCCGAGCGGTAGGGTTGTCGCAATCGATCTAGATGAAGTCAAGATCGACATCGCGCGCGGCGAATCCGCGGCCCAGCACGTCTCAAACGTGGAATTTCGAGTCGCTAACCTTGAGGATTGCGTCCTCCGTGAGGAATTCGACGTCGTCCACGCGAGGTTTGTCCTCTCGCATTTGCGGAACCCAAATGAAGTCCTTACAAAGATCCGATCGGCTCTTAAACCCGGTGGAGTCGTCGTTGTTGCCGACACGAACTTTCATGGGCTATTTTCTCAACCCGAAAGTCCGGCTGTCCAGCGCTACGTCAAGCTCTACACAGAAACGCTTAAGCGCCGAAACGGCGACGCTGACATGGGTCTACGCTTGCCGGAGCTACTGTCCCAGGCCGGATTCGAGAATATCCACCTTAGCGTCGTCCAGCACGCGGGAATGAGTGGCGACACAAAGCTGATCACCCCGATGACCCTGGAGAATATAGCGGATGCGGTGATCGCCGAAGGCGTCGCGTCGCGCGACGACGTCGAAAGGATCCTGGTCGAGTTGTACGATTTTGTTCGCGATCCAAATACGGTGCTGAGCGGACCCCGCATCATTGAAACATGGGCGCGCCGGCCAGCCATCTGACACCATCCCCTGATCATCTGAATCGGTGTCTCAGGTGCCGGACATTCGCGCGTGTTTTCGACCGTTTCGAGGACAGCTCAGCCCTACAACTGCTTATCCTAAGTCGTAAGACGTTCGGCCGAACACACCGGACGTTTGCGATCGAACCCTCGATTCTGAGTCGGACCGGCTCGGGCCGTAACCGCGGCAACGATTCGCGCGAGGGCCACGGCGCGAAGATGCGGCCGCGCCTCATGCCACAAGGCTTCGCGTACGCAAGGGGGCGGGGGCTGCACCGCTGGGAGCAAAATGAAGTGAGATGAGAAAAATCTGCGTCTATATGTCGCTCAGCGTCGACGGCTACTTCGAGGGTCACGATCACGATCTCTCATGGCACAACGTGGACGATGAATTCAACAGATTCGCCGTGGAATTGTTGAGCGACGCCGACCTTTTTATCTACGGCCGGCGCATGTACGAATTGATGAAATCGTTTTGGCCTGGTGCGGCTGACGATGCGACGATGTCCAAGGAGAACCTCGAGATCGCCCGCTTGCTCAATCACACGCCGAAGATCGTTTATTCCAGGACGCTCGATCGAGTTGAAGAGAAAAAGAATTGGAAGAACGTGGAACTGAAGAGAGAGTTTGATCCGGAAGAGATTCGGCGGCTAAAGAATGGACCAGGAAAATCTATCTGGGTCGGCGGCTCGGAACTTGCCGTGATTTTTCTAAAAGCCGACCTGATTGACGAGTGTATCTTCATGATGACCCCCGTCGTCGTCGGTGCAGGCACACCAATATTCAAGGGTCTTGACCGCAGTCTCAGGCTGCAGCTGATTGGATCGCGAACATTCAAATCTGGTAACGTGTTGCTAAGCTATAGGCCAGTTTACGGGCCGGCTGGTTCATGACGATACCATTTAGGAACTTTGAGCACGAAAATATGCTCGCCTGTCCGGGGGCGCGACAACGTTCGCCTTGAGCCGATTTACCTGGTCAAATGCCTTTTTGCCTCGCAACGATCTACAAAGACCTTCGACCGGCCATTCTGGGACAGCGACACCGCCGGTGAATCGCGTTACGGACGCGAGAGGCGCGAGGTTGGCAGCGCCGAAGCGGCGCGTCGATGCCGGATTTCACGATTTCTCCGTTCGGTGAATCTGACCGTGGGTGGCTGACTGCATTCATCAACGAGCATTGGAGCGGTCCGTTTATAGTCACCCGCGGCGCCAAGCACTTTCCTGCCTCGCTTGAGGGTTTTGCGGCGCGTCGAGGCGATACCGTTGTCGGTGTCGTCACGTATCGTTTCGGACCCGAAGGCATGGAAATGGTCACTCTGAATAGCCTGGATACCGGTGGCGGGGTCGGCACTGCACTGGTCGACGCTGTCCGGGCGATCGCGCGCGCACGCAGCGTTCCGGTGTGGCTGATCACCACGAACGACAACTTGCGTGCGCTGCGCTTTTATCAGAAGCGAGGCTTCACGCTGCGGGCCCTGCGTCCCAATGCGCTTGCCGTCAGCCGCGCGCTCAAGCCGGAGATCTGGACGATTGGGCAGGATGGTATTCCACTTCGCGACGAGATCGAACTCGAGCTCGCGCAACCATGATCCTCGCGTCCAAAGAGGATCACAGCGTCAACACAAAGTGAATAGACATGCTTGATGTGCGCCCTGCGTCGGAGCTTTCGCTGTTCCGGCTCTACTTGCTTCGAGCGATGTACTTGCTCATTGGGTTGGCTCAGGGGAGTCAAACCTGGCTAGCCATTATCCACCATATTAGGCCGTGGAATTTTTGGCACGGCGTCGGGATGTGCTTTCTCGGCGCGCTTACCGCGCTCTCGCTATTGGGAGTTCGGTATCCAGTCAAAATGCTGCCGCTTCTAATCTTCGAGCTTGCGTGGAAACTATTATGGACCATCACGATATGGCTGCCGCTCTGGCTCACGCACCACATCGATGCGGACACCGCCGATAATTCCTTCTCGATTTTCTTGGGTGTAGTTCTTGTGCCACTCGTTCTACCGTGGGGGTACATGTGGAAAAACTACGTGACGGCGCCAGCCGACCGGTGGAAATAACGAGACGGACTTTTGCGTTCGAATTTGAGCTCAGCCCCTGAAGTGTCGAGATAATGTGCGGGTTCGGGCCAGTCTTGTCGATCTCGATCCCTTGAGGATCACTGACCGCAATGTCCGGTGTGCGAGCGCCGAATCGGGCCACCTATGGAAATCGGCGGGGTATATCTCCAAAGAGACGTTTCGTGCTTCGCTACTTACTGAGCGTGGCGAGACCAAGAAGGTTTTCCCCAATGCGCAAAAGGAACGCGTAGAACCATGTCTACCAAGCTCTGGGCGCGGATTTTCGGCCTGTGGATTCTGCTGGCGGTCGTTGGGATGGTCGCTAACCGCCAAAACACCATCGACGTCATGAGCGGGTTCTTTGCGAGCGCGGCATTGATGTGGACCGTGGGTGTCTTCACAACGCTCATCGGCATTGTCATGGTCGTCACGCACAACCGCTGGTCGGGCGGTGCGCTACCGTTTATCGTGACCCTCTACGGCTGGATCGTGCTCGTCAAAGGTTTGACCTTCGTGTGGCTGCCGGCCTCGGCGGAACAGGCGTTTTACAACTCGCTGCACTTCAGCCAATACTTCTATTTCTATTTCATCGTTTCGCTAGCGATGGGCGCGTACTTGACCTATGGCGGATTCAAAAATAATCCATTGCGATGAGCTCAGGTGCCTGCGCGTCAGGAAAGGAAATCGCGGCTTAGCCGCCTCGCGACCTCGCGCCGGGGAGGGGCCTCATTTTGCGCGGCTTAACTCCTATCCCGCCTCGCCGCCGTTTAAAAAGGCATTTAACTGACAGACACGCTAGCACTGCGGTGAAGAGCTCTGGCTGAAATGTCGGGGCACTTTGTTTTCTTCGCGCCGCAAAATGACCCTGTCTCCTTGCGGCGACCGCAACAACGGGCAAAATTGAGGCTAACCTAAGGTTGCCGCCAAGCCTTGAGGGTATAACCTTGGCGATGAAACTCATCTTTGTGAAAGGGAAACATTTCGTGGCAACAAGTCGGTCTGCTTGCAATCAAGCGGGCGAATGGCGTGAGATGTTGCCGCATGCTACGTAGATATTGAGTTGCGCGGGCGACTTGTGAATGTTCACCGACGTGCCGGCAACCGTGGCTTCGCTGATCGGAACGTTGAGGATCGTTTCCGAGAAGCCGTGCACGACGTTGGTCAGCGGGAACTTTACGGCGCCCGGATTCTTGCAGCTGCCCGCGTGGATGTGAGCGGGCTCGTCCGCGCTCGCCCCTTCCTTGGTGATGTTGATGGTCACTTTGGTCTCCGAGCCCATGGCTTGGAACGTGATCGTGCCGCTCTGGGAGGAAGCACCCGTGTGCTCGATATTGTAGACTTTCGTCAAGTTGCTGCTCGCGCTGACGGCGATCATGCTGGCGTTGGCAATGACAAGCGCCGCGAACCCATAGAAGAGCTTGCGCATACGTTCTCCTTTTCCCGAACGTCGCTCGGGGCACTACAGTGGTCGGACGTACGATTTCGCCGAAGCGTTCAAATGAATGCAGCCTCGGGACGGATGCTTTGGTGCCCGCCGACGTTCGCGACCGGGGCGGAGGCGGCCTTCGTCCGCCGAGCACATAGGCATTTCTACAATCGGAAATCGTGACTCGGCGTCAGTGGTCCTAGCGTACGGACCGGACGTTTTGCGATTCGGCCACCGGACGTTTGCGTTCGCGAATCAGGATGCAGTGTTAGTGATCAGCCGGCGCTCCTAGTAGGCGAATCGCAGCGCCGCGAATGGGCTTGATTTGACAACTTAGGCGCTGCTTAGGTCTTAGGATTGCAGCTGCGAATTTGTAAGCAAACGTCCGATATTCAATACGAGACGTCCAGTATTCTACGCGCCAGCAGCTTAGTTCGCAACCCAATTCGACGGATACTCACGGCGTCCTGGAATCTTGAGTGTGAGGTTAATGCGTTTTCCTGCGACTGATGCTGTCGAATTCCTTATGGGTGGCGAAGCGGAGAAGATCCTGAGTGCAACATCCGGTTTCGCGAATGACTTTCTACGTTAGAGAACGTCGTTCGATGAGCCGATCGGTCGTCATCCTTTGGATGGCATGCATCGTTGCGTGCGTCGCCTTCGGCGGCTGTGCGCGAGGCTCGCGGGGCTCGTGGGCCTCGCAAGGCGAAGCCGCCCTGACGGAGAGCGGGAATTCTTATCCTTCACCGATATCGTCTGAAGCGGCGGCAAGGCTCATCGCGCTCGCGCCGAGGTTGGGGAAGAATTCGTTTGGGGCCGGCGTCGATGTGACCGTCTTCAGACCTTCCTGGCTTTTAGGCGAAGCGCGCGTCGTCGACGAGACGCTTTACGTCACGTACAACACTGAACAGTCTCCCTATCAGGAAATCGCGAGCCTTGTGCGGGGCGTTCTCCATCCGATTTGGCTGCCCCGCGGCTATTATGCTTTGTCTTTTAGAAACGGTAACAGACTGATCTCGGCGGTTCTCCCCAGCGGTGCGCGAGATTGGTACGAGCTCAGAGCGGGAGAGGCGATTTTGACAAACGCGCCTTCCCTCCCGGCGTACGGCGTTCCGCCGCACGTGCTCGCTGACGGCGATTCGTGCGCTGACGGGTTGGTGGGAAGTGGGAGCGCACTCGACGAGTTGCGGGCGCACCACCGGGTCAGCATCCTCACATCCGTTGCGATCTCGCGGGCGACCGGCGGCACGCTCGCGCGCGCCATCGAGGTGTATTGCGATCACTTCCACGGGGCGAACTATGCAACACTCGACAGTCCGGGCATCATCATGCAGCTCGACGGTGATGGTGCGACGCTCGTGGGGAACGGCTGGATCCAAGCGGCGAGCGAACGTCATTTGCTGATAACGGAGCGCGATGGTCTCATGGTAGAAGTTATTGCTGCCAAGATACGGGACGTTTCGCGCGTTGACAATCAATGATCGTGAAAGAATCATCGGACGTTTGAGTTTGAATTTTGCGCGGCCAGTTGAATTCAATTGTCCGGCAAATACGCCGTAGACCGGCAAACACGACTGTATGTTTTAAATTGCCGTCGATCAAAATACCCGGTCACCGGACGTTTTGAATCGCGCTTCAGGATCAGCAGGCCGCGGTCGCTGTCCCAGAATGCCCGGTCGGATATGGCGAGCGGCGGTGCACGCGGGATAACGTTCGCATGCAGCGCAATTTACCTGGTCAAATGCCTTTTTACACCGTCGCAAGACAAAAAAGCCCCTGCCTGGAAACCCCCGGTCTCGGCAAAACGCTGTCCAGCGATCGAACTTCTCGGACTCAGGCTGAGGAGTTGACTTGTCCTTCGACATAGATCACCTTCCTAGCGATGCTTTCGCTTATCGGGTGTCTAGCTCCGGTGGGGGTCACTCCAACATCGCCGTCGACTTTTGCCCTTAAGACCTCCAGCGGGAACCGTGTTTGAACAAACTTAGGCCCTCTTAGAATCTCTTTCTCGTATGAACGATCCGATGCGCCGCCCACTCCTTTATCGTATCTCCGTCGAACGTACCACGCGCCAACATCAGCGGCCTGAAGCGGTGTAACAATCTTGTCATTATGAAAATCAGGCGTCGTCTGTTGTAACGAAGGGAATTTCTTGGCGAGGTAGGTAGGCGCGGCAGCAGCTAATTGGTGGAATAAACCTGCAACGCGGTGTGCGTCTACGTCGTGTTCGTCGAAAACGATACTAATTTCGTCGTCGTATCCTTTCTTGGCCGCGTGAAACATTAGGCCAATGCGAAGGAATTGCAATTTGAAGAGATACGGGTCCGCGTAGTCCTGAACGCCAAAGTCAAGTAGGCGGTATTTTCGGGCCACATTGACCGCGTACTCCCAAGCGTCTTGCCATAGGACAACAGCTGTGCCGAAGAGCACGTGCTTGTTAATGATCTTGGCACACGTTTCAAGGAAATCATCGGTTTGATCGCGTTTCCAACCTCCAAAGACTCCGGTGCCACGAAGCGCTTCACGCATATGCACGTATGGAACGCCGTGGCGCTTCAAGTGCTCACCCCACTCATCGCAAAATGCGCTCCATTGCCGTGCTTCGGCTATGTAGCCAGCCAGCACCATAACAGAGGAGCTAGGGTCATTAACCTTGCCGCTGTCGTCAATATAGGCGATACGTAACATTTTCGATCTATTCGACGCGGCGGCCGCGGCCTGCTTCAACCATTCACGATTCGCGACGATCTACGCGAGCGCGTTAGACGCGCGGGAGAGCTTCGTACTGGCGTCGTCGAAGTGTTTGCCCGATGGGACCAAATCTGATCTTTGACAAGTCCTTCCTGCAGTCGCTTAACCGCGAGGCTCTATTCGAGCTGACTTTGTGGTTTAGGCATTACGCTTTGCGCAGGAAGTATCCGAAGGCAAGGCTCCCGCTCGGCCGAGTGCATTTTGCGATGAAGGGCCTCGGGGAGCGATCAGCCCCACTCAATGGCAAACGCTTCAGGCCGCGGCAGGTTCTCCTGGCTATGCGGGTCTGATTGGCCTTGGAATCCTGGTTGTCGCCGTACTGATGTTTTGCTCAGGGTCGCAAGAGTGACTTGATGAGCGCCAGCCTGTCACGTAGGAGGTCTTCATGGGCTTCACCATTTTGCAAACATAGACGTCACGGCGATCATCATCTCCCCATCGTGACAAGGCTGCCGATCGCGGCCAGCCCCATCACTACGGTCGTCGTCCAGCCGATGGCGTTCAAGAGCGGAGTGTTGACCCGCGCGCCCATGATCGCGCGGTTGTTGGCGGCGAGCATGACGAAGACGAGCAGGGCTGGCGCCAAGATACCGTTGATCACCGCGGTCCAGAAGAGAGCGTCGATCGGGCTGATGCCGACGAAATTGAGTTCGATGCCGATGAGCGTGGAGATCGCGATCACGCCGTAGAACTGCGGTGCTCGCCCCGGCCGCTCGCTCAAGCCGAACTTCCAGCCGAAGGCCTCGGACATGGCATACGCCGATGAAGCGGTGAGAACGGGGACGGCCAGAAAGCCGCCGCCGATCAAACCGAACGCGAGGAGCGCGGACGCCCATCGCCCGGCCAGCGGTTCCAGCGCCTTTGCCGCTTCGGCTGCAGTCCCTATGTGCGTCTGACCGGCTGTGAAAAGCGTCGCCGCCGTGCACAGGATGATGAAATACGCGACGACGTTGGAGAAAAGCATGCCGACGTTGACATCCCAGGCCGCATAGGTGAGCTCCGCGTCGGTCGTGCCCTTGCGCTGCCAGTAGTACCTGCGCCCAAGCGCGATGTCTTCCTCGACCTCTTGATTCGCTTGCCAGAAGAACATGTACGGCGAGATCGTCGTTCCCAGAATCGCGACGAGCATGGTCAGCGACTGTGGATCCCAACGGATATGAGGCAAGAATGTCCCGCGCAACACCTCTACAGCGCTCGGATGAGCGAAAAACGCAGCTCCGATATATGCGAACAAGGCCAGCGACAGCCATTTGAACACCGCAGCGATCGTGCGATACGAGCCCCAGATCTGTAAGGCCAGCAAGATCAACGCGATGGGCACGATGAGAGCGATGACGGAGACCGGGATCAGCAGGTTGAAGGCCGCGGCGATCGCCCCGATGTCCGCGCCTGCATTGATGGAGTTGGCCACCACTAGAGCGATCACCGCACCATAGACCAGGGGACGCGGGTAATGCTGGCGCAGCACGGCGCTCAGACCCTTCCCCGAGACCAAACCGATCTTCGCGCAGATATACTGCACGGCGGTCATCATCGGAAAGGTGACGAGCGTCGTCCAGAGCATGGAAAAGCCCATCGCTGCGCCGGCCATCGCATACGTGCCGACGCCCGATGGATCGTCATCGGATGCGCCGACGACGATGCCCGGTCCAAGGATCCGCAGCAAGCGCACCAGGCGGTTCGGCTCCCGTGCCAGGCGCGCCTCACGCGAGCCGAGCTCGGCTGCCGGTACTACGTCCGTCGCCCCCCGCGCTACTGCTTCAGGCTTCTTGGCCACACGAAGTCAGGAGCGACGCGGTTGGGTCACTCCCGCTCCGACAAAGTTTGGGATTCAAAGGTGATCAGACCGTTCGCCGTGTGATCACTCTAAAGATGAGCAAGAGCACGACGCTGCCGACGAAGGCGACGATGATGCTCCACAGGTTCAGGCCTGTCACGCCTGGATTGCCGAAGGCGTTGAACAGCCAGCCACCGAGGAGCGCTCCGACCACGCCGACGACGAGGTCTCCGAGCACGCCCCCAGGTCCATCACCCGGCACGACCGCCTTGCCCAGAAAACCAGCGATGACCCCCACGACGATCCATGCAAGAATGCTCATCCCGGTCACCGAGCCTTGTCGCGAAGGTTTCGCTTGGTCTTGTCGACCCCCGCGGCCACCCGGTGGCCCGCCTCTTTGACGGCCGACGTGGTCTTTTGCGTCGCCGTCATCGAGTTTCCCAACAGCTCGCGCTTGGCGCGTTCGGTCCCCGCTTTGACGCGGTGCGAGTACTCATCGGAAAGGTCCTCGAGGTCTTTCTTCGCGCGGCGTAGGTTTCGATCGTTCTGCATATGTCCTCCACAAGAGCTTGAGAAAAGAGCCGCTGCGGCGCAGCTGTGCTCTCCGCACATTGGATTCCCACACGAGCTCAGTTCAAACAGACGGGATGGAGAGTCGAGCGACTATTCTGACGGAGGCGTCTTGCCGAACAAGGCCGCTCGCAGCTTCGCCACGGCTCGCTGTTGCAGGCGGGATATGCTCATCTGCGAGACGTTGAGACGGCGGGCGATCTCGACCTGTGACTGGTCCTTGAAGTAGCGAAGATAGATCACGACGCGCTCTCGAGGGTCCAACGTCGCGCAGGCGCGCTTCACCCCTTCGGCATCTTCGATCTGTTCCAGCGCCTTGTCATCCTCGCCGATGCGCTCGAGCAGGCTGCGCGATCCGGACTCGTCGTCTGCGCTATGGTCGGCATCGAGCGAGCGAGGCGCATATGCGTAGCCGACCTCTTGAGCCTCAAGGATCTCTTCGGGCGTCGATCCCAGTCGCGCTGCGATGTCTTCGACGCTGGGGGATCGCCCAAGTTCGTTCGTCAGCGTTTCCGATGCCGAGGAAATTGCGAGATTCAACTGTTGCAGGCGCCTGGGGACGTGGAGCGCCCATCCTTTGTCGCGGAAATGCCGTTTGAGCTCGCCGACGATCGTCGGCAGCGCGAAGGTACTGAACTCCACGCCGCGCTGGGCGTCAAAGCGATCGACCGCTTTGAGCAGCCCAACGAGCCCCACCTGGATGAGATCCTCGACGGGTTCTCCTCGGTTGGCGAAGCGCAGCGCCAGGTAGCGCACGAACCCTACGTGAGCCAGGACGAGTTGCTCGCGCGCCGACTCGGAGCTCGTCGCCGCGTATTCGGCGACGAGCTCGCGCACGCGACTCTTGTCAAGACGTACAGCGACATCTTCATATGGTCTGCCGGCAAGCATGTGTGGCCTACCCGATGCTCGCGCGGAAGGTCAGCCTCAGGCCCCGATGCGGATCGATGCGATATTCGACGCTATGGGCGAGGCTCTTGATGATGAAGAGACCCTCGTCGGTCTCGAAGAAATCAGTCGTCTGATCCGTCCACAGGTCTTGGGTGCGCTCGGCATCCTCCACGCTCACGGTCAGGAAGCCATCCGCCTGGACGAACGAGATCTTCAGGCGTCCTGATCCACCATGTTGGATGCAGTAGCTGCATGCTTCGGCCACCATGATTTTCAGATCGTCGATCGCATCGATCGACAAACCGGCGTGGTGCCCGATGGCAGAGGCGGTGAGCCGCAACGCCGCGACGAGGCTAGGATCTTTCGGCATCGTCACAGCGAATGCGTCAGACCGCTCCCGCGCGCTGTGGTCGACCGTCGTTGGCGTTCTCACGTGCTTTGTGATGACAGCTCTGCTCGCTACCGGGTGCGGCGCTTTGCGGCGCCGCGTTTGCGCGGGCGACTCGCTGTGCGCTTGGGCGAAGGCATTCTGCCGCCTGCCTTACGCGCTTCGGAGAGGCCGATGGCGACGGCCTGCTTGCGGCTCGTGACCTTTTTCCCGGAACGGCCCGAGCGTAACTTGCCTTCGTTCATCTCGTGCATTGCTCGCTCAACCTTTTCTCCGGCTTTCTTGCCGTATTTCCTGGGCATATGTCCTCCTGTCAAGACAGTCGCTTAGGGCGCGCATTTCGCGTATGGTCAAGAATCACAAGCAGAGCACAGCGGCTCGCCACCGAGCTTCCGTCCGCTTAGCGGCGGCGACGATGCGTTCCGCCTGTTCACGGACGTCAGCCTCCGTCCTTGCTTCGTCCGCTTGAGTGGCCTTTTTCGACGTCTCTTCGCTCGTCGCGTCCGCGACATCATCCCATTCGTTGACGTTCATCGTTCCCTAGCTCCCACGTGACTGCGTGTGGCAGGCCAAGTTGAAAGCGGTATACCCAATATGCCGGGGTACACGCGTTTTGGCGGACCGCCCAGCGGGAAATACCATGCAACGCACAAACGGATAGAGGAGGAGGAGCATGGCCCCTGCGACACCCCAGGATGTCATCCTTGCATGCGTGCTGCTCGCGATCATCTCAATCGCGCGTCTCTCCATGAGATCCCCGTTTGAGGGTCCGTTCCGGGGGTAAACACGTGCCATGCTCGGCGTGACCACGCGGGGATATATCTTCGACGTTGACGGCACCCTCGTGCTCAGCAACGCCGCCCATGCGGCCGCATGGGCGCGATCGTTCGCCCACGCAGGATTCGACGTGACACCCGCGATCGTACGTCCGTTTGTGGGGATGGGCGGCGAGCAGCTCGTCTCATCGATCAAGCCGAAACTGTCACCCACGATCAAACACGAGATCCTGCTAGACCATGGGCGCATCTTCCGTCAAGACTACGTTCACAAGCTCAAATCCGCTCCTGGATGCAAGGAGCTGCTCTTGATCTTGAGGACCGGGGCTATGTGCTCGGGGTGGCGAGCTCTGCCGCGGGCGACGAGCTGGCCGATATCCTGGCGGTTGCAGGCATCGAGGACAGCCTGCGCCTGCGCGCCTGCGCCCACGACGCCGAAAAAGCCGAGCCGGCGCCGGATGTGGTGACCGCAGCATTGCAGAAGATGGGGCTCGCGGCAGATGAAGCGCTCATGGTGGCCGACACCCCGTATGACGTCACGGCGGCGCACAGTGCCGGCGTACGCATCGCTCTGCGGTGTGGGGGCTGGGACGATCGCTCGCTGGCGAGGGCGGACGCCATTTTCGACGATCCGGCACAGCTCGACGCGGACATGGACAAATGCTATGGAGTCGAGGGAGTAAAAGCACGTTTAGCCTGACGCGTCGCGAAGAGGTTAGGGCGATTGTCGCGGCCGTGTGCTCTTTGGCTGCGATCGGTGTCCTGGATTATTACCTGCCGGCCATTCAACTGCGCCCGCTCGCCATCGTCTTCGTCATCGCGATCACCGCGATCGCGGGCTACCGGTGGGGCATCGTGAGCGGGATCGGTTCGGCGCTCTTCTTCACGGCTATCGAAGCCTACGGCGGATTCCGGCCCGAGCCGACTCGTATCGGGTGGAACACCGCCGTCTCGGCACTGGGGTTGGTGGCCGCGGTCTTGCTGGTCGAGGGCCTGCGCTCCCATATGGAGCGCCAGGCGGCGACCGACGACGACCTGCGCGGAGCGCGTCGAGAGCTCGTCGACCTAAAGAGCATCAACGCCGCTGAAGCCGCGCTACGCCGCTCGGAGAAGCGTTACCGGGTGGTCGGCGAGTCGCTGCCCTTTGGGGTTTGGCAGACGAACGCTGCCGGTGATGAGTTGATCTACGTCAGCGAGGCGTACTGCGAGCTTTTCGGCACGACGCGAGAGCAGATCGCAGAAGGGGGCTGGAGGGAGCGGGTTCCTGAAGAGGATCAAGAGCGGTACTTGGCCGCATGGCGTGCGCGCGACACGAAGGATGTCTTCGAAAGCGAGTATCGGGTTCGGGCCAAAGACGGCAAAACGTACTGGATACTCTCGCGCGGGGCTCGGCTGACGGACGATGATGGGCTCACGACCGGGTGGGCCGGATTCAACCTTGACATCACCCGTCGCAAGAGAGACGAAGAGCGGCTCGCCTTCTCCTCGGATCTCGGTCGCACGCTTGCGTCGTCGTTAGAGCCCGCCGTCGTGCTGGAGAAGACGGCGAACGTCATCGTGCCGCGCTTCGCCGATTGGTGCACAATCGACATCGTCGCGGACGACGGGGAGGTCGAGCGGGTGCTCGCCCTCCATCACGATCCAGAACTCACCGTGGCGTTGAAGAAGGTGCTGCGCGATCCTCGAGAAGCCGCTCTGTTCGGCTATCGGACGATCCACGTGATCGCGACGGGGAGGCCCGATTGGCAGCGCTCTCCATCAGTGATGGCCAAGAGCGACGATCAGCTGGGACTCTTGAAACGCGCCGGGCTTGGTTCGCTGATATCGCTGCCCCTTGAGGCCCGTGGGAAGACGATCGGCGCGCTGACGCTCGTGTCCGGCTCAGATCTGAGGTACGAAGCCGAGGATGTGGGATTCCTGAGCGTCATGGCGCGGCGCATCGCGCTCGCATACGATAACGCGCGTCTCTACGCTCGCGAGCATCGCGTGGCAGATATGCTCCAGCGGTCGTCGCTGCCTGCTACCCTGCCCGATATTCCGGGGATCGAAATACGCGCCCATTACCAGCCCGGGGCCAAGGAGGCTGAGGTTGGGGGAGACTGGTACGACGCCTTTCAGCTCAGTGACGGCCGAATTGCGCTTTCCATCGGCGACGTCGCGGGAAAAGGATTGCAAGCCGCGTCCATCATGAGCGCGCTACGGTTGATGATCCGCGCAAGCGCGCTCGAGGGGATACCTCCGTCGCGGGTGCTGTCTCGCGCCAATCAGCTGTTGCTCAACGACCGTCCGGAGATGGCGACCGCGGTCTTCGGCATACTCGACCCCGAGGAGCTGACATACACGTGTTCGATTGCCGGCCATCCCCCGCCGGTCGTCATCAGCCAGGATGGTGAGTCCACGCGGCTTCCTCCTATCTCACCGCCTCTGGGGGTGAACGCTAGCACGCTCTTCTTGGAACAGACGATCATGGTGCCGCAAGGCTCGATGCTCGTGCTCTATACGGATGGTCTGGTCGAAGATGCCCGGGGTTCGCAGGATGCCGATGCTCAACTCGTGACCGCCCTCCGAGAAGCGATGGAAACCGAGCCGTCCAATCCGGCGAAGGCGATCGCCGGCAAGCTCATCAGCGCAGCGCCGAAAGATGATGTCGCAGTGCTCACCGCTAAGATGTCAGCCTGGCCGCTTTTGGAATTGGACCACACCTTGCCGGCAATACCGGGTAGCAGCCGTCTTTTCCGTCAGGCGCTCCGGCGATTCTACTTGGCAGTCGGCCTGAGCGCGGAGCGCATAGAACTCCTGCAAGTCGCCGTCGGCGAGGCAATCATGAACTCCATCGAGCACGCATATGGGGTCAAGGGTGGAGACGTCCGCGTCCGCGCATGGGTTGAAGGGGGAAACCTCATCATCGACATATCTGACCGCGGCCACTGGCGCTCGCCGCACTACGATGGAGGTGGGTACGGTCTGCGAGTCGTCAAAGGCATCGTGAACAACGTCGAATTGAACCGCACCGACAGCGGCACCATCGTACGTCTCAGGCAACCCGTTGGGAGGACTACACAGTGACACACCAGGCCAGATTCTCGAGCCAGTCAGCCAGCGGTGTCACCGTTGTGAGCATCGAGGGCGAAGTCGACATCGCAAATGTTGGAGAGCTTAGGCTCTATCTCGAGCAGGCGATAGAAGAACAGGGTGCCGGATTAGTCGTCGACCTCACGAAGGCCACCTACTTCGACAGCCGCACAATCGCACTGCTGGCGGAGGTCTCGACGAAGATACGCATCCATCGCCAGCGCGTGGCGCTCGTCGCTCCGGCAAGTGGGTTCGCCGCGCGAATATTGGAGATCGCTGGGCTTTCCCAAATCGTCCCCGCCTTCCCGGCCCTCAAAGAGGCGACGGACTCCGTCAAGCTGCCGGCCCCGACCTAACTCTCGTCGTTTCCTCACCTCATCACTCATCTGGCCCGTTCACAAGGCCCTAATTCGGCGGACAGAGCACGGCGCCGACGATGGACGCGCCACAGCGCACCATCGCTGGTCGCGAACGCACGCCGCGAACGGCTAGACCGCCTCGCGCCGCCCGGTGATGAGGTTGAAGACGAACGCGACGAGCGCGACGACGAGCAGCAGGTGGATCAGGCTGCCGCCGATGTGAGCGGCAAAACCGATAAGCCATAGCACAAAAAGAATCACGATGATCGTCCACAAGATGTTTCCCATGACGCACCCCTTTCTGGTTGCGCAGATAATTCCCCAAAACGGACGGTTCAAACAGCGTTTGAGCCGCTCGGCGTCAGGAAACAATGGGGTCGCTGCCGCTCATGCGGCAGCACCAGAATGAGAGGAAGAGATGAAAAACGGAACTTTGCGCGACCTGTTCGTGGACGAACTCAAAGACCTGTATAGCATGGAGCACCAACTCGTGAAGGCGCTCCCCAAGATGGCGTCGGCGGCCAATTCCGGTGATCTGACCGCCGCCTTCGAGGAACATCTCGAGCAGACGCGCGGACACGTGGCGCGGCTCGAGCAGATATTCGACGCCATCGACGTCGCGGCGCGCGCAAAGCGCTGCGTCGGCATGGAGGGCATCATCGACGAGGGCAAAGAGGTCCTCGAACAGGATCTGCAGCCCGACACGAAAGACGCAGGCATCATCGGCGCGGCGCAGCGTGTCGAACACTACGAGATCGCCGCTTACGGGACCGCTCGCCGGCATGCCGAGCTGCTCGGCATCACCGAGGCGGTGGACCTCCTCGAGCAGACCTTGGAGGAGGAGAAGCAGACCGACGCGCGGCTGACCCAGTTAGCCGAAGAGATCAACCCTGCGGCGCAGCACGAAGGCGACGACGAACGCAAGGCAGACGAGCAGGAGCGGGAAAGCCCAGCCAGCGCGCGCTGAACCGATGTGAACGCAACATACTCAGGCTCACGAGGAGGAAAATACATGCGTAATCTCACGCTCGCGGCTTTGGCCGTCCCGGTCGTTTCTGCAGTGTTGCTCGCAGCGGCGCCGGCCCAAGCCGACACACACGTCTGGACGGGTCAAGTCGTTCACGTGTCGACCTCGAACATGAAATTGCACAACACCGACGGAGGCGAAACCCTCAGCTTCCTGATGGTGCCCAAGTTCAAGCAGGTGTTCTCCGATGATGGAAAGACGACCGTGCAGATGGCGGACCTCAAGCCGGGGACGTGGGTCACGGTCTACTACGATCAAGACCTGCTCGGCGTGCGTCACGCTGATAAGATCGTAATCCTGAGCAACGGACAGCAGATCAAGTCGTAATCGGACCCAAGCGACCGCGATGCAGCCCGCTGGACTGCCGACTTGGCGCCAATCACCAACCCCAAATCAGCACATTCAGACCGGACGTCATGTCCGGATCGGAGTCGGGATCCAGAGTCGAGAAGCGGCACCGGAAGTTTTTGAGGCATTGTGCAGTATCCCTCAGCGAGATGAGTTGATGGCCATTAGGCACTGAAGCCCGTTTTTCTCCGTTTTGTAGAGCCTTCGCTCGGCACGAATCATGCGAACGTATGCGCAGGCCACGGGCACCGGACGTTTGCGTCCGTTTTCGATCGTTTTGTAGACCCATTCGATAGCGAACGATAAAGCCCGCAAAATAAAGGCCCCTGGTTCGGCGTTCGAATACCGGACGTTCGCGATCGTTTTCGAACGACGTTCGACGACATCCGATCGTGGCCGATCGTAATCGCCGATTAGTGGCTACGATAGGCTCGATCCGATCGATTGCCCGTACCACCGATGATCGTGAACGAAACCGGACGTTTTATGAATGATCACCGGACGTTTGGAATCCCGGTTCAGAATCGAGACTTAGCGCTCACTGTCCCAGAATGCCCGGTCTAAGGTCTTTTCTTACACGGTCGCGAGACCGTGGCACTTCTTGTACTTTTTGCCTGACCCACACGGGCATGGATCGTTGCGGCCGACCTTCTTATCGGCTTTGCGCACGGGCTGAGGTCCCGAGGACTCGTCGCGGTTGGAGTGCAGCTGGTCGAAGCGGCGTAGCGCCGCGGCATCCGGCATGGGCATGCCGGACATCGGCGCCTGTTGCGGTGGGCCTTCGGTGAGCCCGGTCTGTGGCGGGGGTGGCGGCGCACCCTGCGGCGGCTGCACGACGATATGGAAGTCCTCGCCCTGGAGCATCGCGCTCAAGAACTCCTCTTGGATGGCGATCTTGAGGTCTTCGAACAGCTCGAAGGCTTCTTTTTCATACTCGACACGCGGGTCTTTTTGGCCCCAGCCGCGCAGCCCGATTCCCTGACGCAAGCTGTCCATGGTGTACAGATGATCGATCCACAGGCGGTCGATGATCTGCAACATGGTCTGGCGCTCGAGACTGCGCAGCGCCTCGTGCAAGCCCGGTCCATCAAGGTCGGGATAGCGCTTGATCATGCGCTCTTCTTTTTCCGTGTACATCGCGTCCGCTTCGCGAGCGAGCAGGTCGACCATCTCTTCTTTGGAGAGCGGCTCGAGCTTCTCGGGCGGCACGCGCTTGGCAAGGCCGCGCACGCCAGCCGCTTCCATATCGGTCAGGATCTGCGGACGGTCCCACTCCGCCGGATGGACGTTGTCCGCGCAATTGGTGTTGACCGCCTGCTCGGCTTTTTGGCGCAACATCTCGGCGAGCGACGAGCGCAGATCGTGTCCTTCGAGCACCCGGCGTCGCTCGGCGTAGATGACCGAGCGCTGCTTGTTCATGACGTCGTCGTATTCGAGGACATGCTTGCGCTGCTCGTAGTTGTGCGCTTCGACCTTCTTCTGCGCGTTCTCGATGGACTTGGTCAGAATACCGGCTTCGATCGGCGTATCGTCGTCGAGTTTGAAGAGCTCCATGGTCGACCGGATGCGCTCGCCGCCGAAGATGCGCATGAGCTCGTCATCGAGCGCGACGTAAAAGCGCGACGAGCCCGGGTCGCCTTGCCGGCCGGAGCGGCCGCGCAGCTGGTTGTCGATGCGCCGGGACTCGTGGCGTTCAGTGCCTATGATGTGCAGACCGCCCAGATCCGTGACCGACTCCCCGAGTTTGATGTCGACGCCGCGGCCTGCCATATTGGTGGCGATCGTGACTTTTGCACGCAACCCTGCGTCTTTGATGATCTCGGCTTCCTTTTCGTGGTACTTCGCGTTGAGTACGTTGTGCTCGATGCCGCGTTTGGAGAGCAGCGCGGAGAGGCGCTCCGATTTCTCGATGGAGCGCGTGCCAACGAGCACGGGCTGGCCCGCGGTATGGCGCTCGACGATCTCGTTGATGACGGCTCTGAACTTGCCTTCTTCGTTCTTGTAGACGACGTCATCGTGATCGGTGCGCCTCACCGTCACGTTGGTGGGAATCATGAGCACGTCGAGCCCGTAGATGTCGCGGAACTCGCGCTCTTCGGTCTTGGCTGTGCCGGTCATGCCGGCCAGCTTCTTGTAGAGCCGGAAATAGTTCTGAAAGGTGATGGTGGCGAGCGTCTGGTCCTCGCTCTTGACCTTGATGCCTTCTTTGGCCTCGATCGCCTGGTGGATGCCGTCGGAGTAGCGGCGGCCGTACATGAGGCGGCCGGTGAACTCGTCGACGATGACGATCTCGCCGTCTTTGACCACGTACTGCTCGTCCTTGCGGAAGAGCTCTTTGGCCTTGAGGGCGGCCTGCAGCTGATGAGTCAGCTCGAGGTTCGACTGATCGTAGAGGTTGTGCACGCCGAGCAGCTTCTCGACCTTAGCCACGCCCGCTTCGCTGATCGGCACGGCGTGCATCTTCTCATCGACCGTGTAGTCCTCGTCCTTGCGTAGTTGCGGCATGATGTTGCGCGCGAAGTGCTCGTAGAGGTGCGACGTGTCTTTGTAGTTAGGGCCGAGCACGGCTTCGGGAGAACCGCTGATGATGAGCGGGGTGCGCGCCTCGTCGATGAGGATCGAGTCCACCTCGTCGACAATGGCGTAGTGCAGTTCGCGCTGCACGCAATAGGCCAGATGCGGGGCCATGTTGTCGCGCAGATAATCGAAGCCGGCCTCGTTGTTCGTGACATAGGTGACGTCGCAGGCATAGGCGGCGCGTCGCTCGGGCGGTGGCAAGAAGTGCTGGATGATGCCGACCGACAGCCCGAGGAAGCGGTAGATGGGCCCCATCCACTCCGCATCGCGCTTGGCGAGATAGTCGTTGACCGTGACCAGGTGGACGCCTTTGCCTTCGAGGGCGTTGAGATAGACGGGCAGCGTGGCGACAAGCGTCTTGCCCTCGCCCGTACGCATCTCGGCGACCTTGCCCTCGTGGAGCACCATGCCGCCGATGAGCTGCACGTCGAAGTGGCGCATGTTCAACGTCCGCCGAGCCGCTTCGCGGCAGACGGCGAACGCCTCGACCAGCAGGTCGTCGAGCGTCTCGCCCTGGGCGAGCCGCTGCTTGAACTCCGGCGTCTTGGCGGCGAGCGCCTCGTCGCTGAGGGCCTTGATCGTGGGTTCCAGATCGTTGATGCGCAGCGCGATCTTGCGCAGGCGCGCGACCTCGCGGTCGTTCCCGTCGACCCACGAACGGATATTGCTAAGGAAGGACAACGTCGAAAGCTCTTTCTTGCGTGTTAGGTGCTGGCCGCAGGGCGGTCCTAGGAGACGGTTTCGATAAGGCCCAGCTGACCTCCGCGTCTCTTATAGAGAACGTTCACCGCGCCCGTTCGGTCGTTGACGAAGAGGAAAAAGTCGTGGCCGAGCAGCTCCATCTGGTGGGCGGCGTCCTGTGGGTCCATCTTCTTGATGTCGATCTTCTTGGAGCGCACGATGCGCAGCGACTTGTCAAGGTCCTCGGGCTCCTCGCGCGGGGGCCGGCTCGACGAAGCTTTGCGCCGCGGACCCGAAGGCGTCTTGCCGTTGGCCTTGGCATGGTGGTCCCAGTGCTTGGTCTTGTACTTGCGGATCTGCTGCTCGAGGCGGTCGCGGACGAGGTCGATCGAGGCGTACATGTCGGGCGAGCGCTCCTCGGCCTTGATGAGGAAGTGCTTCAAGGTCAGCACGACGTCGACGATCTGCTGCTCGCGCTCGGTGCGCAACGTGACGTGGGCATCGATGATCTGATCGAGGTAGTGGGTGAGATGACCGATCTTCTCTTCCGCATATGCCCGCAGCGCTTGGGTGACCTTGAGGTTGCGGCCCTTGATGTAGATCTTCATGAGCACTCTCGCTCCAGGGAAGCGTGGATGTGCGCCATTCGGTCGGCGAGGTGTGCCTCCTGCAGCAGCATGAGCGCATGCGCCGGATGCGGATGCTCGAGGAGCCAGACCGCAAGGGCGATCGCGGCGACGACGAGGAGCAGCAGGATGATACGCGCGATGACGTAGGGGCGCTGCGGTCTCGTCCTGATGATCTGGCGTTTCGAAGGCATGATAATCCTCTCGTCTCGTGGGTTGCTCGCGCGCCGTCAGATCTTGACGCGCAGCGGATCGTTGATGGCGTCGAGCGGCATCCTCGCCTGCAGTTGCGACAGCGTCACGAACTCAAAGCCTGCGTTGCGATATGCGCGGACGATGCGCGGCAGCGCCTCCACCGTCTCTTGCTTGCCGTTATGCAACAGGATCACGGCCGGCGAGCGCGCTTGTCCGACCACGAGGTCGACGATCTGCGCGGACGTCAGCGAGCGCCAATCGCCCGGGTCGACGTCCCACAGCGCGACCGTATCGCCTTGCGCCCGCGCCGCGTCGATCGTCGCCGCATCGTAGTTGCCGTGGGGTGGCCGGAAGTAATGCACGCGGACTCCCGTCACGGCGGCGATCGTCGCGCTGGCTTGCGCGATCTCGCGCATCTGCTCGTCGGCAGCAAGCGCGACCATCTGCGGATGGGTCTGGGTGTGGTTGCCGAGTTCGATGCCGTCAGCCTGGGCGCGTTTGGTGATGGCCGGCTGCTCTTGCGCGTCACGCCCGATGAGGAAGAACACCGCGGGAACATGCAGCGCTTGGAGCTGCGCGAGCAGCACGGGTGTGGTGACGGGGAAGGGACCATCGTCGAAGGTCAAGACCGCCAGGCGCGGACGCTGCGGAGGTTTCGCCGCGTCGACGACGTCGAGCAGCATGCGCCTTGCGATCGCACCGGCAGGTGGCGAGACGACGTCGGCTGCGGCGACGCCAGCAGGCACGATCACCGGCACAGACTCAAGCTGGGCATGATGGATCCAGCGGCGCAGGAAGATGATGAGCACAACTGCGGCGATGAGACACAGCCATAGGCCGGGGCGACGCATCCATCGGCTGAATGCGGTCGAGCGCTCCACCGTCATGGTTTATTGCGGGCGGTAGTCGCGGCCGATGACGACGACGACGTCGACGCCGTTCACGGCTCCCAGCGCGATGCGCGGGTTCTTGATGGGGAGCTCTTTGGCGACTTCGCCGGCCACTTTCTGATCGGCGCTTTCGATGGTCGTCGTCAGATTATTGAAGGTCTTGGCGTTGCCGGTCTCCACGACGTCATAGCCTCGTTGCCGCAAGAAATCGGCCACCGCCGAGGCGACGCCGGGCGTGCCCGAACCGTTCTCGACGCGGATATGCACCGTGGACGGGTCAAACGTGTTGCCGTACCCCGCCACGAGATAGGTGTGGATGACCTTATGCGCATCGGATTGCGCGAAGAGCACGGACTCGCCATTAGTCCACCCGATGTCCACCGGAAGCACGGCGCTGTGCACCGACTGCGGTGAGACCCCGCGCATCCCGAGCGCCAGCTCGTAGAGCTTGCCGAAAGGCAGATCGGTGCGGACGTTGTCCTTGATGACGCTGAGCAGCGCGGGCAGATGGAGCGCGACGGCTGGATCGCGCATGCGCTTGGCGAGTATCTGCACGACTTGGCGCTGGCGCCGCATGCGGCCGAAGTCGCCTTCAGGATCGTGACGGAAGCGGATGTATCCCACCGCTTGCTCGCCGTTCAGATGATGGAGGCCCTTCTTGAGGTGGATGTGGAGGTGTCCCCACGTGTCGTCGTAGTCCATGTCTTTCTCGACATCGACATCGATGCCGCCGAGCGCATTGATGATGTTCTTCGTGGCATCGAGCCGCAGCACGACGTAGTAGTCGAAGGCCGGTGTGCCCAGATTCTTGATAACCGTCGCCTCGACGCGCTGCGGGCCGCCATCACCGTAGGCTTCGTTGATCTTCCCATATCCGGACTTAGGGATGTAGACCCACAGGTCACGCGGGATGGAGAGTACGTTGATCTGTTTGTTGGCCAGGTCGATGTTAACGCCTATAAGCGTGTCGGTGCGCGACGCCGCGGTATACGCCTCGTCATTCTCGGTCCAGTTCTCGTCGAGGCCCATGACGAGCACGCGCAGGTTGGGTTTCCCGAAGACCTGCACGAGATTGGGCGACGGCATGAACGGGGCGAGCGCATTGCCGAATCCGCCCTTGTACTTGACGTAGCCGAAGGCGGCGGCGATGAGGATGAGGACGAGCGCGAGGGCGATGACGCCGTATCTGCGCGGGATGCGCCGCCGAGGAGCGGGCGGTTCTCCTGTGCCCAACTGTGCGCCGACCGCTTGTGGAGCGGGGTTCAGATTATCAAGATCAGCCAAGTTCAAACCTCACGGGGACAACTCGCCTACCGGCCTGCCTGGTCCCTGCTTGGCCGCCGACGAGCGGCGGCGCTCATGCTCTATGGTCGTCCGATGTAGTGTATCGTTCGATACTGGGATTATCTGTAGTTGACGAACTGAACTGGGAACTCGAGCGGCATGCCCTTCACGAGGTTGATGGCCTTCTGCAGGTCATCTTTAGACTTGCTAGCCACCCGGATCTGGTCGTCCTGGATCTGTGCGCTGACCTTCACTTTGGCGGCCTTGAGCGCTTCGACGATCTTCTTGGCCCGGTCTTTTTCGATGCCCTGGGCGCACGTGACGATTTGTCGCAGCGTCCCGCCAGACGCGGGCTCGGCCTTGCCGTAGCTGAGCGCCTTGAGCGAGACACCCCGCTTGACGCACTTGCTCTGCAAGATGTCGGTGACATTGCGCAGCTTCATATCGTCGTCGGCGATGATGGTGATGGTCAGGTCGACGAGTTCGAGCGACGATTTCGAGTTCTTGAAATCAAAGCGCGTGGCGATCTCGCGCTGGGCTTGCATGACGGCGTCGGACAGGCTCTGGCGATCTACCTTCGAGACGATATCGAAGGAGAACTCACTCATGCAGGGCTCGAAGCTGATCTGCCGGCGTCTTCACCGCAAAAACGCGGTCCTCGACTTGCCCTGCATGTCCGAGCGCGCCGAGGTCCTTGCCATCGATCTTGGCCACCACGCCGCCGGCGTTGCCCGCGCGCAGCGTGATCTCGCGGACGCCGTGGAACTCACGAACCGTGCCGGCGGGGAGGGTCTCATACACGACGCGCCGGCCATCGACTGAGATGGAGAGCCAACTCGGCTGGGTGAGTTGCAGGCGCAGGTTCACACCTTCGTTCTGCTGACCATCGCTCGTCGTGTCAAGCGTCGTGACTGGTGCGGCAGGCGCCACACCGGCGATTGTGCTCTGCGCGTTCGGGACCGTCGTGTCGCTCGGGCGATTCGCGCCCGAGAACGTGCCCACAAGGCTGATGCCGACCATGATGACGAGCGCAGCCGCGATCGCGGTGAGCGATCCCATGACCCACGGAAACCAGGCTCGCGAGCGCGGCTCGTCGTCGGCGCGCACACCCGACAGTCCGGAGCCGGCAAGCGCGTCGAGCGTCGCGCGCGGCGCCGCCACTTCGGGCGCGTATTCACTCGACAGCCGCTGAGCGAGGGCCGCCGCGTCGAGGCCGAGCAGCTTGGCGTAGTTCTTGAGAAAGCCGCGGACGTAGACGAACTCGCCAATGGTCGCCCACTCTTCGCGCTCGAGCGCTTCCACGAACATCGCACGCATGCGCAGACGCTCCGCCACCTCCGTGGTCGTGAGGCCAAGTCTGCGGCGTGCCGCCGAGAGCTGTTCGCCTATATAATCCGTGGCTGTCTCGCTCATGGCGTCTGATGAGGCGTCTGCGCGCGATGGGGGAAGAAAATACGACCGGGTCCTAAGGCGGACGACGGCGGCGTATCAGATAGCGGTGGGATTAGATGAGCGCGGCGCCGTTTGAAAGAATTGGAAATACTCGGGGTTTGTCCTCTGTAGGACCGTTCGCCCCAGTCGATACCGATGCAGTCTGTGATAACCGACAATCCGCCCGCCCCACGTTCCACGGCCCGGCGGCCGATGAATGCGGGCTTGTGCCTCGCCGCGATGAGCGGCGGGGTGGATAGCGCCGTGGCGACCGCCTTAGCGGTCCGCGCAGGCGTCGAAGCTGTCGGCGTCACCATGCGTCTGTGGAGTCCTGGTCCCGGGAGCTTGAACGAGAAGGTCCGCCAATGTTGCGGTCCGACCGCCTACGCAGATGCCAAGAGCGCTGCCGAGGTGGCCGGTATACCTCATTATATCGTCAATTTCGAGGCCGCCTTCAGCCGCGCGGTGATCGACTACTTCTGCGCCGAGTATCTCGCCGGGCGAACCCCAAATCCGTGCGTCGCCTGCAACAACTTGGTGAAGTTCGGCGCACTGCTCGATTTCGCGCGAGCGCTCGGCGCAGTGACGATGGTCACAGGCCATTACGCCCGAGTGCATGTGGACGAGGCGGGGCCGCATCTGCTGCGCGCTCGAGACCGGAGCAAGGATCAGTCGTACATGCTCGCCGGACTGCGGGGTGCGCAACTCGCGTCCTTGATCATGCCGCTCGGCGAATATTCAAAGGAGCAGACGCGTGCCATGGCACGCGATCTGGATCTCGGCGTCGCCGAGAAGCCGGACTCAGTCGATCTGTGCTTCGTCGACGATAACTATCGCTCGTTCATCCTCGAGCGCTATCCGGAGAGCGCGACGCCCGGGCCGGTGCTCACGCTCGGAGGACGAGTGGTCGGCGAGCACGATGGCGTGCTCGGGTACACGGTCGGTCAGCGCAAAGGACTCCCCCAGACGCTCCATGACGGCCCGTGGTTCGTGCTGCGCACCGATCGCAGCACGAACGCGGTGGTCATCGGTCGGCGCGACGATCTTGCGCGACGCAGCGTGACGTGCTCGAGCGTCAACGTCCTGCGTCCTGAGCGATTCGCGGACGGTGCAGCACGAGGACTGGCCGTCTGCCGCTATCGCAGCCGCCCTATCCCGGCGCGCGCGAGCGTGGAAGCA
Source organism: Vulcanimicrobiota bacterium (assembly GCA_036741695.1). Classification (GTDB taxonomy): domain Bacteria; phylum Vulcanimicrobiota; class Vulcanimicrobiia; order Eremiobacterales; family Eremiobacteraceae; genus JAFANK01. The sequence continues at coordinate 118,777 of DAINRU010000003.1, forward strand.
CATGGCCTGGTGGTGGACTTCGACACGCCTGTGCCCATGCTCACCCCGGGCCAGTTGCTCGTCCTGTACGACGATGCGGACGAGGAAGTGCTCGCATCCGGCATCATCGAGCCGTGAAGGCGTGGGCCGCGTGCCTGGCCGTGGTGCTCTGCGCGGCGCAAGCGTGGGCGGGCACGATCCGCACCATCCAGTCATTCGACGGCAACACCGGTTGGCTCAACTCGCAGCCGCTGACCCTCGCGGATTTGCACGGCAAGATCGTGCTAGTGGATTTTTGGGAATACACGTGCGTCAACTGTCTGCGAGCGCTGCCCTACGAGAAGGTCTGGTACGACCGGTATAAGCAGTACAATTTCGTCATCGTGGGCGTGCACACGCCTGAATTCTCCTTTTCCGGCGAGAAGGCAAACGTGGCAGCTGCAGATGCACGCCTGGGCGTCACCTGGCCGGTCGTGCTCGACGGCAATTCTGTCGTCTGGCAGCGATACCAAAACGAATACTGGCCGCACGAGTTCCTCGTGGATGGCGATGGGCACGTGGTGCTCGATCATGTCGGCGAAGGGGACTATCCGGCGACCGAGCGCGCCATCCAGGATCTGATCCGCAAGCAGCAGCCGGGCGTCGATCTGCCCAAGCCGATGGAGCTCTTGGCGGCGGATAGCTACACGAAGCCCGGCGCCGTCTGCTACCCACAGACTCCCGAGGTCTATGTCGGGCTATGGAAATCCCCGGACGCTTCGCTCGGCAATCGCGAAGGCTACCACCGCGATGCAGTCGTCAGCTACAGCGACTCTGGGCGCAACCACTTCGACGGTTTCGTCTATTTGCAAGGCCCGTGGTTCAATGCCGAGCAGGCTATGGTGTATAGCGGAAAAGATGTTGCGTCCGATGATCATCTCGATGTGCGCTACCATGCCATCCAAGTCGTGTCGGTCATGAAACCGGAGACCGGAAAACCGATCACTGTGTACGTGGATCAAGACCAAAAACCGCTCGCGCAAAAAGACGCGGGGTCGGACATCCGCTACGACGCAAGCGGGCAGTCATACGTGGTCGTGGATCAAGCACGGGCGTACGAGCTCGTGATGAACAAGTACTTCGGGCATCACGATCTGCGATTGCGTCCGGCCGCCTATGGCCTGGGCGTCTATTCATTTGCGTTCGAATCGTGCGAGGTGGGCACCGACCGCTAGAGATCATGGAGAGCTTGAGTCAGGCTTCGATCGGCCTACGCCCGTTCAAACGATCGGAATGGGGGTATCTTCAAAGACCTTCGATTGCACGCTCTGCAGACCGAACCTGGGGTCTTCTCTTCGTCGTACGACATGGAGGTGAACAGATCGCCCGAGGAGTGGCAAGATACGATCGAAGGACCCGGTCATCAAGTGTTCGGGTTGTTCAACGAGGACAATCTTATCGGGATAACGGCCTGCTTTACGTGGCGTGAAGACCCCTCTTGTGAAACGGCTGTGCTTGCTATGTCATTCATCGTCCCCGAGCAGCGCGGACAGGGCCTTTCTCGATTGCTCTACAAGGGGCGGCTGGAATGGATTCGTGCCCATCCGCAATTTCGCAGAGTCGTCGTCTCGCACCGGCTCTCGAATACGATTCCGGCGAGAGCGGATCAACGGCATGGCTTCAAGGCCTTCGGGCGAGCGTCTCACACGTGGGGGACGGCACGGTTGAAGACGAGATCATGTACGAGATGGATCTTGCGAAAATCAGGGTGCAGCCTTGAAACCGGAGAGCGGAAAGCCGATTACTGTCTATATACGCACGTCAGCAGTCACGTCCGGTGAGGTCGCCGCGGATAGGTGAGGTTGAATAGCTCAGCGTTTCGCTCGCGCACGGTGACGTCGATCGTCACGCTGGTCGCCGTCGCGCTCTGCGCGCTCGGCTGCGGGCACACGGCGGCTACGTCCGAAGGTTACACATCCGGCGCAGTGCCGGGCATCACTCGCGCCCGCGCGCTCGAGCTCTTGGGCAAACCACAGCAGGAGGGACCGTTCTCCTTGCCCGGCGTCCAGGCGTTCGTCATGACGTATCCCTTCGGACAGCTGTTGCTACAGAACGGCATCGTCGTCGCGGTCGCGGTCAATTATGACCCGGCGTTCCGCGGGCCCTTCGGTGTGACGCTCGGCATGTCTGAGGATGATCTGCGTGCCGCCTTGGCCGCGCATCCCAGGCATCGCACCGGCCATAAAGAGACCTACGACGCCATCGAGAAGACGACCGATACCCGCACGAAAGATATCTACGACAAGACGGACAATGTCATGATCGAGTTGACGGCAGCCAACGCGAACGACGCGCTCGCTCCGTTCAACGTCGCGCAAGTGACGTTCGCTAACGGGGCGGGGCTCGCACTCATCGATGCGTTCACAAAAGCACGCGTCGACGGGTTGTATCCCGACGTGCACGTCGACAATTTCACTTCAGATGATTGGCAGGGCGGACGCTAGCACCATGGACGAAGAGCAAACCCCAGAGGTTGCGGCCGGCGAAGAGGAGTTCGGCGTTTCGATGCCGCCCAACGCGCGCATCGGCACACTCGTCTTCGAAATGCCCGAACGGCGCATCCGTGTCCAGCTCGCAGACGGTGGCGACGAGCGTCTCGTGCCTGCCGACGAGCTGCGCGCGCTCTACGGCGCACGCATCCGCCACGTCTCGGTCAGGCGCGTCCCGCCCAAGTCTCAAGGCGTTGCGCTCAGCTCAACGGCGTTACAGGCGACGGGGCATCTGCCGCGCTCTGTGCTCGATCCCAGTCAACGTGGCGGCACCGAAGTCACGAGCGAAGAGTTGTACTATGCGATCGCGCTGCGCATCGATAAGCTGCCTGAACTGTGGTACCTCAACGCCAGCTCGTTCAACTTCCGTAAGGCCCTGGGCGACAGCGCGACCTACTCGACCGAGCTCAACCTCAAGGAGTTCGTGCGCCGCCTCGCACAGTTCTCGCCCGACGCCGTACGCGACGGTTTTTTCACCGCGATCCTGCAAGGGTCGCCGCTGCCCCCACCACTGGATAGCCTGCTCGAGTTCTTCCGCCTCGTCTCGCGCTAAGGTCTTTTCTAGGCTGGGGTAGCCAGCGGGTAGTCACGGCGCTGGAAATACGTGTCGCGCACGACTGGGATGTAGCCGGCGTGGCGGATCGTCTTCTCGAGATCTTTCCGCGTCGCCTGATTCGTGCTTCCCGCCAACGTCACAACGCGCTCTTCGAGGATCGTGCCACCCATGTCGTCGGCCCCGTAGAGCAGCGCGAGCTGGCCGAGCTTGAGGCCGGGGGTGAGCCACGAGGCTTGGATGTGGTCGAAGTTGTCGAGGTACAACCGGCTGATGGCGATGACGCGCAGGTACTCCAGGCCTGTGGCTTCGCGGCCGCGCAGCGGCGTTTTATGCGGCACGTAATACCAAGGGATGAAGGCCGAAAAGCCGTGGGTCTCGTCCTGGAGCTCGCGCAACACCTCGAGGTGGGTGATGCGTTCTGGGTCGGTCTCGATCGAACCGAACATCATCGTCGCGGTGGTCGGCATGCCCAGCCGCTGGGCTATGCGCATGACGTCAAGCCAGCGGTCGTCGTCGATCTTGCGCGCCGAGATGCGTTTACGCACCCGCTCGACGAGGATCTCGGCGCCGGCACCCGGCAGCGACTTCAAACCTGCCGCGCGTAACGTCGTGAGCACGTCCTCGACGCTCATGTTCTCGCGCTTTGCGATGCCGCAGATCTCGCTGGTCGAGAGCGAGTGGATGTCCACGCCCGGAAAGCGCTCGGCGATCTTCTCGAACAGATCGACGTAATAGCTGATGGCCAGATCCGGGTTGACGCCGCCCTGCACCATGATCTGCGTCGCGCCCTGCTCCGCTGCCCACTCCACGCGCGCGAGCACCTCATCGTGGGTCATGGTGTAGCCTTCCGCGTGGCCTTCCGGCCGGAAGAACGCGCAGAACGAGCAATGCACGTTGCAGATGTTCGTGTAGTTGATGGTCGTGTCGATGACGTAGCTGACCTCGCGGCCCGGGTGCATCATCGTGCGCCGGCGGTGCGCCGCAGCGCCGAGGTCGTGGAGCGACGCTTCGCGATAGACGGCGACGCCCTCATCGTAGCTCAGCCGGCCGCCATGCGACGCCCGCTCCAGCAGCGTGGCGATGTCAGACATGCTGTGCCACCCCATCGAAGAACTGCAATGCCGACAAGCGGTCCAGCACGCCCATCTCGTGCGCTGCGAGCAAGAACGACTCGAGCGCCGTGCGCGCCGTATCGTCGAAGCGGAAATGCAGCGCTTGGTAATACTCTTCGTAGAACCCCGCGGCACGCGGTTTGACCGCTTGGGCGCGAGCGATGACGGCGCCGATATTCTCAAGCCCCCAGCTCAGGGAGTCGCGCAGCGCCGTGGCAACGGAGAGTACCTGAGCGGGCGCGCGGCGTGCGTAGTCTTTGCGTGCGGCCCAGACCGCGTATACCATGCCTGAGCCGGTGAAGGCCTGCCACAGCTCGCCGAGATCGTGGATGCTGCGCAGCGGAGCCTGCTCTGCTGCGTCGATGGCGTTGTCGCCGATGAGCAGGCAGGGCGTGCCGTCGCTTTGGTACTGGGCGAAGGGGTCGTCGCTGTCGACGGTCACCGGGTCGAAGCCGTAATAGCGCAGGCAGATCAAACGGAAGAGCGCACGCCCAGTCGCCGATTCCTTCGTCATGGCCACCGTGCGCCCGGCGAGCTCTTTGGGCTCGAGCCTCGAGACGCAGCAGATGCTGTGCACCTTGCCCTGCGCGCCGATGCAGACGTCCGGCAGCAAGACGAGCTCGTCTGCATGCTCGGCATAGAACGCCGAGGAGATGGGGCTGACGTCCAACCGGCCTTCGAGCAGCGCTTGGTTCAGCCGCGCGGGGACGTCGGAGATCATGAGGCCGGGAAACATGATCACGTCCTCGTCGATCGCCGTGTAGACCGGCAGGTCGTTGGTGTAGGAGATGCGCCCGCAGCGCGTCAGGTCGTTCAACACGCGATGCCCTCTTATGCCGGCTCGAGGACGCGGTACAGCAGGTTGCGCCGCGTCGGCTCGAAGCCGGCCTCGGCGATGGCTCGTATAAGCTCGACGACCGGCGTGCTTTGATCGGTCGTGCTGCCCGCGTCGCGATAGATCTGCTGTTCGTTGTGCACGGTGCCGTCGATGTCGTCGGCGCCGAAATGCAGGCCGAGCTGGGCCATCTTGATGCCGTAGGAGATCCAGTAGGCCTTGATGTGGTCGATGTTGTCGAGCATGAGCCGCGAGACGGCGATCGTTCGCAGATCGTCGATGCCGCCCGTCCAGCCGTATTCCTCAAGCTCGTTGCCCTCGGGATGGAACGCAAGCGGCACGAAGCACTTGAAGCCGCCGGTCTCGGCCTGCAACGCGCGCAGCAGCGTGAGATGTTCGACGCGCTCCTCGATCGTCTCGACGTGCCCATAGAGCATGGTGCAGTTGGTCTTGATGCCGAGGTGGTGCGCGACGCGGTGAACCTCCAGCCACTCCTCGACGCTGGCCTTGCGCGGGCAGACGATGTCGCGCACGCGCTTGACGAGCACCTCCGCGCCGCCGCCGTTGAGCGAGGTCAGCCCAGCGTCGCGCAACCGGCGCAGACCCTCCTCGTACGAGCAGCGCTCTCTCTTGCACATGTAGTCGATCTCGGCCGCCGTGAAGAGCGCCAGCTGGACGTGCGGGATCCTGCGGTGCAGCTCGGCGACGCCATCGACCCAAAACTCCAGACTGGTCTGCTTGGGGTCGTGACCGCCGACGATGTGCAGCTCGTCGTAATCGTTTGGTTCGGCGCACGCCTTCTCGAGGATCGTCTCGAGCGACATACGATAAGCGCGATCTTCTTTTTCTGCGGCCGCGAACGAGCAGAACTTGCAGCCTGCGTAGCAGATGTTGGTGGTGTTGAGGTAGCGCTTGACGACGTAGTAGGCGCGATTGCCGTTCTTGGCGGTGCGCACCGTATGCGCGAGCTTGCCTACCTCGTGGAACGGCGCATCGGTGTAGAGAAACACGCCATCGGCGCGGTTCAAAGGCTCGCCGGACTGCAGCTTCTGCGCGATCGCCTCGAGCCGGGCGCTCTCCTGCGTCATGATGCTGGGCGTTTCGGCGGGCTCAACTGGCCGGCCTTGTGCAGGTGTTCGACTATGCGCGCAAACGTAGCAGCGGGTAAACGGACCTAAAGGTCCGTTGCTGCAAGGCCATTTACGCGAAGTGGTCTGAGCTGCTGCGTCGTTAGAGCAGGGTCTGCTCGCTGTCGGCCGGCGCGAGCATGTCGGCGAGCTTGTCCATGTCGCCGGTGCCGACGAGGATCTTGCGGGGTTTTGTGCCTTCCGTCGGTCCGACCACGCGGAACTCTTCGAGGATCTTCATGAGCCGCACCGCGCGTGGGTGCCCGACCTTGAGCTCCGCCTGCAGCAGGGCGACCGACGCCATCTGTCGCTCGATGATGATCTTCGCCGCTTCGAAGGCCAGATCGTCGGATGGACCGCGACCATCTTCTTCCACTTCGGAAAGCTCGATCTCGATTCGATTGGCCGGATCTTCTTGACCTCGCCAGAACTCGCACAACCGCTCGAGCTCGTCGCCGGTCACGAGTGCGCCTTGGACGCGCACCGGCTTCGGCGCGTCGATGGGCAGATACAGCATATCGCCGCGGCCCAACAGCCGTTCGGCACCGGCCATATCGATGATCGTGCGCGAATCGACTTGCGACGAGACGGCGAACGCGATGCGCGAGGGGATGTTCGCCTTGATGAGCCCGGTGATGACGTCAACCGACGGCCGCTGCGTGGCGACGACGAGATGGATGCCCGTCGCCCGCGCCAACTGCGCGATGCGACAGATGCTCGTCTCCACCCGCGTCGGCGCGACCAGCATGAGGTCGGCCAGCTCGTCGATGACGACGACGATGTAGGGCAGCCGATCGTCGGTGCGGTCTTGGTTGTACTCCTCGATCTTGCGCACGCCCGCGCGAGCGAACAGCTCGTAGCGCGCGTCCATCTCCTTAGTCAGCTCGTAAAGCGCACCCGCGGCGAGCTTGGGATCGGTGATGCAATCCTTGATGAGGTGGGGCAGACCGTTGTAGGAGGTCAGCTCCACCCGTTTGGGATCGATCAGCAGCAGCTGCACCTGATCCGGCGTGCAGGTCGAGAGCAGCGAGGTGAGGATCACGTTGAGGCAGACGCTCTTGCCTGCGCCGGTCGCGCCAGCGACGAGCAGATGCGGCATGCGGGTGAGGTCGCCGACGATCGGACGTCCGGTGATGTCTTTGCCCAGCGCGAAGAAGAGCTTACCCTCACCGCGCGGCAGATAATCGAGGATCTCGCGCACGCCCACCGTCGAGACTGCGCTATTGGGCACCTCGATGCCGACCGCGGCTTTACCGGGGATCGGAGCCTCGATGCGGATGCTCTGCGCGGCGAGCGCCAGCTGGACGTTATCGGCGAGCGACTTGATGGCGCTGACCTTGACGCCTCTGCCGGGCGTGATCTCGTAGCGCGTCACGCTCGGGCCGCGCTCGATGTGCGTGACCTTTCCGCTGATCCCGAAGGATGCGAGCGTCTCCTCCAAGAGCGCCGCGGCGCTTGCTTCATCGTGGATCCGCTTCTCCGGCGGATTGAAGAGCGCATAGTCGGGAAGGCGGTATTCACCCGAGACGAGCGCCCGCCGTTCTACCTGAGGCGGCGTGACGTTGCGCTTGATCTCACGCGGGTGCTCCACGTCGAGCGGAACCACTGACAGCTGGCTTGGCATGTCGCTGACGGGTGCTCGTGGCGCTATGGGAATCTCTGTCGCTTGCGCTCGCGCCAGCGGCGGCTCGACGACAGGCTCTATCTGCGGCTGCGCAGCAACGGCTGTTCGCGCGACCGTGGGTTCGCTCGCGACGAGCGGGGCAGGCACGCTTCGTGGGTTGTCACGTGCTCGTTGTTGCCGCGCGCGTTCCAGCACTGGCGCAGCAGCTACCGCAAGCGCCGACCAGGTCTTCGATCCGGTGCGCGCGGCAAGCGCGAACGCCGACTTGAGCGAGATACCGGTCGGCACGACCACAAACGCGAGCGCGCCGAAGGCGAACACGATGCTGGCGCCGAGCGGCCCGAAGAGCCACGCGAATCCTCGGCCGATCGAATCGCCGACTACACCGCCATGCCCACTCAGGCCTAGCCACCCGACCAGCACAAGAAATTCGCCCGCCGCGCACAGCGAGAAAAGGGCGAGCTTATGCATGGCGTGGAGTTCGAGGAAGACGATGACGGCGACGACGGTAAGCAGACCGACGGCGAGCCAGGCTGCGGCGCCGAATCCTCCGTGTAACGCCTGCGCGGCAAGCGAGCCAAGCGAACCCGATCGGCTCGCTGGCAAGACGAGGGCGAGCGCCAGCAGGAGCGCGATTGAAAGCAGCCCGGCGCCGAGGATCTCAAGGTTGAGCGTCAGGCCCGGCAGCGGGTCGACCCGCCGCGAGCGTGCCGCCTTGGTCTGTCGCATGTTCTGCGCACAGGCGTTCGATGGATTGCGCTTGCGAGCCTACCGGAAGCGGGGAGAACGGACCTGAAGG
>DAINRU010000004.1:0-15021 GCA_036741695.1 Vulcanimicrobiota bacterium
ACCATCGCGGGCGCAGCGGATCCCAAGGAAGGCCTGCCGGAAGCGACGGCGGTAGAAATTTCGGAAGCTCGTCCGCACAAGACTGCGGTCGGTGAACCACGAGCCGCCGCGCGAGACGCGGTGGTCGCCGTCGAACCACGCCTCCGAATACTCTGGGTACGGATAGGGAACAAAGCCGGAATAGCCGCGAAACGGCGACGACGTCCACTGCCAGACGTTGCCGATCACGTCGTTGAGCCCAAGCGCGCTCCCGTTCTCCGGGTGCGAGCCGACAGGCGTCGTCCCCCACGCGCGCTCGCCAAGGCCCGGCGCGACGGGATCGTCCCCCCACGGATAGCGTCGCATGACGCCGCGTGCAGGATCCCAGGCCGCCGCGATCTCCCACTCGGATTCGCTCGGCAGTCGCTTGCCGCGAAACGCCGCATATGCCTCCGCCTCGAAACACGAGACACCGGTGACCGGTGCGTCGTCGCGCAACGCGGTCACGGCGAAGAAGCCGCGCTCCTTCCAGGGGGCGCTCGACCAGTAGAGCGGCGCGACGGCGCCAGCAGATTCCTTCCAGGCCCATCCGTCGTCGCTCCACAACGAGCGATTCGAATAGCCGCCCGAGCTGACGAATTCAGCGTATTCGACGTTCGTCGTCAGGTCGCGATCGATCGAGAATGATGCGACGTCGAGTGCGTGCTGCGGCAGTTCGTTGTCATAGACGAAGCCTGCCCCTGCGACGCCGCCGATCTGCGCGCGCACGGCCGGCACGAGGATCTCAGCTGCCGGCGCGGCCCTCCGCCCGTCCAGGGGTGCAGGTCCGCGCTTTTTGCTTGTCAGCGGCAGTGCTTGAAGCACGAACGCGACAGTCTCCTGATGCTGCAATTCGTGCTCGAGCACGAGATCGAGCGCATAGCCAGGGGTCAGCGTGCCGTTGTTTTCTTTGGCATCGAGGTCAGCGGATTCCAAAAAACGTTCGACGCGGCGCAAGGTCTCGGCGAGGTATGCCTCGATCTCGCTGCGCGCGGGCAGCACCTTGGCCTCCTCGCGCGGCGTCTTGATCGGGTCGAAGTGCACGTCGTAGGTCGGGTTGATGCTGGACTGTCCTGCACAGCGCTGCAGCACCCAGTAGTTTTGGTACACGCCGATGTGGGCAAGATGCCATAACAGCGGACGAAAACCCGGCATCGGTTCGGACCGCAGGACTTCGTCGGAGGTCGCCCAGTCGAAAAGTTGAAGCGTCAGCGTCCGTATCGATCGCAGCGATTCCCGTCTCGCGGGCGCGAGGCTCTGCGTGCTCATCGAAGGACGCTTATCTGATGCAACAGCCGAATCCTCGAAGCTCTCATGCATCGGCGACCCTCGCCCCGGATGCGCTTGACCTTGACGCGGCCTGCGCCTACATCCAGCGCAACGCCAAACCGCGTTCGCAGTGGCGTATCGGCTTGGAGTACGAGCTGATCGGTTTCGAAGAGCGCACCCTCGAGCGCATCAACCACGCGCGTGTCCAAGAGCTGCTCCGTTCGCTCAGCGCGCGCCACGGCGTGCCGTCGCTTGAAGACGGCTCCATCATCGCGTTGCGCATGCCCTACGGCGACGTGACGCTCGAGCCCGGCGGCCAGATCGAGTTCTCCGGATTTCCGGAAGCGACGCTTGCCGACAACGAGCGCGGATTGCAACGCTTCATCGCCGATCTGCACGAGCACGCGAGCGAGCGTGGGATGTTCTTCGTGGCGCTCGGCTTCGATCCGCTGCGCAATCTCGACGAGCAATCGTGGATCGAGAAGCGACGTTACAGGATCATGCGGCCCTATCTGCGCGGTCGCGGTGGTCACGCCTGGGACATGATGACGCGCACCGCTTCGATGCAGGTCAGCGTCGATTACAGCGACGAGCAGGATCTAGGCCGCAAGTTCGTGTTGGGCAATCGGCTTGGCCCGATCATCGCGGCGATGTTCGCCAACTCGCCCTTCGCGGGTGGTGTGGAGACTGGGCTCAAGTCGACGCGCTACGCGGTCTGGCTCGATACCGACCCCGATCGCACGGGTCCGGGCCCGCTCTCGCTCGCAACGGCGTTTGACCTGCGCGAGCACGTCAAGGCAGTGCTCGACATCCCCACCTTCTATCTCGAACGCGACGGCGAGCTCTTGCCGCACGCCGGCCAGCGCTTGACGGAGATCGACGACGCGCGCATCGGTGACTTCCGCGCTCTGCTCAGCATGGTCTTCACCGAGGCCAGGATCCGTGAGTACGTCGAGATGCGCAGCGCCGACGGCGGGTCGCCGCGCGACGCGCTCGCGCTCATAGCATTGTGGAAGGGCCTCACCTACGACTCGAACGCGCTCGACGAGGCGTTGGAACTTGCGCCGCGTCTGGATCGTGCGGGATTCCGTTCGCTGCAGATGGCGGTCGCACGCGACGCGCTTGCGGCTCGCTGTGAAGGGGTCGACGTCTTGGTCACGGCACGCGAACTCGTCGCTCTGGCGACCGCAGGGTTGTCGAGGATCGCGCCCGCCGACATGTGCCGGCTCGACGCGCTGGCGCAAAACGTCGCCGACGGCGTCTCGCCGGCGGACATCCTCATCAAAGATAGCAACTTCGACGTGGCCCGCGCCATCCGCGCGAGCTCGGTGGCCTAAGACCGGCGCTTCAATCGAGCTTCGCGACGAGGAAGGGCTTCGTGGTCGGCGTCTGAGAGCCGCCGGCCTTCTCCACGGTGATGGCCACGATCGCGCCCTTGACGGGCGTCTCCGGAATATCGACTGACCCGGCACCGCTCGCGTCGCCTGAGAAAGCCGGCTCCGGTTTCGGCGCCCCGCCCGGCGCGATCAACCAGGCTTGATACTGTTTGCCGGCGGGCAATGGCGCAAGGCCTGTTATCTGCATGCGCAAGACGCCGCCCGCCAGCGTCACCGTTCCGCTCGCATGACAGGCGATAGCACCCGGAGCGCAGGTCGCAGCCCAGCTCTGCTGCGCGGCATGGTGGGTGTTCCACCACAGGCCCACCGCGATGAGCACTGCGGCAGCCGCGACGGCCGGGACGAACCACGAGCTGCGCCGTGCACGTTCGATCGGGACCGGCTTGGCCGGCAATGACGCGAGGATGCGATCGCGCAAGGCGGCCGGCGGGCTCTGCGCCGCGGATAGTCCGATCGCGGCGCTCGCCGCCCGCGCGATCTTGAACTCTTCGCGGCAGATCGCGCACTGCGCGAGGTGTGCGCGGACTTGGGCGCACTCGCCCGTGGTCGCGTCGATCGCGCCGACGGCGTAGGCGGCGACGAGGTCGAGCATCGCGTCGTCGTGTGGTGTCATCATGCCATCGCCTGTCGCTGCAGGGTCTCCCACAGCCTGCGCAGCCCCGTCCGGATGCGGCTCTTCACCGTTCCGAGGGGCGCGCCGACGCGGGTGGCGACCTCGCTATACGAAAGTCCCTGAAAATACGCCTTCTCAATCGCATCGCGCTGGTCGTCAGGCAGCGTGCGCAGGGCCTCGACCACCGCGCTCGACTGCAGCCTGGAGAAAACCTCGTCCTCGAGATCGTTATCAGACGCGACGTCGCCGGGCATCTCAGGTTCGCGGGTGCGGACGGCGGCGCTGCGCACGATGTCGAGCGCAGCATTTCGTGCGACGCGAGAGATCCACGCCGCGAAGTTTCCGCCGCCAAACGCTTCCGGTTTCGCCCACAGCATGGTGAAGACCGATTGGGTCACGTCCTCGGCCTGCGCCGGATCGTTGAGGATGCGCCTGGCGATACCATAGACGAGCGCCGCATGCCGGTCGTAGAGGGCGGTGAAGGCGGCTCGGTCGGAGACCTGCATGCGTGACATAAGGCTGCGCTCGTCGCTCACGGCAGGCGACGCTTCTTGCGCCCGTACGGCGAAGCCTTGCATGGAGTGGAAATGCCACGAGTGGCGCGCGAGCGCGAGGGTTGTCACAACTAGGTAAACGAATCGCCAGGGCATTCGGCTTGACCGCGCCCTAAAAGCCTCGGAGGATCCACGATCAGCGATGCCGTTTCCATGCCGCACACCCGCCCGGGAGCTGGTCCTCATCCTCACCCTTGCTGCGCTCGTGCCTGCCGTGACAGGGTGCAACAACTCCTCGAGCACGCCGCTGCCCCCTCCTCCTCCGCCGAACTCATCGGGTGGGATGTTCATTACGGATTTCACCAACAACTCGATATCCGGATATGGCCAGTCGGCGAACTGCAACTGCGGTCCGAGCATTTTCATCCAAGGCGGCAACACCGGCATGTCTGGGCCATTGGGGATCGCCATCGACAAGAGTGGTAACATGTACGTCGCCAACGAGAACGTCGGCACGATCACAAAATATCCGGGCGGGGCCAACGGCAACGTCGCACCGAGCTTCGCCATCGGCGGTCTGGCAAGCCCCATCGGCGTCGCGGTCGATGCCTCGGGCAACCTGTACGTCGCCAACAGCGCAGCGTCCGGCGTGGGCACGATGAGCATACAGGTGTATGCGGCGGGTTCGAGGGTGCCCAGCCAGACGATCGCAGGCCCGGCTACCGGCCTGTCAACGCCGGGATTCATCGCGCTCGATGCCGCTAGCGACATCTGGGTGGCGAACCAGACGGGCAACACCATCGAGGAGTTCGCCAACGCGGCCAACGGCAACGTGCCGCCGATCGCGGTCATCTCAGGGTCCAACACGGGCTTGAGCACGCCGCAAGGCTTAGCGTTTGCTCCCAACGGGCAGCTGTACGTCGCCATCAACAACGCCGTAGGAGTTCCGGATGCGGTGCTCGTGTTCACAAAGCCGCTGGCCGGTAACCTTTCCCCGGCGAACATCCTGTGCGGACCGAACACCGGCGTGAACAATCCGACCGGCGTGGCGGTCAACGGCCAGGGAACGCTATTCGTCGTCAACTCAGCGTTCGGAGGGACGGCCGGTTACGTGACGACGTTTCTCTCGAACAACATCGGTGGTGGAAGCAGCTGCAGCGGCCCATTCCCCAACGGGGTCGTGGGCGGGGTCAGTACGTCCCTGCTCAACCCCACGGGGATAGCGCTCCTCAAGTAAGTGACCCCACACTGAAATAGTCCCCAAGACGGGACGCCCGGCCTGATAACACCGTCCCTGAATGCCACGGACCGGCAGGGGACTCGTCGAATATGTCCAGTCCTGGTGCGCGTGATATACGAGGCACTCGGGTCCCCAAAAAGCCACCTGCCGCCCCAAGAAAGCCCATACCCGTCATGCGCCGCCACCCAACCCCCAAACCCGCTCTGCAGACGATGAGCAACGGTCTGCGCGTCATCGCCACGCGCATGCCAAACGCGCGCAGCTTGAGCATCGCGCTCGCCGTACGCGCTGGTTCCGTCTACGATCCGCCCAAGGCTGCCGGCCTAGCGCACTTCCTCGAGCACCTCATCTTCAAATCGACTCAGGACTTCTCGCGGCACGAACTGGCAGCCACCATGCAGCGGTGCGGCAACCGCTTCGATCCGACGACGAGCAAGGAGCTGATCTCCGTGTCGGGCACCGTGCCCGTGCGCAAGTCCGACGACGCGCTTCGCCTGGTGGCGAGCGTCGCCCAACGCCCGCTCTTCGATGCGGCCGATCTTGAAACGGAGCGGCAAGTCGTCTTAGAGGAGCTGCGCGACTGGGAAGTCGATCCGAGCAAGCGCATCGAGGCTCTCGCCGACGAGGCGATGTGGGGCAGCCATCCGCTCGGTCGCGACACGGGCGGCTCTCGCTCGAGCGTCCGCGACATCACGCGCGACCAAGTGCGCCGCTATCATCGTAAGTATTTCCATCCGGCGAACGCCGTGCTCAGTCTGGCCGGTCCGCTGACGAGCGACGACATATTCGCCGCTGCGCAGCGTCATTTCGGTGACTGGAAGGCGTCGGCGCAGGCCGGTTTTCCCAAGCGTCCGATCATCACAGCGGGCATGCCGGCGTTCCGTCAAGGGCGCCGCTCCAAAGTGCTGCGCCGGGCGGACACGCAGCAGGTCTGGTTCTCGATCTCGACGACGACGCCGTCGTATCCAGATGGCTATCACGCCGTGCTCCAGACGCAACTCGCGCAGACCCTCATCGGCGACGGGGATGGCAGCCGGCTGTGGGATGGTTTGCGCGAACGGCTCGGGCTGGCATACGAAGTGTATGCGACGCTCGATTTCTACTCCGATATCGGCGTGATGAGCGCCATGGCGGCGGTCGGACGGGGCCGCGCCGCCGCGGCCGTGCGCGAGACCAAGCGCATCTTGGGCGACACGGTCGAACGTGGGTTCACAAAGGAAGAAGTCGCCCGCGGTAAGGACGCTCTCGCCGCCCAGATCGATCTCATCGCCGAGTGGAACGCGTTCAATGCTGCACGCTACGCCGAGCTTGCCCTCTTCGATCAGCAGCTCGTTACGCCAGCGCAAGAACTCGCCATGCTCGAACGCATCAGCGCAAAAGAGTTCAACGCATTCTTGCGCGACCGGCTGCGTTGGGATTGCGCTGCCGTCTGCGCCATCGGGGCAGGTCCGGCGCTCGCGGCCGTCAGGTCCTAGACCGGCGCGAGACGGTTGCCGGCGGCGATGATCAGCTCGGCTGCCGCGCCGGGCGTCAGATGTTCCGTGTTGACGATGATGTCATAGAGGCGCGGGTCACGCCAATCCGCGTTGTAGTACTGCTGCATGTAGGCGAGGCGATGCTGATCTGATCTTTTCACCTCGCGCGCAGCGAACTCCGCACTGCAACCAACCCGCGCCTGCAGGCGCTCAACGCGCACCTCAAACGGTGCGGTGATGAACGCGCGGATGGCATCGGGGCGGTCGCGCAAGAGCATCGGCGCTCCGCGTCCGATGACGACGAGCGAATGGTTGGCGGCATGCTCGCGGATGATGCTCGCGGTGAGCTCGACCATGCGCTCCTCCGACCAGTCGGGCAATCCTTCGGCGGCATAGGCCTCCGGATACGCGCTCGTGATGACGCGGAAGAGCCGGTCCACAAAACCTTCGACGTTCTCGTCGCGCGCTTCTACGTAGGACGTCGGCGCGCCGAGCCTGGCGGCGACCAGATCGACGATCTGCTTGTCGAGCAGCTCGACGCCCAGGCGCTCGGCGATCCGCTCGCCGATGTCGCCGCCGCCCGAACCGAGCTCGCGTCCGATCGCGACGATCATGGGGTCAGCATCGAGACGGACGCGGAGGTCCGTCGCCACATCGTTCGGCCATCAGCCCAGTGCCAAAAGGTCGGGAAGGTCGGGCAGCTGCGCGAGACGCTTACCACCCTCGCGCTGCAACGTCGCTGCCGCGACCGCGCGTGGGATGCGCGCGGCATCACAATCGAGGGCGACGATCCAGCGGAGGTCGGTGCGCACGTTGTCGCCGCGCTGCGGCGCGCGCGGCCGGCCGTCTGGCCCGATGGCGGCGACGATGATCGCGCTTGGGTCGATCGCCTGGTTACGAAACCAGTCGATGGCGCCAGTCGCGTAGCGCATAAGCGAAAACGAAGCCGCTACGTAGTTGCCTTTGTGCATGGCCGTGCACAATTGCGCCAACGCCTGGCCACGCCCTGCCGCGCAGCAGCGGAGGGCGCGCTTTTGGTGGCATGCAGGAGAGGAAGAGCCCCAGCTCCGTCCGGAACTGTGGGGTTCTGACGCTTTCGTGAAGGATGAGCATGACGAAGAAGACGCCGATCACGGTCGCCTACGGCGATGGCATCGGCCCGGAGATCATGCGCGCCACCATCGATATCATCGACGCCGGCGGCGCGCAGCTTGACATCGAAGAGATCGAGATCGGCGAGAAGGTCTATCTCGCCGGTAACCCGAGCGGCATCGCAGCCAGCGCCTGGGAATCCCTGCGCCGCACGCGCGTCTTCCTCAAGGCGCCCATCACCACGCCTCAAGGCGGCGGGTACAAGAGCCTCAACGTCACCACACGCACCGCGCTCGGGCTGTATGCCAACGTGCGGCCGGCGGTGGCCTACTATCCGTTCGTCGAGACCAAGTATCCGGGCATGAACGTCATCATCGTGCGTGAGAATGAAGAAGACGTATATGGAGGTATCGAGTACCGCCAGACCCAGCAGATGACCGAGGCGCTCAAGCTCATCTCGCGACCAGGCACCGAGAAGATCGTACGCTTCGCGTTTGAGTACGCGCGCGCCAACGCGCGTAAGAAAGTCACGTGCTTCGCCAAGGACAACATCCTTAAGATCACCGACGGCCTGTTCCACAAGATCTTCGACGAGATCGCCGCCCAGTATCCCGACCTCGAGCACGAGTTCTGGATCGTCGACATCGGCTCGGCCAAGCTCGCCGATACGCCCGAAGCCTTCGACGTGCTCGTGCTGCCCAATCTCTACGGCGACATCCTCTCCGACGTTGCAGCCCAGATCGCGGGCTCGGTCGGGCTGGCTGGTTCTGCCAATATCGGCGACGTCGCCGCCATGTTCGAGGCCATCCACGGTTCTGCGCCGCGTCGGGCGAACCAAAACCTGGCCAACCCTTCGGGCTTGCTGCAGGGCGCGATCCTCATGCTCGTCCACATCGGGCAGATCGAAGAAGCCACGCGGGTGCAAAACGCCTGGCTCAAAACGATTGAAGACGGCGTCCACACCTACGACATCTATAAGGAAGGCGTGAGCCGCGAGAAGGTCGGCACGAAGGAGTTCGCGCTCGCGGTCATCGCGCGCATCGGCCAAAAACCTGTCACGCTGCCCTCGGCGAGGTATCGAGCGGCCGGCTCGACCAAAGCAGTGGCGGCGGCGACCAAGGTGCTGGCTCCTCAGGTGAAGACGCTCGTGGGGGTCGACGTCTTTTTGGACTGGACCAAAGGAAAGCCTGACGACCTCGGCGCCGGAATCTCCAAGCTCGGCGGCGACCGGATGCGCCTGCAGGCGATCTTCAACCGCGGCACGGTCGTGTGGCCGGGCGGCCTCCCTGAGACGTTCTGCACCGACCACTGGCGCGCACGCTACCTCGCCAAGGACGGCACCAGCCTCGAGCACGGCGACCTGCTCGCGCTTCTCGGACGCATCAACGGTGCGGGCTACGACTTCATCAAGACAGAACATCTTTACGACTTCGACGGCCTCCCCGGGTACTCGGCGGGACCCGCCGGAGGCTGATGCAGCAACGGACCTCTGAAGCAACGGACCTTCAGGTCCGTTAACCCCAAAAGGGATCACGACGATGGACACGTTCAAGACAAAGGCGAGCCTCGACGTCGGCGGACGGCGGGTCTCGTACTATAGCCTCGCGGCGCTCGAAAAGTCCGGCGTCGGCCATCCATCGCGGCTCCCTTTCTCGCTCAAAGTGCTGCTCGAGAACCTGCTGCGCCGCGAGGACGGGCGTTCGGTCAAGGCCGAGCACATCAAGGCGCTGGCCGCTTGGGATCCCGCATCGCCACCCGAGATCAATATCGCTATGCAGCCGGCGCGCGTGCTGCTGCAAGATTTCACCGGCGTGCCGGCGGTCGTCGACCTCGCCGCGATGCGCGACGCCATGGCAAAACTAGGCGGCGATCCCAAACGCATCAACCCGCTGCAAGACGTGGAACTTGTCATCGACCACTCCGTGCAGGTCGATGCCTGGGGCAACGCCGACGCCTTCCGCGTCAACGCCGACCTCGAGTTCGATCGCAACCGCGAGCGCTACGAGCTCATCAAGTGGGCTCAAGGAGCGGTGAACCGCTTCGCCGTGCTGCCGCCGGATACGGGCATCGTGCATCAGGTCAACCTCGAGTATTTGGCGCGAGTCATCTTCGAAGAGCGACGCGACGGCGAGACGCTCGCCTATCCCGACACGCTCGTCGGCACGGACTCCCACACGACGATGGTCAACGGTCTTGGCGTGCTGGGCTGGGGCGTCGGCGGGATCGAAGCAGAAGCAGCGATGCTCGGCCAACCGCTGACGATGCTCGTGCCCGAGGTCATCGGCTTCCGGATCACCGGCAAATTACCGCAGGGTTCCACCGCGACCGATCTCGTGCTCACCGTCACCGAGATGCTGCGCAAACGCGGTGTGGTCAACAAGTTCGTCGAGTTCTTCGGCACCGGGCTCTCCAATCTCAGCGTGGCCGACCGCGCCACGATCGGCAACATGTCGCCTGAGTACGGATCGACCTGCGCCATTTTCCCGATCGACGAAGCGACGCTCACCTATCTCAAGCTCACCGGCCGTTCGCAGGAACGGATGGCCCTCGTGCGCGCCTACGCCCTAGCGCAAGGGCTCTTCCGCACCGACGCTTCGCCCGATCCGCTGTACACAGACGTGCTGGAGCTCGATCTAGGGACGGTCGAGCCGTCACTTGCCGGACCGAAGCGCCCGCAAGACCGTGTGCCGTTGCGCATAGCGAAGACAGCATTCGAGTCCGCTCTCCGTGCTTTCGAGCAAGGACGCGGCCCGGCCAGAGCGCCTGCGGGTGCCGTCGAAGCGATGGTAGCAGAGGGCGGTGGCGTCGTCACCGTCCCAAGCATCCGGCGCAAGGCTAAGTACGTGGGCGCCAACGGCACGAACGTCGAGCTGCATGACGGCGCGGTCGTCATCGCCGCGATCACAAGCTGCACGAACACTTCGAACCCAAGCGTGATGGTCGGCGCAGGACTCCTGGCCAAGAAGGCGGTCGAACGTGGCCTGCGCGCAAAGCCGTGGGTGAAGACAAGCCTTGCGCCCGGCTCCAAAGTGGTCACCGATTACCTGCTCAAAGCCGGGCTCACGCCATATCTCGAGCAACTCGGATTTTTCACGGTCGGCTACGGCTGCACGACGTGCATCGGCAACAGCGGTCCGCTGGACGAGCCGATCGCGCAGGCGATCACCGATCACGAACTCGTCGCCTGTGCCGTGCTCTCGGGCAATCGCAACTTCGAAGGCCGCATCCACCCGCTCGTGCGCGCGAACTACCTCGCCTCGCCACCGCTTGTGGTGGCGTACGCGTTGGCCGGCACGATGGACATCGATCCGCTGACCGAACCACTCGGCCACGACAGCGCCGGCAAACCGGTCCTGCTCAAAGAGCTGTGGCCGACGTCGGCGGAGATCGACGAGACGATCGCGTCGTGCGTGGCCGAATCGATGTTCCGGCGCACGTATGCCGACGCGTTCGGCGGCGACGAACGCTGGAAGGCGCTGCGGGTTGCGGCCAACGAGCGTTTCCGTTGGGACAAAGACTCGACCTACGTCAAACATCCGCCGTTCTTCGAAGGCATGACGGCCCAGCCTGCGCCGCGCCGCGACATCACAAACGCACGCGTGCTCGCGCTGCTCGGGGACTCCGTCACGACGGATCACATCTCGCCTGCGGGCAGCATCGGCAAGACGAGTCCGGCTGGCACCTACCTCATCGAACACGGCGTAGGCCCTTCCGACTTCAACTCGTACGGCGCGCGACGCGGCAATCACGAGGTGATGATGCGCGGCACGTTCGCCAACATACGTCTGCGCAACCGTCTGGCTCCCGGGACCGAAGGCGGAGTCACACGGCATCTGCCCGATGGCGAGCAGATGACGATCTTCGCGGCGTCGCAGCGCTATCAGGCAGACGGTGCGCCGCTCATCATCCTCGCTGGCAAAGAGTACGGTTCTGGTTCATCGCGCGACTGGGCGGCGAAGGGACCGCGCCTGTTGGGCGTGCAGGCGGTCATCGCCGAGAGTTTCGAGCGCATCCATCGCAGCAACCTCATCGGCATGGGCATCCTGCCGCTGCAGTTCGAGCAGGGTGCGAGTGCGACGTCGCTCGGCCTGACGGGAGAAGAGGTCTTCGAGATCACGGGGATCGCAGGCTCCCTCAAACCCGGCGCTCGGCCGAGAGTGGTCGCGATCGCACCCAACGGCACAAAGGCCGAGTTTGCTGCCCTCGCCCGGATCGATACCCCAGATGAAGCTGAATATTTCCGTCACGACGGCATCCTGCCGTACGTCCTGCGCCAGCTCATGTAGGTGTCAGTTGCAGGCCGTCCCGCGCGGCGCACAGAAAAACTGGCCCCTGAATCGGGCATCGCTGCCTGACGACAACTAATGCTGAACTACGCTATACGCCGTCTCCTGCAGGCGATTCCGCTGCTGATACTCATCAGCATTATTTTGTTTACTATTTTGCATTACATGCCGGGTGGGCCGCTTGCCCCCTACATGCAGAACCCCCATATCACCGCGGCCGACATCGCGCGCCTGCGGCACAACTTCGGGCTCGACCGGCCGGTGCCCATCCAGTATCTGTCGTGGCTGGGCAAGTATCTGACGGGCGATTGGGGCTGGTCGACGATGAACTCCACCACCGTCACCGAGGCGATCGGCGAGCGGCTCCCGGCCACGCTCTTGCTCATGGGCATCTCGTACGCAGTGGCGATCTCCGTGGGACTCATCCTGGGCATCGTCGCCGCCGTGCGCCCCTACTCGCTCGTCGATTACTTCGTGACGACGTTCGCGTTCTTCGGATTCTCGATGCCGGTGTTCTGGCTCGCCCTCATGCTGCAGATGATGTTCTCCGTCCATGGGCTGCACTGGCAGGCGTTCGGTTATCAGGTTGACTACAGCCTACCGTCGGCCGGGATGACCGACACGGAGGGGGGCGGCATCGCCGACCGGATCAGGCACCTCGTCTTGCCCGTCGTCACTCTGGCCCTGCTGCAGCTGGCGAACTGGTCGCGGTTCACGCGCGCGTCGATGCAAGAGGTGCTACACACCGAATACATGCGCACCGCCGCGGCCAAGGGGTTGCCGTTCATGCGCATCCTCTTCAAGCACGGCTTGAAGAACGCGCTCATGCCGGTCGTCACCATCACCGCGCTCGCCCTGCCAGGTCTCTTCAGCGGCGCGATCGTGACCGAGTCGATCTTCGCCTGGCCGGGGATGGGGCGTTTGTTCTACACCGCTTTGCAGCAGCAAGACTTCGCGCTGCTCATGGCCTTCCTCGTCGTCAGCGCAGTGCTCGTCGTGGCGTTCAACCTCATCGCCGACCTTGCGTATGGCTGGCTCGACCCGCGGGTGAAATACGACTAGATGCAAGATGCTTTCGCAGTAGACGCCCTCGCGCAGCCCGCAGCCGGGCCCGTCTATGATACGGATGAGTTCGTCCAAGCACGTCACCAGACGTGGCGCAAGTTCAAGCGCCATCGCCTAGCGATCACCGGCGCGCTCGTGCTCGTCCTCACGGTGCTGGGCGCGATCTTCGCTCCCTGGCTCTCGCACTTCGATCCCAATGCCATCGACCCGCACTGGCAGGGCCAACCGCTGGCGCCGGGGCAATTCGGCCATTGGCTGGGCACGGATGAGATCGGACGCGATCTCTACACGCGTATTCTGTTCGGCGCGCGCATCTCGCTGACGATCGCGTTTTCGGTGGTCATCATCGAGGTCATGCTGGGGACGCTCGTCGGGGCGGTCGCCGGTTTCTACGGTGGTCGCGTCGACGGGCTGCTCATGCGTCTCACCGACGCGTTCCTCTCGATACCGCTCCTGCCGCTGCTGCTCGTGCTCTCCGGCATCGTCGCCGCGACGTCGAGCAAGGCCTCGCTGAACTTCTTCTCGATCGTCGTGATCATCGGTCTGCTGTCGTGGATGAACGTCGCCCGTCTGGTGCGCGGAGCTTTTTTAAGCTTGCGCGAAAAGGAGTTCACCGAAGCGGCGCGGGCCATCGGCAGCGGCGACGCACGAATCGTCATCAAGCATCTGTTGCCCAACGCGGTGGCTCCGATCGTCGTCCAGGCCACGCTTGACGTCGGCGGCGTCATCCTGCTGGAGTCGGTGCTCTCCTACCTGGGCTATGGCATCCAACCGCCCACGGCTTCATGGGGCAGCATGCTCGCCAACGCGCAGGAGAACATCACCATCGCGCCCTGGGCCGCGATCTACCCCGGCCTTGCGATTTTGGTCACCGTGCTGGCCATCAATTACATGGGTGACGGCCTGCGCGATGCGATAGATCCAAACGTCCAGTAGCAGCGGCCGCATTGACCGCTCGCGACTCTTTGTCGTAAACTGCTCTAGTCGGTGCGCCCAGGTGGCGGAATTGGTAGACGCGCTAGTTTGAGGGGCTAGTCGGATAAAACCGGTGCAGGTTCGAGTCCTGTCCTGGGCACCAGTCACACAACAGATGCGCTCGGTTTACGGCCAGTCGAAGGCGGACGGTCCGGAGTTGCGAACGTCCTTCGCATGGAATTCGCCATCGGCATCGACCTGGGCGGTTCACACACGGCCGCCGGCGCCGTCACGCCCGACGGCGCGATCATCCAGCAGGCCGAGCGCGACCTCGTCTCGCTCGAGCCGGCCGCGGTGGTCGACGAGATCGAGCAAGTGGTGCAGCAAGTCCTCGCCGCCACGGGCGAAAAAGACTGCACCGGCATCGGCGTCGGATCGCCCGGCAACATCGACGAGAAGACGGGTACGGTCAACTTCTCTCCCAACTTCCAGTGGGTCGACGTGCCGCTCAAAGCGATGCTCGAGAAGCGCATCAAGCATCCGCTGCACATCCTCAATGACGCGCGTTGCGCCACCTTGGGCGAGTATCTCTACGGTTCGGGCAAGGGCGTCGCGGAGTTCGCGCTCATCACCATCGGCACGGGCATCGGCGGCGGTTTCATCTCAGGCAACCGGCTCATCCTGGGCGAGGCCATGGGCGCGGGCGAAGTGGGGCACCACGTGATCCGCCCGGACACCGGGTTTTTCTGCACCTGCGGCAAGCGTGGCTGCTTCGAAGCGCAAGCGTCGGGCACGGCGCTCTTGCGCCACGCGCTGGCCACGGCGCCGTCGTTCCCGCGCAGCACGCTGCTCACGCGCAAGCCGCAAGACAAATGGGGCAGCAAGATGATCCGCAAGGCGGCGGCCAAGGGTGACGATCACGCGCTCGCCGCGTGGCGCAACTGGCTCGACGATCTTGCGCTCGGGGTCTCGAACATCATCTCGTTCACCAATCCGGCGGTGATCGCGCTCGGTGGCGGCGTCGGCCAAGCGGATCCGGCGATGCTCTCCGGCCCGCTCACCCTAAAGGTGGATGCGCTCACCACGATGATACCCAAGGGCATCACCCGCATCGTCACCGCTGAGCTTGGCAACGACGCGGGCGTGATCGGCGCGGC
>DAINRU010000004.1:15121-16361 GCA_036741695.1 Vulcanimicrobiota bacterium
GGCACGTCCGTGCCCGAAGGCGCTCAAGCCACCGCGGCTGCGACGAGCGCCCCGCAGAACACCACGAACTTCCCGCTTATCGAGGGCAGCACGGTGCTGGTCTCCAAGGGATTCTCGCAGACGGTGAACGCAGGTCAAAGCGCGACGGGCGTCATGTCGGCGGGCGCCGGCACCTACAACGGCAATGAGGTCATCGCCGGTTCGAACGCGAGCTTGGCCCAGCTCGAGAGCTGGCTGCGGGAAAACGAGAGCAAGCCGCCCAGCGGCTACGTCGCCGTGGCAATCCCGGCGAGCATGGCCACGATACACTCGGTCGCGGTGAAGAACGGGATGGACTTCGCGATCTTCCACGACACCACCAACAGCAAGCATGGTCTCATCGTCGTGGCGCTCGACCCGCAGGCAGCGCACAATAAATTGGGACCTGCGCTGTTCGCCGTCTCCAAGTATCAGGCGCTGCCGGCGCCGATGAAGCAGTCGATCGACGCGCAGCTCAAGCAACGCTATGGCTACACGGCGAGCGAATTCGTCGAGGCGGGAAGTCCGCTGGGCAGCGCCGCCGCGGCCATGAGCCAGTTCAAGGATAAGAACGAGCGCGCGATCATCATCCTCGACGCGACAAAGCAATAAGCATGCGCAAGCCGCGTGCTTGGCTCCAGGCAGCAACACTCGCCTCCGTCATCCCGATGCTTGCACTCGTCAGCGCTATGGCGAGTGCAAGTCCGTTTTCGCAGCTGCACTGGCGCTCGATCGGGCCGGCGGTTCCCGGCGGCCGCATCTCGGCAGTCGCGGGCAGCGACGGCGACCCGTTCTTGTACTATATGGGCGGAGCCGGCGGCGTCTTCAAGACGACGGATGGCGGCGCATCGTGGACCGCTGTCTTCACGGACAAGCCGGTCGCTTCCATCGGCGCGATCGCCGTCAGCGCCTCCAATCGCGACGACGTCTGGGTCGGCACGGGTGAAGGCAATCCGCGGGCCGACATCTCCTACGGCAAAGGCGTCTGGAGAAGCCGTGACGGCGCCAAGACGTGGCAACACCTGGGTCTCGACGCCAGCGCCGCGATTTCGGCGCTGCTCGTCGATCCCACGCAGCCCAACACTGCGCTCGTCGCGGCGCTCGGCGATCCGTTCGCGGATTCGACGCAGCGCGGCGTGTATCGCACGACTGACGGCGGCAAGACCTGGACGAAGACGCTCTACGTCGGGCCGTCCACCGGTGCGTCCGACATCGCCTGGGA
>DAINRU010000004.1:16461-51921 GCA_036741695.1 Vulcanimicrobiota bacterium
GGACGAAGACGCTCTACGTCGGGCCGTCCACCGGTGCGTCCGACATCGCCTGGGATCCGCACAACCCAAACGTCGTCTTCGCCGGCATGTGGCAGTTCCGGCGCCTGCCGTGGAACATCACGAGCGGTGGGCCTCGCAGCGGGCTGTACCGGTCGCGCGACGGTGGTGCACACTGGGAGCATCTCGTCGGCCATGGCCTGCCCACAGGTCTTTTGGGACGCATCGGCGTGGCGGTGGCGCCGGGCCACCCAAAACGCGTCTATGCGATCATCCAGTCACGACAAGGCTACGTCTGGCGTTCCGACGACGGCGGCGACACGTGGCGCAAGACGAAGGCGGGCTCCGTCGTCGACGAACGTCCATTTTATTTCACCCATCTCTTCGTCGACCCGACCAACCAAGACCACGTGTACGCGGTCTCCGTGGACCTGTCGCAAAGCCGCGATGGCGGGCAGACGTTCGCAACGGTCGAGAACGCAGAGAACGTCGATTACCACGACATGTGGTTCTCGAGGAACGGACGGCGCATCATCGCCGGCCACGACGCGGGGTGGGCGCTGTCGGTCGACCACGGCAAGAGCTGGGACTGGCGGCTCAACCTCGCCATCAGCCAGACATATCACGTCGGTTACGATCTGCAAAATCCGTACCAGGTGTGCGGCGGCTTCCAAGATGCTGAGACGTTTTGCGGACCATCGAACAGCCTCAACCCCAATGGCATCCTCAACCGCGACTGGTTCTCGCTCAACGGCTCAGACGGGACGTGGGTCTGGCCCGATCCACTCGATCCGCATCTGATCTGGAACGACACCTACTGGGGCAGCCTCGGCATCTTCAACACGCAGACCCAAGAAGAGACCGACGTCTCGCCGTATCAGCACGACTACGATGCGATCGGCACCGTGGGATTGCCCTATCGATTCGGCTGGGAAGCGCCGATCGCGTTCTCACCGCAAGACGGGCACGTCATGTATTTCGGCGGCAACGTGCTTTTCACGACGAGCGACCGGGGCCAGCACTGGCGAGTGATGAGTCCGGACCTCACGCTCAACGACTCAGGCCACCAACAGGTCGCGGGCGGCCCGATCACGATCGAGGGCGCGGGCGCGGAGTTCTACGACGTCATCTTCGATATCGGGCCTTCGCCCGTCGAGCCGGGCGAGATCTGGGTGGGCACGGACGATGGCCTCATCCAGCTCACCCGCGACGGCGGCACGACCTGGCACGACGTCTCGGTCAAGGGGATCGGTCCGTACGGACGAGTGAGCGCGGTTGAACCATCGCGCACCTCAGGCGCCGTCGCCTATGCGGTCATCGACCGCCATCTGCTCGGCGATCGCGCGCCGTATATCTTCAGGACCGGCGATTACGGCGCGACCTGGACGCGCGTCACGAGCGGACTACCCCGCGACGTCTACGCGCACGTCGTACGCGAAGATCAGAGCAACCCGGACATCCTCTACGCCGGACTCGAACAGGGCATGTGGATCTCGTTCGACCGCGGCGCGTCCTGGCAGACACTGCAAACCGATCTGCCGACCACCTCGGTGCGCGACGTGCGCGTGCAGCCGCAGGCCAACGACCTCGTCATCGGCACGCACGGCAACTCGCTCTTCATCCTCGACGACCTCACCGTGTTCCAACACTACGCGCAGGCAAAGGCTGCAGGCACCTACCTGTATCAGCCGCGCACGGCGTACGCGTTCTCGCTGTGGGAGCCTGAGCAGCCAGGCTTTGGGTCGCAACCGCAGCTCGGGGCCTTCGCCGGCGAAAATCCGGCCTACGGCGCGATCATCTCGTACTGGCTCGCCGCGAAGAGCCCGCATGCGCCGGTGATGGACATCCTCGATGCGAATGGCAAGGTCGTGCGCCACCTCGACCGGGGTGACGCTCCATCAAATGAGGCCGGCGTCAATCGCCTCGCGTGGGACCTCATGGAAGATCCGCCCGTCCGGTGGACGGGAACGCCCAAATTCAACCAAGGGCCGGACGATGGTCCAGAAGCCGTGCCCGGTCGCTACACGGTGCGTTTGCGCGCGGGTGGAGCGACGCTCACCCGCGACTTCGACGTCGCGCCCGATCCCCGCGCGCCCTTCACCCACGACCAGTACGTCGCCCGGCACGCCTTCATGAGCGAGCAGTTCGCAGAGCTCTCCGGCGTCGACGGCGCGCTCAACAGGCTCGACTTGTTGCGCGCACAGTTGTCGCGGCTGCACGGTCGCGTGTCGAGCGCCGGATCCCACGCGCTTGTGGCGCAGATCGAAGCGGTATCCAAGCAGGCTGCCGCGATCTTCGCGACCTTGACCTCGAACCCCAAAGCTGGACAAGACGAAGACTTTTTGCCCGATCAGCTGCGCGAACACATCCTCGCCGTGATCAGCAACCTCAACTACCCGCTCGGCGGGGGGACGGGAAGCTACGGACCCGCGTATCTGGGTCCGCCGCTGGACCCCGAGTATAAGGAAGCCGCTGAGATTCGTGCGCTCTACGACAAGCGCATGGCGGCGTATGACCGGTTCATCACGCAGGACGTCGGCGGATTGAATGCCTCGCTGCGAGCGGCGGGCTATCCGACCCTATGAGTTATCCGGGCTGACGTAGAGACCGGCGATCTTGCCATCCGGGTCGAGGGTGAAGGTGAAATACACGCGCGTGGTGGCAAGGCCAACGCGATAATGATAGATGGTGAACGAGCCAGAGACCATCTTATCGGTCAGCGTGAATGAGGTCGGATCGCCCAAGGTCTGGAGCTGCGCGGAAACCTTCTTGACCACGGCGTCGGTGAGCGCAGCGTTCAGCTGCTTATCCAGTTGCGTCCGGTCGATCGTGCCCGACTGCAGCATGCCGTACCAGCTCCTGGCACGCGTCGTGATCTCCATGTCCGACGGCGAGGCGACTGGACTCGGACTCGGTGAGCTCGTGGCTTGCGTGTCGGCCAGCGCTTGTCCGGACGCAACCCCGAGCGGCGCACCGATCAAGGCGATGGCGAGCAGCATATGACAAAATCGCATGGCCTTGTGCTTTCAGCAGGCGGCCAGGCGATTCTTGCCGTTATGTTCGAAAGAGGACGTTGAAGCCGCTTATGCGGCGGTCTTGTACACCACGTGATAGCCGTGGCGGATGGCGACCAGATAGCAGCCGGAGCAGATGCGGAAGCGCGGCTCTTGCTGCGCTCCCAAACTGACGTAGAGCTTGGACTTCCCAGCGTCTTCCCGGCAAAACGCGCAATGTTCCGTCATATGCGATCCTTTGCGACAACGAGATATCTGTATGACGCAGCGCGGCGACCTGCGTGACCGCAAGGCGCCGCGATGCGACGCGGCTCACTCGGTCAGCGGTGTCAGGAAGCGAGGCCGTTGATGATATCGTAAACGTTGTCGGCGTGCTCGGGCTTCATCATGACGCTGCGCAGGACGGTGCAGTGCTCCTCATCCCAGGTGAGCTTTGGAAGGGCGAGCGCGCCGAAGGCCTTGGGCAACCGCCAAGTGGCTAAAAAGAGCGGCCGCCGAGCGCTCTGGCAGCGCGCGAAGAGCTCCTCGCTCTTGCGCGAGATCTCCGAGACGCGCCGGCGCTCGCCCTCGGGCACGGGCGCCAGCGTGACGATGTCAAGGTCGGGTTTGACCACCGGTGTCAAGGCGCCGGTCGCACCGGCCATCTCATATGCGGTGACAGCCGCCATCCGCGACGCGAACAGCGAC
Organism: Vulcanimicrobiota bacterium; assembly: GCA_036741695.1. Taxonomy (GTDB): domain Bacteria; phylum Vulcanimicrobiota; class Vulcanimicrobiia; order Eremiobacterales; family Eremiobacteraceae; genus JAFANK01. Next base: position 20,160 of record DAINRU010000004.1, read on the forward strand.
CGTCCAAGCCCCTGCGCCGTCAGCGGAAAGCAGCGCAAGGTCGCCCAGAGCGCTGCCGCAGCGGCGCCTGGGCGCGAGCATTCCAAGCTTATCTCGCCAAGATGCAGCTCGCGCGAGGTGAAATACGTGTAGGGCGATTCATGCTTGTAGAATGCGCCTACGGCCGGATCGGCGAACAACACCGCACCGCATCCGTAGGGCTGCAGCCCGTGCTTGTGCGGATCGATCACGATCGAGTCCGCGCGCGATATCGCTTCCCAAGAGACTGCGTCGAGGGATGCCAGCGGTTCGTGCGCCAGCACCTGGAAGAAGCCGCCGTAGGCTGCGTCGACGTGGACGCGCCAGCCGCGTTCGCGCGCAAGCTCGAGCACGTCGGCCACGGGATCCACGGCGCCGGCAGCAGTCGTGCCAGCGGTGACGACGACCGTGCCGACCGCATCGCCTGCCCCAAGGGATGCAAGCCGGTCGACATCCATCTTCCCGCGGGCATCGACCGGCACGACAACCGTCTTGACGCCGAGCAGCTCGCACATGCGTGGGTGCGTGTAGTGGGCTTCGCTCGAGATGGCGATGGACTTACCCGGATGGATGCGCGATGCGACCCACAGCGCCTCGAGGTTGGCGATCGTGCCCGACGTCGTGAGGTGACCGAGATACGGCGAGCGGAACTCGACCATCGCCGCCAGCTGGTCGACGCACTCGCGTTCCATCATGGCGGTGGCCGGGCCGCCGTCTAGGGCGTGGTTATTTGGATTGATGCGCGCCGCGATGGCATATGCGGCAAGCGCGACAGGATGCGGCGGGCGCAGCATCTGCCCAGCGTAGTCGGGGTGGAAGAAGGGATAGTTGTCGGCGAGGCGCGCGACGAGATCGTCGATGGCCTGCCTCGCGATATGCGGATCGACCTCGAGGCTTTCGTGCGGTTCGAACGGGCGGAAGGTTGATTCCCAGCGCGCGATTCCGTCAAGGCCGCGCGCGAGGAGCTCTCGGAACCGGCCTTCGGTCACAGACGAAAATTACTGCGCTAGTCGCCGATGGGGGCGAAGAGCTCGTCGAGATCCTCGCGCGTCAGCGATTTGGCGAAGGCCGCGTCGGTGGAGACCACGGAGTCGGCCAGCGCTTGCTTGCGGCCCTGCAGCGCTTGGATCTTCTCTTCGACCGATCCCAGCGTCACCAGACGATAGGCAGTGACCGGCTTGGTCTGGCCGATGCGGTGCGTGCGGTCGATCGCCTGACGCTCGATGGCCGGGTTCCACCACGGGTCGTAGAGCACGACGTAGTCCGCCTCGGTGACGGTGAGACCGACGCCGCCGGCCTTGAGGCTCATGAGGAAGACAGGCGGTCCATCCTCACGCCGGAAGTCGTCGAGCACCTTGCTGCGGTTCTTCGTCGCCCCGTCGAGATAGGAATACGGACGTTTGCGAGCGTCGAGCGCCTCGCGCATGATGCCCAGCATCTCGGTGAAAGATGAGAACACGAGCACGCGATGTCCCGACTCGATGATGGATTCGAGCAGTTCGATGAAGGCCAAGAACTTGCCCGAGGCCTCTTCGTCCTCGCGCCAGTGGTCGCCGATCAACCCCGGATGGCAGCAGATCTGGCGCAACTTGGTCAGCGCCGCCAAGATTGAGAGCTGTGCGCGTTGGATGCCGCGTTCGTCCACCTCGCGCAAGATGTCGCGACGCGCGCGCAGGACGGTCTCGCGGTAGGCTTTCTTCTGCGAGGTCGTCATCTCGCACTCGATGGTCTGTTCGGTGCGCGAGGGCAGATCTGCCGCGACCTGGGTCTTGAGGCGGCGGATCATGAACGGCTGCACGCGGCGCGCGAGACGCTGCTGCTTCTCGACATCGCCGTCGCGCATGATCGGCGTCTCGAAGTTCGTGCGGAAATGGCTTTCATTGCCGAGCAGACCCGGCATGACGAAGTCGACGATCGACCACAGGTCCAGTACCGAGTTCTCGATCGGCGTGCCGGTGAGGGCCAGGCGCTGCTCGGCGTTGATGCCCTTGATGACCTGGGAGATCTTGGCCTGCGGGTTCTTGATCTGCTGCGCCTCGTCGAGCACGATGGTGCGGAACGCGAGCTTGCCGAGGCTCTCGGCATCACGGCGCGCGAGCGCGTATGAGGTCACGAGCAGGTCGAACTTGTCGGCCTCGCTGTAGACCGCCTCGCGGCCCGCGCCGGCGCTGAGCAGGCTCACTTTCAGCTCCGGCGTGAAGCGCGCGGCTTCGCTCAGCCAGGTGTGGGTCACAGACGTCGGGCAGACGATGAGATTCGGTGCGCTGCCGCGCCGGCTGCGCTCGCGATCGAGGTAGGCGAGCACCTGCAACGTCTTGCCCAGACCCATGTCGTCAGCGAGGATGCCGCCGAAGGCGTAGCGCGCGAGGTAGGCGAGGAAATCGAGTCCGCGGCGCTGATAAGGCCGCAAGATCTTCTCGAGATGGGCGGGCGGAGCGGTCTCCTCGATGCCGGAGAAACCGCGCACGGCTTCACGCAACTCGCGCAGCTGCGAGGGCAGTTCGTGATCGCCGCAGGCCTTGGCCAAGTCGTCGTATACGGAGAGCATCTGCGCGGTCGTGAGCCGCGCGCGACCACCTCGCTCGAGCGAGTTGCCGAACCCACCGGTCGCCTCGCGCAGCAGCGCGAACGACGAAAGGTCGATGAAGCGGCCGTCGGCGAGGCGGTAGAAGCGCCCCGAGCTCTGCCACAGCGCCTTGACGTCTTCGGGAGAAAGCGGCTGCCCGTCGAGCATGAGCTCGACCGATATCTCAAGCCAATCGATCGGTCCAGACGCCGCGCCTGAGATCTTGCCCTTGGACTTCGAGCGCTCTTTGTCGTCGTCGGCTTCATCGACCGACAGCGAGACGTGGATTGCCTTAGGGCCTTCCACGAGCGATTTCATCGTCTCGTCAAGGTCGAGATGGAACTCTGCCTTCCATGCCGGCAGCACTTCGGTGCCGAACTGGTAGCCTAGGTCAGTGCCTTCCAGCCGCCACGCCGTCTCGTCGTAGTGCGGCAGAGGGTCGTCCGGATGCTCGAGCCGGAAAGCCTCGAAGATGTCCTTCCAGGGGCGGAAGCCATGGGATTCGAGCTTGCCGCGCACGGCGTGCGCGAAGGCCGGGTCGCAATGGGCGTAGCGCGGTATGCTGCCCTTCTTGCCGTCGTCGACGCGGCGCAGCGGGCTGAACTCCCCGGTCGTGATCGGCCAGTTCGCACCGCTCTTTGGATCCTCCACCGCTGCGTCGGCGGTGATGCCGTCTCCCTGCCAGCGCAGCCGCAGCAGCGTCTGCTTCTCCATCTCTTCGGGCAGCAAGAGCAGCGAGGCTGCTGTGTCTCGGTCGAGCAGGCCATGCGCGCGTTCCAAGAGCTTGGGGACTTCCGGCGCCGACAGATGCATGGACGGCGTCGTCTTGAACCGCTCGACGATGCGCACACCGAACGACCCGTCATGGAGATAGAAGGTATGACCGTCGAAGAGCCAGGCGGGCATGCCGTCGATGACGCGCACTCCGGCGCATTCGATCGTTGAGGCGTCCGGACGGACGAACTCGCCGTGCAACTGGAGATCGCCATCCGCATCCCGCTCGCCGGCCAAGCGCAGGTGCAAGGGTGAGAGCACGATCTTCACCTGCGGCATGGACTCGGGATGCGCTCCAAGATGGTCGTCGTAGCGCACGCGCGGATGCGAGATGAGGCGCAACAAAAGTTGCGCGAAATTATTGCTCAAGCGCTGGGTGTGTTCGCTCGAGGGCCGAGCGAGCGCATAATCGGCCGGGGTGCCGAACATCGAGGTGAGCGTCGCATCCGAGAGCAGAGCGCTGTCATAGCGATCCCATTCCTCGCCGGTGAGATTCGCTTGCCGGGTGGTGCGATAGAGTTGCTGCAGATCGGCGTGCGTGCGGCTCACTCCATGCAGCTTCGGCGCGTCGAGGCAGAGACGGGCATAGAACACGCCGAGCCGCTCGTCAAAGCCGACGACGACCCACAGCCGACGTCGCGGCATCAGCGTCTCGTGATGCGGTGAGAGCAGATCGAGGAGTTCGCCAAGCTCGGCTGTGGCTCGGCCGTTGGGGCTTGTGACCGCGGCCGGCGCACCGTTATGCGATCCATTCGTCGCCGGGTGTGCTGTGGACGTCGCGCCGTTTCCCGCAACAGGTACAGTGACCGGGGCCGCCAGAGCCTGCGTCTCGCCGGTTTGCACTGCGAGCTCGGCCAGCATCGAGAGCGCGGCGACCGCGTGCTTGCAGTCGTAGCCGTAGCGGCAGGTGCAGTTGCAGCGCATGCCCAGCGGCGGTCGTGACGTGTCGCGGGTCAACGTCGTCGTGTGCGTCTCCGTGTCGGCGACGGTGGCGACGATATCGGCACGGCGCAGATTCAGACTGCGAACCTTGCCGCGCTGGAACGCTGCGACTCCCTGGGCGATAATCGGCTTGGGGAACGTGCCTTCGATGGCGGTCTGTGAGGGGATGGATGTCTGCCAGAGTCCGAGAGGTGGGCCGCCGCGTTCGGGGCCGACGCCCTCTTCAAAACGCAAAGTGATAGGTTGGTTCACTTTCGATTGTGCGCGAACAGCCATACTTTTCAAAGTTCGACGAGTCTCTGTCAGCTCCCGCCGGAAAAGGCACAAGAAGGGTTTTTCGACGCGGGACTTTTGACCCCGCCTTCGATACGCGCATGATTCGCTCCATGAAAGTCGAATCGGCCGCATGAAAACCTTGGATTCCGTTCCTTTCGGTCCAGCGACCGGCGCACGCGTTCGACGGCGGTGCAATGAGCGTTCGATTCTCCCAGCTCCTCGTGGCGATCGTGCTTGCGGTCGGTGCTTTCGCGCTCTTCCGCACGATGAGCGCGTACCAAGAGACCGTGGTGTCAAGCGACCTGCGCATGCGTGGCGCCAGGATCGTCGAACGCGAGACCGGCCGCCTCGGCGAGCGCATTGCAACCATTGAGGGACTGGCGGCGGAAACGGCCATGGGAGGGGATGGTTTTTCGCCACCGGAGTTCGAGCGACTGGCCCGGGCCGCGATGCGTCGCGACCCCGCGCTCGTGATGGTCGACTTCTTCAATGAGAACGATGTGCATGTCGCGCACATCGAAGCACGCGGTCCGGACGCGCTCGGCGCGCCCGCCAAGAAAAAAATCACCAGTGTATCGCGCGACGACATCCAAGCGGTCGAGCTGGCGCTCTTCGCCGCGGAGCTCAGCCGCGCCACCTCGGTATCCGACGTGCCTCCCAAAGCGTCTGCGCCGCCGGATTCGCCGGCGGCGGACGGCCATTTCTGCCTGGCGACGCGCGTCGTGCGGCGCCAGCGCGAGATCGGCAGCATCGTCGAGTACCTCGACGTGCGCGAGCTCATCGTCACCGACCTCGCCACCAAGGCGCCGGCGGCCTTCGCGCTGGATGATGGGCGCGGGCGCGCGCTGCAAACGGCCTCGCTCCCCATGCGCAACGAAGCGGACACGCAGACGTTCCCCATCCCCTTCGCCGATCGCGTCATGCAGTTGAGGCTCGCCGCACCGCCGCACAACGAAGCCAACCTGTGGTGGTTCGTCTTCGGCTGGCTCGCGCTCGTGCTCGCCGTCGTCTTGCCCATGGAAGCCGTCGGCCACATGAACCGCCGCGTGCAAGCGCTCAACGAAGAGCTCGAGACACGCGTCGCGGCACGCACCCAGCAACTGGAAGAAAGCCTTAGGGAGTCTCGCCGTCTGGCCGTCGTGGTCGAGTCCGCGCGCGAAGGAGTGATGGCGGTGGGCGCGAGCGGGTGCATCCGGTACGTCAACGATGCATTATGCAAAGAGCTGCAGTGCACGCCGGCCGAGCTCATCGACAAACCCGTCGACAGCATCGCGGCCATCGGCATCTCGCAGCAGCAGTTGGCGAGCATTCGCGAAGAGATCAGCGAGATGGGATTCGTCTACCGCGAGATGGAGCGGTCGCGCGCCGATGGAACCACGTACATCGCGGGCGTCACCTTCACGCGCCATGCGCTCGAAGACACTAATGCCATCATCGCGGTGTCGCGCGACGTGACCGATCGCCGCCGGCTCGTCGACCAACTGCTCGAAGCCAAAGGCAGGCTCGAGCGCGAGATGCGCATGCGCGCGGACTTCATCGCCACCGCGAGCCACGAGCTGCGCACGCCCGTGACCACCCTGCGCACGCTTGCCGCATTGTTGCTGGAGAAGTTCGGACCGCGTGACGCCCTGCCGCCGGACGATAGCCGGCTGCTCGAGATCCTCGACCACGAGTCGCGCCGGCTCGCCCATCTCGTCGAGGATCTCTTGAAAATCGCCAAGATCGATGCGCCCGAAGCGGCGTTGGCCGAGGAGCTCATCGATGTGCGTTCCGTCGTCAGCGCCGAGGTCGACGAGGTCAAACGGTTCGCCGATGGCGGTCCTGCGCTCGAGCTGCAGCTGGCCGATGCGCCCGTCATGGTGCGTGGCGACGAGGAAGCGCTGCGCAGCGTCATCGACAACCTCGTCGGCAACGCGCGCAAGTTCACGCCGCCGCAGGGGCGCGTCGAGGTCAGGGTGGAGCGCGACGAACGTCATGCCCGGCTCGTCGTGAGCGACAGCGGTGTCGGCATCGCCACCTCCGATATGCCGCACATCTTCGAGCGTTTCTACCGCGCGCCGGACACCGCGTCCAAAGCGCCCGGCGCGGGTCTCGGGCTTGCCATCGTGGCACGGCTGGTGGAGCTGATGCACGGCACGATCTCCGTCGCCAGCCAGTTCGGCCGGGGGACGACGATCACGGTGGAGTATCCGCTCGCCGTAGCTCCCGCCGATGCCGCTGGCGAGCGGGCGGTGGGGTAGCGCGAATGGCCTGCGTGCTGCTGGTGGACGACGAGCCGCTGTTGCGCTCGGTGCTGTGCGAATATCTGAAGTTCTCGGGTCACGCCGTCATCGAATGCCGCGACGGCGACGAGGCGCTCGAGCGCTTGCGCGAGGCCCACGTCGATATCGTCGTGTCCGACGTGCTCATGCCTGGCATGGACGGGCTCGCGCTGTGCGGTGCGATGCGCGCTGATGCACGCCTGGCTTGCATCCCGGTGTTGTTCGTCACCGCGCGCAACGTCGACGCCGAGATGCAGGCCGAGATGGATCGCATCGGGGACGGCAGCATCTTCAAGCCGTTCGAGCCTTACATGCTCCTCAAAGCCATCGACACCGCCATCGAGCAGCACACGACGACGTAGTGCGGCCGCGTCGTTGCGGGCTCGCTCGAGCACGCGCACCACGAGCCGCTCGGAGGGAACATGCAGAAGCTCTCGCTCCCTGGTATGGCCATGTGGTCCGTCTGGCAGCCGGATCGCGCCATGTATTTCAACTCGTTCTTCCTCCAACGCGACGATGGCAATATCGCCGTCGATCCGCTGGCGACGAGCGAGGATGACGTCGCCTATCTGCGCAGCAATGGCGGCGTGGCCTGGGTCATCATCACCAATCGCGACCACGAGCGCAAAGCCCGCGACCTGGCGAGCGCCTTCGGTGCCAAGATCGCGAGCGGAGAAAAAGAAGCAGCTTTGCTCGGCGGTCCGGTCGACCGCGCGCTCAAAGATGGCGAAACCTTTACCGCCGGTATCGAGGTCATCGCGCTCGAGGGCGGCAAGACCCCGGGCGAGATCGCGTTGCAGCTGCGCGGCAGCAAGGCGGCGATCGTCGGTGACGCCGTATGGGGAGATCCTGCCGGCAGTTTGCGCCTGCCTCCTGATGACAAGTTGATCGACCCGGCCACAGCGGTGCTGTCGCTGCGCCGCATCTGGGCGCTGCGACTGGATGTGCTGCTCGTGGGCGACGGTGCGTGCCTGTTCGGCGACGCGGACAGGATCATCGGCGATTGCTTGCAACGGCGCAGCGACGTCTACGTGAACCGCATCAACATCGACGAGCTCTACGCCGAGCATTTCTCCGAGGGCCTGGGACGTTACGAAGGCGTGTACGAGGAGATCGGCCTGCTCATCGGTGCGCGCAAGCTTGGATACCAGATCACCACACTGCCGCCGGGCAAACGTCTGTGCCCATTGCACGTCGAGGATATGGAGGAGGAGATGTTCATCGTCTGGGAAGGCGAGGCTGTGATCCGGACGCTACGCGGTGAGTACACCTGCCGCAAGGGCGACGTCATCGCGTTTCCGGTAGGGGACATCGGCGCGCATCAAGTGATCAACACATCCGATAAGCCTTGCAAGGTGTTCATGCTTGGGATGGAAGACCCGAACTCCGTCGCCTATTACCCAGATTCCAAGAAAGTGCTCATCGGGTCGCGCAAGCGGCTGATCCTGCGTACGGAACCCGCACTCGACTACTACGACGGCGAAGTGTAACGCCTGCCTGCGGTCGGCTAGCGTGGGTGCGCCATCGCGTAGCGCCAGAGAATGCCATTGAGCGTCGCCGGGTCCGCTGCGTCCGCTTCGCGCAGATCCAGCGCCTGCGAGGTCTTCCCGTCGGGGTTGGGCGCATTGACGTCATTGAGATTCACAAGCGGCCGCTGCGCGACCCACGGCTTGACGTCGGGCTCGTCAGCCTGCAGCCGGAACATCGTCGTCGCGCCGGCATCGTACTGGCTCATCGGCGGCAGGCCGAGGATCTCTTCGATCGTGCGCAACACGCTCGACGTCGTGTAGTGGGTGTGGTCGACCAAGCCTCGCTTCACGCGCGCCCCGATGACGAGCACCTCGGCGCGATGATCGCTCACATGATCGGGTCCGGATTGCGCGTCATCCTCGACGCAGAAGATGATCGTGTCCTTCCAATACGGGCTGTGGCTGACCGCGTCGACGAGGCGGCCGACGGCGTAGTCGTTGTCGGCGAGCATCGCATAGGGCGTCTTGGCACCCGGTCGCGTGGCCGCGGTGTGATCGTTGGGTAGACGAACAATCTCGAGCAGCGGCAGATCCTTGTGGGCGACGTAGCCGTCGAACTCGCGCTGCCACTCCGTGACGCGATCCTGATCGGTATAGCGCAGATCGAACCCGCGATAATGCGGATCGATCACTCCGGCGAGCGAGGGCGTGGAGGGTATCGCGAGACCGTCCTTGCCGAGGGTGACGAACTCCCCGTAATCGCGGATGCTCACGCCGTTGCGGCGCGCATCGTCCCAGAGATAGCCTCCGGGGGGCGATGCCGGGCCTTCTTGCTCGTAATCGTAGACCGAGTGCCCGTCGACGGTACGCCGATCCGAGTAGGTCGCAGGCCAGAGCTTATCGACGTAATCGCTCGAGTACGCCGCAGTACTCCAGTTGTGCCCGTCAGCGCTGACAAACGCGTCGCAGTCGAAGTTATCGAGCAGCACGAAGTCGTCAGCCAGCTTGTGGATGTTCGGCGTGATCCGTCGCCCGAAGATCGCCAGCTGCGCATCGCCGTTGCCGCGGGGATCGTCGCCCAGCACCTCATCGTACGTGCGGTTCTCTTTGATGATGTAGATGACGTGCAGACCCTCGGGCGCCATGCGCGTGAAACTGTTCTTCGGAGCGTAGGCGGAGTTCCAGCGCACAGCCGAGAGACCGGCGGCCAGCACTGCGCTATCGGGGAAGTTGAGCATCTCGATGTCGCCGGCCGTGTTGGCGACGTAGTACTTGTAATCGTCAGGCGTCGCCGTTCGGACGACGTCGCTGTGGATGAAGGTGGGATTGGCGTGACCCGCGATCCCGTTGCCGTCCAAGATGAAGAGCTTGCGGCCGTCGGCGCTCGCGACCACGTCCGTCGGGAACCAGCCGGCGGGCACAGCGCCGAAGACCGCGGGCTGACTCGAGGTCAGATCCACCGCGACCACGGCATTCTCGCCGGCGTCGGCGACGAGCAGAATCTTGCCGTCGCGCGAAAGCGCCAGGCCATCGGGTATCGCCCCGGGCAGCGCCTGCGGGAAGATAGCCGTCTGGATCGTGGCGCGCACGCTGCCGCTGGCCGTGTCGATGACACGCACGGTGTCGTCATTCGCGCACGCGACGAAGAGCGAGCTGCCATCCGCCGAGACGAGCTCGGCGTTCGGATGGGCGCCGACGGCTATCGTCTGTTTGAGCGCGCCGGTCGCGGCGTCGACCACCGATACGGATGCTGACGTCCAATCGCTCACGTACAGCGTGCTTTCGTCTTTCGACGTCACGATCGCATAGGGCCACATGCCGACGTGAGCGGTCCAGGCGACCTTGCCGGTCAGGTCCAGGGCTGTGACGGTGTCGTGCGCGCCATCGGCCACGAAGATGCGATGTGCCGTCGCCGCAAGGCCAGTGACGCCGAACGCATTCGATGTTGCACCCACGGGTCCAGCGTCTGAGATCTGTCCGCTGTTCGAGACCGTGAAGCTCTCCACGCCGAACGCGGTGGACGCGTAGAGCGTCTGACCGGAAAAGGCCAGACCATAGAAGGCCGCCTTGACTGGAGCGCTCGACACGACTTGGCCCGACGCCTCGTCGACGATCGAGATGGAGAGCGCGCCGAAGCCGCCATCTGAGATCGCAAGAAAGCGTCCGTGCGGATCCTCGACCATGTGGAGCGGCAGCGTGCCGAGCGGCGTCGTCGTCCCAGCGGGCGTCACTTGCCAGCCATTGGGCAACCTGATGCTCGTCGCGTGCGGCCCGGCGGCGCGCACCGGCAGCACCACAACCACACAGAGCAGGGTCGCGAACAGCCACACGGCGCGCCAGGAGTTCATGACGCTTATTTAGTGCGCGCGCGGGCTCCCGCCTTCATGCTGGGATGGGGTGGCAAAGACAGGGCAGAAGACGGGCCTTCATGGCACGACGAGTGGTCATCTTGGGCGGTGGCTTCGCCGGATTGAGCGCGGCGCAGCGGCTGGGCTCGTCGGAGCTCGACGTCACCCTCATCGACCGGCGCAATTTCCACCTCTTCCAGCCGCTCATGTATCAGGTGGCGACAGGGTCGCTGTCAGCCGGCGAGATCGCCGCTCCGCTCCGCTCGGTGCTCAGCCGGTATCAGAACATCCGCGTTCTGCTCGGCGAGGCTTGCGATCTCGATCCGGATCGTCGCGTCGTCATGCTGCGCGATGGTGCGTCCCTCGAATACGACTTTCTGATCGTCGCGACCGGCGCCGATGCGTCGTATTTCGGGCACACCGAGTGGCCGCAGTTCGCACCCTATCCCAAGACCATCGAAGAGGCGACCGCCATCCGCAGCAAGATATTCTACGCCTTCGAGGCCGCCGAACGCAGCACTGACCTTGCCGAGGTGACGAGCTGGCTGACCTTCGTCATCGTCGGCGCGGGTGCCACCGGCCTCGAACTTGCCGGTGCGCTGGCCGAGATCGCACGGCAGACGCTGCGCCACGACTTCCGCTCTATACGGCCTCAGGAGGCACGCATCGTTCTCATGGATGCGGCGCCACGCGTGCTGCCCGGATACCCTGAAGATCTCTCCGCCAAAGCTGAGCGACTCGTCAGCCGCCTCGGGGTTGAGGTCATGACGGGTGCAGCGGTCCGTGACATCGACGAGCGCCAGGTCGTCTACGAGCGCGCGGGTGCCACGTATCGCATCGCGACGCGCACGGTGATGTGGGCGGGCGGCATCACGGCGACCGAGTTCGGCAAGAAGGTCGCCGAGCGAACGCACGCGCAGGCGGACAAATCCGGACGGATCAAGCTCGATCCCGACCTGACGATCCCAGGTTATGCAAGCATCTTCGTCACGGGTGACCTCGCGCTTTGCCTGCGACCCGATGGACGACCGCTGCCGGGAGTCGCGCAGGTGGCGATCCAGCAAGGTGCCTATGCGGCCAAGGCCATCCGCGCGCGCGCTGCCGGCGCAACGGCTGTGCCGCCCTTCCGCTACTTCGACAAGGGTGACATGGCGGTCATCGGCCGAGCCGCGGCGGTGGCGAACATCTTCGGCGTGCACGTCTCGGGCCTGCCGGCATGGTTCATCTGGCTCTTCATCCACCTCATGTATCTCGTCCAGTTCCAAAGCCGCGTGCTGGTCTTCATCCAGTGGGGGTTTCTCTATCTGACATTCAGCCGCGGTGCACGACTGATCACAGGCACGAAGCCGCCCGATCGCTGAAACGCGTTAACGTTTGGCAGCGAAGCGGTGCCAGTCGCCACTTTCGATCACGGGCATGCCCGATGTCGCGCGGTTGTAGAGATACACCCATGCTTCTACGATCGATCCATCTGCCGCGTGGACGTCGCGCATGACGCGCAGATACTCGCTGTGCTGCGGATCCGCTGGATCGAATGCTTCCACGTCATCCAGCGCCTCGAGGCTTGCCGCCGGGTCCTCGAGTCTGTAGAGCTCGCCCGCCACGCGGCCGTCGCCGTCGCGCAAGCCGGGATACTGGCCGACGGCGACGAGCGTACCGCGCGTCCAGCCCTCGCTTGTGAAGACCGCGCCGGCCATGTGATGATGGAGATCGAAACCGCGCATCAGCAGGCCGTAGACGAAGATGAGCGCCGTCTGCGGCGATGACTCGTTCGCCAAGGAAGGTCTCGTGGCCACGGGCAAGCATTCGAGTCCGAACGACGCATTCCACCTCGCAGGCGACCGATGATCATTCGCGCTAACCATCTCACCAAGACCTTCCGCACCCGCAAACGCGGGGACGGCGTCATCGGCACGCTCAGCTCGCTGTTCTCGCGCGAGTACGACGACAAAGTTGCGGTGAGCGACGTATCGTTCGAGCTTGAGGCGGGAGAGCTCGTCGGCTACATCGGACCCAATGGCGCGGGCAAGTCCACCACCATCAAGATGCTGACCGGCATCCTCGTGCCGACGAGCGGAGACTGCGTCGTCAACGGGATCGTCCCGTGGCTGGACCGCACTGCCAACGGCCGGCAGATCGGGGTGGTCTTCGGACAGCGGACGCAACTGTACTGGGATCTTCCGCTGCGCGAGTCGTACGAGTTGCTGCGCGCCATCTACGGCATACCCAAAGACGTCTATGCCAAGAACTTGCGTGAGTTCAGCGATATCCTCGGGCTCGATGAGTTCATGCGCACCCCGGTGCGGCAGCTGAGCCTCGGCCAACGCATGCGCGGCGATTTCGCCGCAGCCATGTTGCACGAGCCGCGCGTGGTCTTCCTCGACGAGCCGACGATCGGGCTCGACGTGGTGGCCAAGGAGGCCATCCGCGGCTTTATCGCGCGTACCAATCGCCAGCGCGGCACGACCTTCATTCTGACCACCCACGACCTCAACGACGTCGAGAAGCTGTGCGAGCGCATCATCCTCATCGATCACGGACAGAAGCTCTACGACGGCAGCGTCGAGGCCATCAAGCGGCGCTACGGCCGCGAGCGCTTGCTCACCGCCGAGATCGTCGATTACGATCGCGCGTGGGACGTCGTCATCCCGGGCGTGCGCTTGGTCTCGGTCGAAGGCAACCGGATCACATTCGAGTTCGACCGGACGAGCGTGCGTGCCGACCAGCTCATCGTCGCGCTGGCCGCACGCTATGAGCTCAAAGACGTCACCGTGGCCGAGCCGCAGCTCGAGACCATCATCCGCGAGATCTACGTGAAGGGCATGGATGCCCAACCGCTCACTATCGAGGCGCTGTCGTGAGGCCGGCCCGCCGGATGCTCACCGTCGTCGTGCTGGCCGTTGTCGCCTTGTGCGCGAGTCCGAGCCTGGGACGCAGCGCGGGCGAAGCACGCTTGCGCAACGCGACGCCCGTACAGACCCCCTCTGCATCACCATCGCTTGAGCCGCAGCCGCAGGCGACTGTATCCACGCCGGCCGCATCTGCGTCGCCCGAGCCGACGCCGACGCCGGAGATCATCGAGCGCGATGCGCCCGATCTTAATAAGGGCGTCTGGGTGCGCGGCCCCAACTTGCCCTCGGCGCGTCAGGACGTGGCCGCAGCAGTCCTCGCCGGACGCATCTACCTCATCGGCGGCTTTGGTCCGCACAATCAGCAGATGGATTCGACGCTCGTCTGGGAGCCGCAGGTCGCTCCCGGTGCGCCCCATGGCGAAGCCGAGCGCGCCGGGGCGCGTCTGGGCGTGTGGACGTACGCAGCGCGCATCCCCGAGCCCGTGGATCACGCAGCGGCGGCAGTCGTCGGCGGATACATCTACGTGGCCGGCGGTCGCATCGAGAATCTCGTCACCAACAAGTTCTGGCGCTACGACGCCGGCAACGACAGCTGGACGCAGATGCCGTCGCTGCCGATCCCGCGATTCGGACCGACGATGCAAGCGGTCGGCGACAAGCTCTACGTGATCGGCGGTGCCGTGTCGCACGGCAACGACGCGACGAGCATGATGGTCTATGACATCCCGACCGCGCAGTGGAGCATACGCGAGTACGCGACGTCGTATGCACGCATCGAGCCGGAATCGGCGCTGATCGGCGAGACGATCGTGCTGCTGGGAGGGCGCGATGATATCGACCGCAACTTGCCGTTTTGCGATCTGTACTATCCGGCGACTGACCGCTGGCACACGTGTGACGACCTGCGCCAACCGCGCTCGGACTTCGGACTGAGCGTCGTCGACAACAGGCTCGTCGCGGTCGGCGGCGATGACCTGCACGCCGCGCCCACGCAGACGATGGAGCTATCCGAGCCCAACATCAACGGCTGGCTCAGCGGGCCATGGATGCCCAGTCCTCGCCATGGCATGGCGCAGGTCACCCTCGGCAACGTCGTCTGGGTCATGGGTGGTTCGCCCACCGCAGGCACCGCGCCCATGGCGAGCGTGCTGCGCTACATCAGCCCATTGGTCAAAGTCAAGTTGAAGAAGGGCCAGAGCTAGATTGGCCGCCGGCGCCTACGTCGAGTTCGCCAAGCGGGCGTTCTCCCGCGAAGGCACGTACCGGCCGCAGGTCTTCACCCACATCGGCTCGGTCTTGTTGCGCGTCTTCTTGCTCTCGACGCTGTGGACGGCGCTCTACCGCAATAACGGTGCTCAGGCGGGCATCTCGTTGGCCTCGATGATCACCTATGCGACGCTGGCGCTCTTGCTCGACCTCATCTACGGCGTCAACGGCGCCTACATCATCCGCGAGAAGATCCGCGAAGGATCGATCGCCATCGACCTCATGCGACCGATCTCGGTGCCGCTCTACGTGTTCGCCGATACCGTCGGCCAGACGTCGTTCGCGGCGCTGCAGATCATCCCGGCGCTCGCCCTGTCGCTGCTGCTCGTGCACGTCGACCTGCCCGCGTCGCTCGCCGCAGGATTCGCCTTTGTCGTGAGCGTGGCGCTCGGCTTCATCGTCAATTTCTTCCTCGACCTCATGATGGCCACTATCACCTTTTGGACCTTGGAGATATTCGGCGTCCAGCTCATGGTCCAATTCATCGCGTCGTTGCTGTCGGGCTCGCTCGTGCCGCTGTATTTCTTCCCGCCAGGTTTGCTGCAGCAGCTCGCGCTCGCCTCGCCGTTCGCCGCCATCTACAACGCGCCGCTGTCGATCTACATCGGCAAGGTCGATGCGGCGCAGATCCCCGCCATGCTCGGCTTTCAAGTGATGTGGGCGGTGATCTTCGGCGTCTTCGCGTTCGCGCTCTGGCGCATCGGCGAACGCCGCGTGGTGATCCAAGGTGGCTAGCCGCTATCTCGCGACCTACCGTCAGTTCTGGCGGCTCAACACGCTGACGCTGCTCGAGTACAAAGCGAATTTCTTCATCTGGCTCGCCTTCACGATCGTGTACCACGGCATAGCGGTGGGGACGATCTGGATCATGATGTCGCGCTTCCCGTTCATGAACGGATGGCGCTGGCAAGACGTGTTCTTCCTCTACGCCCTGTATATGGTCGGCCACACGCTCAACAACACGTTCTTCTTCACGGTCGGCAGCGTGCCGGACCACGTGCGTGACGGCGACTTCGACCGATTCATGGTACGGCCGCTCGATCCGCTCTTCCAGGTGCTCTCACAGCCCGGACAGATCTGGCCCGACGAGCTCGTCGTGGCCCTGATCTTCTTCGCGTTCGCGCAGGGCGTCGTGCACCTGCAATGGTCGCTCGCCACGGCCGCCCTGCTCGTGCTCGCCGCCCTCGGCGGCGCGCTTATCGACTTCGCGGTGCAGCTGGCGGTGGCCACGCTGTCGTTTTGGGTCATCCGCCTGGACACGCTGCGCTGGGTCGTGATGTCGCTGGAAAACGACTTCACCCGCTACCCGCTGTCGATCTACAATCGCGCGGTGCGCATCATGCTCGCCTACGTCTTCCCGTTCGCGTTCATGAACTATTTCCCGGCGACGACGCTGCTCCACAAGACGGCGCAAGCGGGCTACACGATCAATCCGCTGCTCGGCTGGCTCACCCCGGTCGTCGGCCTCGTATGGTTCGCCGGCGCGTACGCGTTCTGGCGGCTAGGTCTGAACCACTACAAAGGCACAGGCTCGTGAGCGCCCTTACCAGGGCTTGATCGAGGCGAGCAGCTCCGGGTATCTCATAGCCCTCAGCGAGCTCATCGGTTAGAAGCTGATGCGATCCATCAGCCAGCGGAAATACGCACGGCGCGGCGTCTCGCCCGAACGGGGCCAGAGCAATAGCCCGCACAGCCGGCAGGCGAGTTCCGAGTCCCCGTATCCGAGCGTGGGATACCAGTAGTTGCGTCGCTCCATGTTCGGCGACGCACACTTCGGACAGATGTGGGTGAGGATCGACTCGGCAAGCACGCCGTCCCCTTATTTGAGGTTTCCGCGATTTCCTTGGCGAACGGACGACGGCAGAACTCGGAGGTTGCATGGAATTTCATACCATCATCGAGCCATTCCGCATCAAGATGGTCGAGCCGATCCGCATGACCACGCGGGCCGAGCGCGAGACCCTGCTGGCTGCCGCCGGTCACAACGGCTTTTTGCTGCGTGCGGAAGATGTGATCGTCGACCTGCTCACCGATTCCGGCACGGGCGCGATGAGCGCCGAGCAGTGGGCGGGCATGATGCGCGGCGATGAGTCCTACGCCGGTGCGCGCTCCTACTACCGTTTCGCCGCCACAGTGCGCGACATCTTCGGTTTCGCGCACGTGCTGCCGGTCCATCAGGGTCGCGCGGCCGAGCGCATCTTGTTCTCGACCGTCTGCACGCCCGGAGACGTCGTCCCCAACAACACGCATTTCGACACGACGAGAGCCAACATCGAGCACGTCGGCGCGAGCGCGGTCGACCTCCCCATCCCCGAAGGCCGGGTGCCCTCGGTCGAGCATCCCTTCAAAGGCAACATGGACGTCGGCGCGCTGCGCGCCCTCATCGCTCGCGTCGGCCGCGAGAAGATCCCGCTCGTCATGCTGACCGTGACCAACAATTCCGGCGGCGGTCAACCGGTCTCCATGGAGAACGTGCGGGCGGTGCGTGCGGTGTGCCACGAGTTCAGCCTGCCGCTGTACATCGATGCGTGCCGCTTCGCCGAGAACTGCTGGTTCATCCGCGAGCGCGAGCCTGGATACGAGCGCACGGCGGTCAAGGACATCGCCCGCGAGCTCTTCTCGCACGCCGACGGTGCGACGATGTCGGCCAAAAAAGACGGACTGGTCAATATCGGTGGCTTCTTGGCCACAAATGACGATGCGCTTGCCAAGCAAGAAGCGCGCCTGCTCATCCTGACCGAGGGTTTCCCGACGTATGGCGGCCTTGCCGGACGCGATCTGGAGGCGATCGCCATCGGCCTGCGCGAGGTGCTCGATCACGACTACCTGCGCTACCGCATCACCTCGACCGGATATCTGGGCAAGCATCTCATCGAGATCGGCTACCCGATCGTGCGGCCTCCTGGCGGACACGCGATCTACATCGACGCGGCCGCGCTCTTGCCGCACATCCCGCCCAGCCAGTTCCCCGGTCAGGCGCTGCTCGCCGAGATGTACCTCACGGGAGGCATCCGCGCGGTTGAGATCGGGAGCTTGATGTTCGGCTCCACGGATCCGCGGACCGGCGCTGAAAGCCAGGCCGCGATGGAGCTCGTGCGCATGGCCATCCCGCGCCGAGTGTACACACAAAGCCACATCGACTACGTCATCGAGGTCATGGCCGACGTCTTTTTGCGGCGCGACAAGATCCGCGGTCTGCGCATCGTCTGGCAATCGCCGCCGCTGCGCCACTTCACCGCGCGTCTCGAACCAGTGGCATGAGCGAGCCGTTCAGCATCGAGGAGTACGTGCGCTGGAGCGACGTCGACGCCGCCGGCATCGTCTGCTACGGCGCCTTCGTGCGCTTCGTCGAAGTGGCCGAGACGGAGCTCTTCCGCGCGGCCGGCATGCCCTATGGCAAGGTCTTCGACACCTTCGACTGCTGGCTGCCGCGCGTGCATTTCTCCGCAGACTTCCACGCCCCGGCGACGCTGGACGAAAAGTTGCGGGTCAGCGCGTTCGTCAAAGCCTTAGGCAATACGTCGGTGACGTTAGGGTTTGTGATCGACAACCAGACTGGCGTGCGCATCGCCGAGTTTGAGATCGTGCTCGTCTGCATCGATCGCACGACCTTCGCAAAACGCGCTCTGCCGCCCGAGCTGCGCGCTGCGCTCAGTCGTTTCGTGGTTTGACGGATTCGTCGGACGTGCCCACGCAGAAGCCGCACGGCTCCATGCCGACTTCATGCGCCTGCGCCTCGGTGAGATTCAAGACCGTGCCTCGCCCCTCGAGCTGCTTGTGACATACGCCGCCCGGTGCGTGATAGACCCGATCGCCGATGATGCAGACGACGTCCATGGCTCCTTGGTTTCAACAGGTCTGGGCGCGAGCCTTGGGCCGCCCCTAGAACGGTCCGGTCCTAAAAATGGCGCCATCTGGATGCGAGATATGGTGAAGAAGCCGACAAAGGCGCCGATAACGGTGGTACAGGTGACACGATGATCCTTCAGACGCTGCCGGCCACGGGCCGTTGGAATCTGTTCAAGATCGAGGGGCAGTTGGATTTCGCAGCCGCCCCCACGGTCCAGACTGCGTTGTTGCACGCGGCCCATATGGGAACGAGCGACCTGCTCATCGATCTGGAAGACCTCGCGAGCGTGGACGAGATCGGCGTCGCCAGACTCACCGGCGTGGTGCAGCGCCTCGTCGCCGAACGGCCGTCACTGCAGATCGCGTTCGTGGCGAAGGACTCGTGGCTCGCCGACACGCTCAAGCAGGCGCGCCTGCCCAAATCCGTCGTGATCTTCCGCAACGGGACCGAGGCGCTCAAGGCCATCGGCCTGCACGCAGCCGCTTAGGCCAGCGCGGCGCCCAACAAGAAATCAAAAGGATGGCCACGGCCGTCCTTTTTGAGTTCTATCGCCGCATACGTGTGGCCAGGGCTCTTGGCGGGTCTGTCAAATGACCGCTCTGTGACACTTCCTCCCCTCGCCCAGCGCGTCGCTCGAGGCGATATGATCTCCCGCCATCACCGCTATGACGCGGCTGATATCGCCGATTTCGCGCACAGAGCGGGCGATCACAACCCGGTCCACCTCGACGACGCTGCCGGTGCGCGCTCGCGCTTCGGCAAGCGCATCGCCGCAGCGGAACAGACGATCTCGCTCATGCTCGGGCTCGCGGCCTCGTGGCTCGCGCAGCGCGGCACGGCGATCGGTCTGGGTTGTTCGTTTCGCTTCACCGCTGCCGTGCGCGAGGGTGACACGCTCGAGCTCGTCTGGCAGGTAACCGACACCTATTTCAAAGAGTCGCTCGGCGGTGTGATCGTCTGCTTCGAGGGCAGAGCCCAGAACCAGGATGGCCTCGTGGCCATGCGGGGCAGCCTGCAGATGTTGCTGCAAGAATAGTCGGTTGCGGGGTCGCGTGTGACGCAGCCAGGGCAGGCGCCCACGGGCCCGCGTCGAATAAGCCTGGTCTGATGAAAGAACATAAGAAGTCGAAATCGTTCGGCGATATCGATCAGTTGCTGGATCGCGTCGGCAACAAGTATCTGCTCGTGAATGCGGCGCGTGTCCGCGCACAGCAGCTCGTCAACCGTGACGAGCCCGCGGTGGAAGGCGCCAATCCTGAGAAGGCGGTGAGCACCGCCTTTGCAGAGATCGCCGCCGACAAGCTCGATATCACGATCAATCCCGACCACATCCGCTAGTCGGGCCTGTCCGGCCTAAAGCGCGCGAGCGAGCGCGGCGTTTCTCGGACCACGACCTCGTCGATCGACACGCGTCCACCCACCGCAAGCTGTAGCTTGTGCGCCAGCACGATGGCGATATTCTCGGCCGTCGTCGCAAGTTTGGTCACGCTGAACTCCGGGCGTTCGTTGAGATCGCAGTGGTCGAACTCGTCGACGACCTGCTGCAGCACGTTGAAGTCCACCACCATCCCGTGCTCGAGCTCCCGCGCCGAGGCGCTGATCTCGACGCCGTAGCGATGCCCGTGCCGCCGGTTGCAGGGAGAATCATACGGCAGCGCGAGCTGATGCGCGGCGTCGAAATGGCAGCTGAACGAGA
The DNA here is from genome assembly GCA_036741695.1 of Vulcanimicrobiota bacterium. Classification (GTDB taxonomy): domain Bacteria; phylum Vulcanimicrobiota; class Vulcanimicrobiia; order Eremiobacterales; family Eremiobacteraceae; genus JAFANK01. The sequence continues at coordinate 40,478 of DAINRU010000004.1, forward strand.
TGGACATCATCGGCCGGCGGCTCCGTGCCAGAGCAGATAGTGCAGTTGCGGCAGGACGCGGACGTCGTAGCGTCGCCACGCTGTATCTTCCAACACAGATCCCGTGAGCCATTCCAGGAAGCGCAGATACGCTTCCCCCGTGCCCGCACGGCCGCTTTCGGGTTGCATGACGACGGGCGTCCGCGCGGGTAGCACATCCTCAAGCGATGCGAGCAGCGCCGCGGCCTCGCTCAGGTCGCGTGCCTCCCCGATCACGAACTTCAGCTGCATGCGGCCCGGCGCGCTCGCACAGAATTTGCGCAAGATGGCTGGCTTGGGCACGTACCCCGACGTGCCGACCTTCGGACTGATCGAGAAGAGCGAAACGCCGCGAAGGTCGGCGAAGATCGTACCGCTGGTCTCCACCGTGACGTGCCGGCCGCGCAAAGCGCCGACGAGCGCTGCGATGTCCTGCGCGAGCGGCTCGCCGCCCGTGATGACGATGTGATGGCGATCTCCGACGAGCGCCGTGAGCTCATCGACGCTCATGCGGGTTCCGGCATCGCCGGCTAGTGCATATGGCGTGTCGCACCACGAGCAGCGCAGCGGGCAGCCGTCGAGCCGTATGAAAAAGGTCGGCGCGCCGATGAGACCGCCCTCACCTTGGATGGAGAGGAACGTCTCGTTGACCGAGAGCGAGGCGGGCGCAGTCACAGCCTGCGTTTTTTCGCGCCGCCCGAGGAGGCTACCCCCCGCGCCGCAGCTGTTGCGCTCGGGCATCGAGAGGGCGGTTACACCCCACGTCGAAACCGGCCTTCCCTCTTTCACACACGTAGCAACGAATCTTCGTAGGAACGGACCTTTAGGTCCGTTAACCCGCATCTTAATCGCGGAGGTACGTGATGGCCGCAGCCCAAGGCATCAGGAACGTCGCATTCGTCGGGCCGCATCATAGCGGCAAATCCACGCTCGTCGAAGCACTCCTCGCGCAGACGCAGGCGATCCCGCGCAAAGGCTCGGTCGTCGACGGCACCGCCACCACCGACCACGACCCTGAATCCCATGCTCACCAGATGTCGGTCGCTCCAGGCTTCGCCCACCTCACGAGCGGCGGCGTCCGCGTCAACCTCATCGACTGCCCGGGGGCGGTCGATTTTCTTGAAGAGACGAAGTTCGCGCTGCAGGCGGCCGATGCCGCAGTCATCGTCGTGGAAGCGGATCCCAACAGGCTGCCCCAGGTCGACACCCTCGTCGACTACATCGAATCGCTGCACATGCCGCATTGCTTCGTCATCAACCGGCTCGACCGTCCTGGTGCGGATTTCATGGGCACGTACAGCGCGCTGCGCGAGCGCTTCGGCAACCATGTCGTGGCCGAACAAGCGCCCATCGGCCAGGGTGAGAACCTCTCCGGCTTCGTCGACGTCGTCACGATGAAAGCGTTCAAATACGGCGACGGGCAAGCAAGCCCCACCACGCTCCCCGAGCACTTCGCCGACAAGAACCACGAAGAATTGCTGGAGGCGCTGGCTGATTTCGACGACCATCTCATGGAGGAGATCCTCGAGGGTCAGGAACCGCCGCTCGAGGAGATCGAGCACGACCTCGAAGTCGACGTCAGCGCGGACAAGGTCATCCCCGTGGCTGTTGCCAGCGGTGTCCGCGGCTGGGGCGTGGCCGAACTTCTCGACCTCATCATCCGGCAATTCCCCGACGGCTCGCAGATCCGCCGTGACGACGATGCCGGCCGGGCGGTGGAGCCCAACGCCGCCGGTCCGGTCATCGCACAGGTCTGCAAGACGATCGTGCATCCGCAAAGCGGCAAGCTGTCGATCGTGCGCGTGCTCTCCGGTCAGCTCAATGCGGACACCGCGCTCGTCAACGTCAACCGCGACGTCAAAGAACGTCCGGGCGGCTTGTATTGGCTGCTGGGCAAGAACCAGGCGGCGGCCAGCGGTGCGGGGCCGGGCAGCATCGTGGCGATCGCGCGCCTGGACACGACGGTCACTGGCGACACGTTATGCTCCAATAGCACGAAGACCAAGATGCCGGTGCACAAGCTTCCCAAGGCGGCCTTCTCGCTCGCGCTGCGACCGCACGACCGATCGGACGAGGCCAAGCTCTCGCAGCTGCTTGTGCGCATGCGCGAAGAAGACCCGACGCTCGTGGTCGAGCGCGAGGCATTCACCGACGAGCTCGTGCTGCGCGGCTACGGCGAGATGCACCTCATCGTGACCGTCGAACGCCTGCAGCGCAAGTACGGCGTCAAACTCGACACGCAATTGCCGCAAGTGCCATACCGCGAGACCATCAGCGCCAAGACGCAGCAGCAGGGACGCTACAAGCACCAGACGGGCGGCCATGGCATGTTCGGCGACGTGCATCTGGAGATCCAGCCGCAGCCGCGTGGCGCCGGCTTCAAGTTCGACGAACGCATCGTGGGGGGCTCTGTGCCCAAGCAGTTCTGGCCGGGCGTCGAGAAAGGCGTGCGCGAAGCGCTTGAGAAGGGCCCGATCGGCGGTTTCCCGGTCGTCGACGTGCACGTCACGCTCTACGACGGCTCCTATCACACCGTCGACTCGAACGAGATGTCCTTCAAGCTCGCCGCGTCGCTCGCCATGCGCGAGGGCATGCCCAAATGTCATCCCGTGCTGCTCGAGCCGATCCAGCGCGTTGAGATCACGGTGCCCAACGCCTACACGAGCGCGGTGCTGCAGCAGATCAGCGGACATCGCGGGCAGATCCAAAGCTATGGTCCAAGCGAGGAGCGTCGCGGCTGCGACGTCGTCAAAGCCCTCGTGCCGCAAGCGGAGATGCCGCGCTATCTCACCGAGCTGCGCACGGCGACGCAAGGTCTTGGCTATTTCACGGCGGAGCACGACCACTTCGAGTTCGCCCCGCCCAAGGTTGTCCAGACAGTGACCGCAGAGCGAAAGGAGCTCACCGCAGCCCGATAAATATCGCAGTTCACGCCGCAGAATTTGGGCACTTTCGTCTGCCGATGACGGAGCTTCACGCTCGCACGTCAAAGAACTCCAGCCTGGTTCGTCTCGCCTTGTAATCACGGACCCTCCGGTCCGTTTTTCGTCGCGTTCGTTACGTCTTGAAGGAAGTTGCATGAACGAAGCCTATTGCCGTCGCGCTGCCGCAGCCGCATGCAGTGCGACCGCCCGCCGACCTTTCGCGCTGCCAGGTTCGAAGCCGCGCTACGCGCCGGACCGGCCGGCGTCGATCGGGCATATCGCCCTGACGCTGTCGTTCGACTTCAAAAAGCACATCTTGTTCGGTAGCTGCCGCACGACGTTCAGCGCGGTGGGCAAGCCGCTGCGCTCGCTCGAGATGGACGCCGACCACCTCCACATCAAGTCCGTGCGCAACGCGAGCGACAAGAAGCTGCCGTTCGAGTCGGTGGGCGGCCGGCTCCAGATCGATCTCGGTCAGGCGCTGCATCCCGGCAAGTCCAGCACGGTCATCGTCGACTACGAAGCACGCCAACCCAGCCAAGGCATCTACTTCATCTCGCCGGACAAGGCGTATCCCAAAAAACCGGTCCAGGTATGGACGCAAGGCCAGGACCAAGACGCGCATTACTGGTTCCCGTGCATCGACTATCCCAACGCCAAGGCCACAACCGAAGTCATCGCCACCGTGCCGGCTGCATACTTCGTGTTGAGCAACGGCACGCTCGTCTCGACCACGTCCGATAAGGCCGCCAAGACGAAGACGTACCACTGGAAGATGGAGACGCCGCACGTGACCTATCTGGTGAGCTGCGTCGCCGGCGAATTCTCCGGGAAGACCGACATGCTAGGCGACCTGCCGGTGTCGTACTACGTCGCGCCGGGCCGTGAAGCTGATGGAGCGCGCTCGTTCGGCAAGACTCCTAAGATGGTGAAGTTCTTCTCCGATCGCATCGGCGTGAGGTATCCGTACACGAAATACGCGCAGATCGCGGTGACGGACTTCGTCTTCGGCGGCATGGAGAACACGACCGCGACGACGCAGACCGACACAACCCTGCATGACGCACGAGCGCATCTGGATTTCTCGAGCGACCCGCTCGTGGCCCACGAGCTCGCGCACCAATGGTTCGGCGACCTGCTCACTTGCAAAGACTGGTCGCACGCTTGGCTCAACGAGGGCTTTGCCACCTATTTCGAGGCGCTCTTCCGCGAATTCGACCAGGGTGCCGACGAGTTCGACTACTATCGGCTCATGCTCGCCGCGCGCTATTTCGAAGAGGATACTCAGCAGTACCGGCGCCCGATCGTCACCAACGTCTATGCGGAGCCGATCGACCTGTTCGACCGCCATCTCTATGAGAAGGGCGCCTGCGTGCTGCACACCATCCGCCGCACGCTGGGCGACGACTTGTGGTGGCGCTCGATCAAACAGTACGTCTCGGATCACGAGCTCCAGAACGTCGAGACGATCGACTTCGTGCGCGCCATCGAGACGGTGAGCGGGCGCAACATGCTGCCGTTCTTCGACCAGTGGGTGTTCAAAGGCGGACATCCTGCTTTTCGCATCGGCTACTCGTGGGATGAGGCGACGAAGTCGGCGCACGTCCGCGTCGAGCAGACTCAGGACACAAGCGACGGGACCTCGGTCTTCACGCTGCCGGTGACGATCGCGTTCCTCAACGGCAAGACGGAGCGGCGTTTTGTCGCCGACCTCGAGCGCAGCGAGCAGACCTTCAGCTTCGCGCTCGAACAGCGGCCCGAGGTGTTCTATTTCGATCCTGACGGTGACGTGCTCAAGACGGTCGACCTCCAGGTCCCCATCGAGATGCTCATCCGCCAAAGCCAGATCGACAAGCATCTGTGCGCGCGGGTCGACGCCATCCGCGCCCTTGCCAAGCACCCGCGGTCGGACGTGGTGGATGTCCTGAGCCGGCTGCTCACCGGTCGTGCGTTTTGGGGCGTGCAGGCGCAAGCCGCGGCTGCGCTCGGCATGATCCGCAGCGAGCGTGCATTTGCCGCCTTGCGCAACGCGCGCAAGATCGACCACCCCAAGGCCCGGCGCGCGGTAGCCCGCGCTCTGGGCGAGTTTCGCGGCGATGAGGCATGCGAAGCGCTCGCCCCGCTGTTGGCTCGCGATCCTTCGTACTTCGTCGAGGCTGAAGCCGCTGCGTCGATCGGCAAGACCCGCTCGACGAAGGCCTTCGCGCTTTTGACCAAGGCGCTGGAGAGAGACTCGTTCAACGACGTCGTCCGCTGCGGCGCGCTGCGCGGCCTGGCCGAGCTGGGTGACGAACGCGCCATCCCGATCGCGCTTGGCTGGACGGCGTACGGGAAGACGCCGTATGCGCGCGAGGCGGCGATCGAAGAGCTCGGCAAGCTAGGCCAGGGCAAAAAGGAGGTACGCACGCGGCTCATCGATCTGCTGGACGACAAGAACTTCTACGCTCGCCTTGCGGCCATCGATGCGCTCGAGGCGCTCCACGAGCGGGAAGCCATCGGCGTTCTTAACCGCTTGGCGTCGCAGGACGTGGACGGCCGGCTCAAGGGTGCGGCGGCCAAAGCCGTGCGCTCCATCGCGGAGTACCTCGAGAAACCGGCGGAGTTCAAACAGTTGCGCAGCGAGATCGAGAGCCTGCGCGAGAGCAATAAGTCGCTCGTCGACCGCCTCGACCGCCTGGAAGCCACCTCCAAGCCAAAGGCCAAAAAATAGCTTTGAAACAACAGACCTTTACGTCTGTTTAAGACCAGACGCTTGAAGCAACGGACTTTGGTCCGTTCTCCCGTCCTTTAGTCCGCCTTGGCCAGCATCACCGAGGTGGACTTCACCATGGCCGTCACCTCGTCGCCGACTTTGACGTCCAGCTCGCGTGCGGCCTCGGCGGTGATGAGCGCGACGATATGATTGTCGCCGATCCTGACGCTCACCTTGGCCATCAGTCCGTCGATCGAGACCTCCTGGACGATGCCGGGGAGGAGATTGCGTGTGCTAACCCGCATGGGCGCGTCCCTCGGCCGCGTTCTCGTGACAGGCGAGCGCGACCGTCAACGCGGCGATGACGGGCGGTGCGTCGATGTCCAAACCCAAGAGCGTTCGGATGCGGTCAAGCCGATAGCGGACGCTGTTGCGGTGCAAGAAGAGAGAGCTTGCCGTTTTGTCCACTCGTGCAGCGCAGTCGTAGTACGCGAGAAGGGTAGCGACGAGGTTGTTCCCGCGCTGCGCATCCTCGCGCGCGAGCGGCGCGACGAGCACGCGGGCGAGCTCACTCGCGGCCGGGTCGGCTATCGCAACGTCTCGCAGCTGCTGAAGCAGTGATGACACCGCGTCGGGTCGCAGGCGGCTCACGCTCTCGCTCATGTGGCTCCTTTCTCAGAAAACGGAGAACAGCACGAGATTGCCGTTCGCGTCGAGCATGAAGACGTACGTGCCGTCCGTGTGGAGCGAGGAGACCGGCGTTCGGAACGCTGTTGCACTCACGCTCGTCTGGCCGTTGTATGCGATGGTGACGTTCGAGACGAGCGTTCCGGGCGCAGCGGCCGAGTTCCCGGGGCTCACGTAGTGGCCAAGCAGGTAGCTGCCGGATGACGGAGAGCCGAGCGACCCGTAATTGTCGCCCAGGCCGTCGCTCGCCATATTCTCGCCGGCGAGCGGAACGGGAGAAAATATGTACGCGTTCTCGGCGGAGCTGGGAATCGACACTTTCCACGACGTGCCGTCTTTGTGGAAGATCGTGTAGATCCCGATGGCCCCGATCGTCGCGGCGGCCGCATCTTGGTTGTACATCGGCAAACCTGAATAGGTGTACGACCCCGTGACCTTGCCGGTTCCGTCGAGCGCATACGCCACCCACGAGACCATCCCCGCGAGGTTATCCTGTGCGATGAAGACGCGACCCGAGTCCGCCGCGATCGTGCGGACACCCGACGAACCCAGGCCGTCGCTGAACGTGACGCTCGGGGTGCAGGTGGTCGGGGTGGACGTCGCCGGCGGACATTTGTCCACGAGCCCCGAGGCATTGACGAACCAATCGTCGCCGTTGCCGTCGATGGCGACCGCCACCGGTTTGTAACTGCCGGGCAGCGTATACGATCCGTTGTCAACTCCGGCGGAGCCAAATTCTGAATACCCATACCCCGCGGGAGACGTCCCCACGGCGCCGACGCCGCCGGCTCCTGCGGTGCTCAAGTCGAGGGAGATGTCGTACGGGCGGATGAGACCGCTGAACGACCCCACGAATGCCGGCGCGGTCGGCACCGGTTGCGGCGATCCTCCGCTGCTGTTCGAGCTCTTATGATTTTTCGACGTCAAGAAAATGCCGATGCCGACCGCCGCGGCGACGAACACGAGCGGTTGATAGACGGCGGGCACGGAGCTCTGCGGGTCGATCGGTTTCGAGCACGCCGCGACCATCGACGCGATCAGGCACGCGATGGTGAGAGCGGCGACGCGCGACCGCAGATGCGGTTTCATGCGTTCGCACTACGTGTTCGAGGCGGAGAAACCCCGCTGGCTTTAGCGCGTTGCGGTCGTAAGAAGAGAACCCGAGCGGCCCGTCAAACGGTCGGGTCCATGAAGAGTGAGTCGAAAGTCCGGGCCTCGCTGCCGGAAGGTCTCACCGAAGAAACGCTGCGCGACATGTACTATCGCATGATCCTCACGAGGCTGTGCGACGACCGCGCGTTCGCGCTCAACCGCCAGGGTAAGATCCCGTTTGCCGCCACCTGCCAGGGGCATGAGGCCGTGCAGGTCGGCGCCGCGTTCGCCCTCAAGCGCGGCACCGATTGGGTCGTGCCGTATTATCGCGACACCGCGCTTGCCCTCTCCTATGGGGTGACGCCGCGCGAGCAGCTCATGTGTCTCTTCGCGCGCAGGGGTGACATCTTTTCGAGCGGCAGGCAATTCCCGAACCACTACAGCGTCCCCGACCGCCGCATCGCGAGCATCTCCAGCATCATCGCCGCACACGTGACGCACGGCGTCGGCATGGCGCTGGCCTTTGCGATGCGCAAAGAGCCGATCGTCACCCTCATCACCTTCGGTGAAGGTTCGACGAGCGAAGGTGAATGGCACGAAGCGCTCAACTTCGCCGGCGTCCACAAGGTGCCCGCGGTCTTCCTCTGCGAGAACAACGAGTTCGCGATCTCGGTGCCGCAGAAGCTGCAGATGGCGGTCGCCAACGTCGCCGACCGCGCTGCGGGGTACGGCCTTCCCGGCGTCATCTGCGACGGCACGGATCCAGTCGCGACCTATCTCGTCGTGCACGAGGCGGTGGAGCGCGCGCGCAAAGGTGAGGGGCCCACGCTCATCGAGGCCAAATGCTACCGCGCGATGTCGCACACGAGCGACGACAATCAAGCCACCTATCGCACCGCTCAGGAGATCGAGGCGCTCAAGGCGCGCGACCCGATACCGCGCTTCGAAGGCTGGCTCAAAGCGCGCGGCCTCATCGACGACGAGACGATCGCCAGCTTGCGCAAGCGCGCCCAGGCCGAAGTGGACGAGGCCACCGACTGGGCCGAGCAGCAGCCGTCGCCGACCGAAGAGGATCTTTTCACCCACGTCTACGCCGCGGGGCCCTTGTCATAGCCATGGCGGTGAAAACGGTGCTCGAGGGCGTGCGCGACGCCATCCACGACGAGATGAAGCGCGATCCGCGCGTGTTCATCATGGGTGAGGACGTCGGCCCGCGCGGCAATGTCTTCCTCATCACCAAGGGTTTTCTCGATGAGTTCGGACGCGATCGCGTCATCGACACGCCGCTCGCCGAGGCGTCCATCGTGGGCGTCGCCATCGGCGCCGCGATGGCCGGCATGCGGCCCATCGCCGAGATACAGTTCGCCGACTTCATCTATCCGGCGTACAACCAGATCGTGGGCGAAGCGGCCAAGATCCGCTACCGCAGCGCCGGCGGCAACACGTGCCCGCTCGTGATCCGCACGCCCTACGGCGGAGGGGTGCGCGGTGCGCTGTCGCACTCGGTGAGCGTTGAGGCGCTCTTCTACCACGTGCCCGGGCTCAAGATCTGCGTCCCGTCGACGCCGGCGGACGCGCAAGGCATGTTGACGAGCGCCATCCGCGACGAGGACCCGGTGCTGTTCCTCGAGCACAAGCGGACCTACCGTCTCATCAAAGGCGAGGTGCCCGACGGCGACTTCACGGTTCCTATCGGCGAAGCCGACGTCGCGCGTCCGGGGAAAGACCTCTCGGTCATCACCTACGGACTCATGCGGCACTTCGCCCTGGAAGCCGCCGAAAAAGTCGCGGCCGAAGGGATCGACGCGGAGATCATCGACCTGCGTTCCGTGCGGCCGATGGACCGCACCGCGATCCTGCAGAGCGTGGGCAAGACCCACCGGGCGCTCATCCTGCACGAAGATAATAAGTTCGGCGGCATCGGCGCCGAAGTCGCGGCCATCATCGCCGAAGAAGCGCTCTTCGAACTCGACGCGCCGATCCGTCGGGTCTGTGGACCCGACGTGCCGGCTATGGGATATGCCAAGGAATACGAAGAGGCGTTCATGCCCAATCCGGAACGCATCGCCGCCGCCATGCGCGACCTTGCGGCGTTCTAAAACGCTCGTGACGAACGCATCTGCGACAGGAGGGATCTAGCTCGTGGCGACCGTGAAGATGCCGCAGCTCGGCGAGACGGTCACCGAAGGCACCGTCGGACGCTGGCTCAAAAAAGTCGGCGATCCGGTCGCCAAGTACGAGCCGCTGCTCGAGGTCGAGACCGACAAGGTCGCATCCGAGATCCCTTCGCCGTTCGCAGGCACGCTGAGCGCGATCCACGTCGAGGAAGGCACGACCGTCCCCGTCGGTGCGGCGGTGTGCGAGATCAGCGAGAGCGCGGTTGAGGGCGTCGCTTCACCTCCGGCCCAGAGCCAACCGGTCGCGGTGACCGCCGCGACCACCAACCTCGCCGCTGACGCGCGCCCCGCCGCTTCCGACCGTGCGCAGGGCGCAGGCGCGGACGGCGTACGCTACTCGCCGGTCGTGCGCCGCCTCGCGCGCGAACACCGACTCGATCTGCGTCAGGTCTCGGGTAGCGGCCGTGGTGGCAGGCTCACGGCAAAAGACGTGATGGCCCACGTCGAAAGCGGCGTGGCACGTTTCTCGCCCGCAGCCCAAACTGCGGCGAGCATCACCGCACACGCCACAGCGCCGGTCAAGCCCGTCCCCGTTGCCCCGCCCGCGGCAGGCGACACGTCCGTTCGCGTCAGCCAGATGCGCAAGACGATCGCCGAGCACATGGTGCTTTCGAAGACGACGGTGCCGCACGCATGGTCGATGGTGGAGGCCGACGTCACCGATCTTGTCACCTGGCGCGCCCGCGAGAAGGACGCGTTCAAAGCGGCAGAAGGTGTGAATCTCACCTTCTTGCCGATCGTCGTCCTCGCGGTGTGCGGAGCGCTGCGCGAGTTTCCTCAAGTCAACGCGACATGGGCCGGCGACCGCATCATCCTGCGCAAGCAGATCAATGTCGGCATCGCGGTCGACATCGAGGACGGCCTTGTGGTTCCCGTGGTGCGCGACGCGGACCACATGAGTCTTTCCGGCGTGGCGCGCAAGGTGAGCGAGCTGGTCGATAAGGCGCGCTCGCGCAAGCTCACCCTTGAAGACATGGCGGACGGCACGATCACGGTCGACAACACTGGGGCCCTGGGCAGTATCGCCTCCTACCCCATCATCAATCCGCCGCAGGCGGCGATCATCACTATGGAGGCCATCGTCAAGCGTCCCTGGGTGATCAACGACGCCATCGCCATCCGTTCGATCATGAACCTGTGCCTCAGCCTCGACCATCGCGTGCTCGACGGCTCGGTCGCGTCGCGCTTCCTGCAGTCGGTCAAGCGGCGCCTCGAGACCTACCCGGCAGCGTAGTTTCAGGCGTCTTTCAGCTCGCCGTTCTAAGGTATGAATCGATGCGCACGAAGCTGATCAGCCTCGCCCGCCTCGCGCTGCTCGGCGCTGCGCTCGTGGCCTGGTCCGTCAGCGCGGCTGCGCCGGCGTCGCTCGATCTGACCGGAACGTGGAGCAGCGAGCAGGCCTTCGGTCCCGTTATCAATGGGGGCGAGGTCGTGCTCACCCGCCGTGCGAGCGGTTGGAGCGCAAAGGTAGGCGCCCAGAGCGCAAACTCGCCAACCAACGCCAACGTCGCGACCTTGCACTTCGCGGATGGCAGCGAGCTGCACGTACGCGCATCTGCAAGCGGCGTCGAGGGCCAGTGGGTGCAGCCCGCCACCGCCACGACAGGCTATCGGTTCGCCACACCGGTGCGGTTTGAGGAGACAGACGAAAGCGTCTGGAGCGGCCAGATCCACCCGCTTGTCGACGTCCAACATTTCACTCTCATCATACGGCCGGTGCCAGGCGGCGGTCTGAGCGTATTCATCCGCAACCCCGAGAGCAATGAAGGCGCGCGGGTGGGCACGCGCCGGGTGGTCGTCGTGGGCAACGACGTCCATCTGCAGCGCGCCGGCAGCGCCGACATCGTCGGGCAT
>DAINRU010000004.1:52021-124645 GCA_036741695.1 Vulcanimicrobiota bacterium
CCAGAGCCTGCAGATAGCACGTCACGGCACGCTCGTGCTTGACGAATACTTCAATGGGTTTTCGATCGATCGCCCGCACGACGTGCGCTCCGCGGGCAAGAGCGTCACCACGTTGCTCGTCGGCAAGGTCATCGCGGATGGCGCCCCGATACGCCCCGAGAGTTTCGTCTATCCATTGTTTGCGCAATACGCCCCATTTGCCAACGCCGACCCGCGCAAGCAGGCGGTCACCATCGCCGATCTCATGACGATGTCGTCAGGCTACGCCTGCGATGATAACGACGATGCATCGCCGGGCAATGAAGACACGATGGAGTCGCAAAGCGCGCAGCCGGATTGGTACACGTACACGCTCGATCTGCCGATGGCGTATGACCCAGGCTCGCGCGCGGTCTACTGCAGCGCGGACATCAACCTGCTGGGCGGCATCATCTCCAAAGAGAGCGGCCGCGCGCTGACCGAGTATTTCTACGACAGCTTCGCGGCGCCCATGCAGTTCGGGCCGTATGCGATGTGGCTGACGCCCCCGCCGCTCTCCACCGCCTACATGGGCGGCGGTGACTATTTCCTACCGCGCGATTTCCTGAAATTCGGCGAGCTCTTCCTCGATCACGGACAGTGGAATGGCAAGCCGATCATCGATGACGCGTGGCTTGTCGCATCCGCTCAACCGCGCTCAAGCCTCAACGGGCCCGGCGACTACGGCTACGGCTGGCATCTGTCCACGTACAACGTCGGCGGCCGCTCGATCAAAGCCATCAGCGCCGGCGGCAACGGCGGCCAGCTGCTCTTCGTCTTCCCGCAGCTCGACATGACGGTGATGATCACCGCTGCCAACTACGGCCAATACCCCGTCTGGCAGAAGTTCGTGACCCAGCTTGTGCCCGACTACATCATCGCCGCGGCGCGATGAGCATCCGCGACACGTCGTTTCAAAAACCGGGTGGCGCGTAGGGATCCGTCGTCGAGATGGCCAGCAGCTGCGCCGACGTCAACGGTGGAATCGACGTGCGATAGACCGTGTCGATCTTTTGGATGAACAGGTTGGCGATGATGGCGTAGCCGGTGTTCGACGGGTGAAGCCCGTCGATGCTGAGCAGACCGCCGCCGAACCCCAAGGTGCAGCATACCCCAGGGTTGATAGGGATGCCGCCGGCGATATGGATAGCCTCGAAGGTGCCGTGGACGTCGACGAGCGGCGCACCGCTGGATTGCGCCGCGACGGCGATGGCCCCATTGTATGACGTGTTGAGCCCCTGTACTTGCACGGCGAACGCATCGGTGAGGTAATCACCGGGTGCGTGCAAGACCGGCGTCACGCTGCCCAACGCCTTGAGCTGCGTAAGGGTCGAGAAGAAGCCAGTCTCGGTCAAAAAGCCTCCCGGGCCGACATGGTAGGTCGCTTGGATATACGCGGTGATGGCTATCGCCGCAGGCGCCGGCACGCTGAAGGGTGCAGCCTCGAGCGTCGCCGTGAGCGTTGGACCGCCGCGGAAGAACTGCGGCAAGAACAGGATGTCGGGCAGATTGGCCACCACCACGCGAGACCCCGCGGCTTGCAGCGTGCGGATGGTCTGTGTGAGGTCTGCCTGCATCTGCGCCGGCGTGTCCACCGGCGCTACGCCGCCGCTGAAGGTGAAATCCAAAAGGTCATTGGCGCCAAGCCAGACGGTCGTCAGCGTCGGGTGAAGCGAGGCGGCCACGTTTACTTCCGTCAGTGGACCGACGGCTGTCGCGAACTTACCCAGAACGGGTAGGAAAGCGGTGCTCTCCGACATCACAAGCGGCTGGAGCGCCGTCGACGGGTCGGCCGGGTTGAACGGATACGTGCACGCCGGTCCCGTTGGCGGGCCGGTGAGCGGACCGGTCATGTAGAGTGCCTCGTGCGCCGTTATTCCCGGCACGCCCAGGTCGAGGACATTCTGCGAAAGGCTCATGCGGGTCGCGCCGAACGAGCCTCGCGAGAATGCGGCGTCGTTAAACGCATCGCAGGATGGGTGCGTCGCGCGGATTAGCGTGGTGGCGTTGAGAACGAGCTGCGATCCTAGCCCGGGTCCCGCGATCAGAGGCAAGGGTGAAGTGCCGGGGTTGAACATGGCTGCTTGAGGCGTGCCCGTCGCTTGCTGGTAGAGGATCGACCAGAAGCCGAACTCCTGGCCTGGAGGCACGGCGCCGCCGGGGTATGCAGAGACGGGGCTTACGACGCCGGTCGCGCCGAGCAACCCGCCGGACTGCTCGCCCGCTGTGAGACTATCGCCGACGCCGACGATACGTTGCAAGATCGCATTGCCTATGGGCAAACTATTCACCGTCTGAGACGTGCTCGACGACGTGCATCCCGCGACGATCAAAGCGGCCGCGATGCTGATGAGGATCTGACGAGAGCGCATGACTAAACCTCGTGATGCTCTTAGAACGGGATCACGCTCGGCGTGCCAACGCCGAGCTCCACCTGCAGTTGCGTGGCCTTGAGGCCGCCTACCGTCGGCACCACCGGGTTCTGCGAGCAGGGCAAACCTTGGCAGGTCAAGCCGTAGACGCCGTAGGGCGAATAGTTGGTCGGTCCCGAGCTTCCCAAGACGAGCTGCACGAAGGCCTGCTTGTACACCTTGCGCGATATGCCGAGGAAATATCCGGGGTTGATCTCGGCGTAGGGATCCGGCGGTAAGTAGTCACGCGACACCTGCGGCTGTATGAAGATCTTCGTCTTGGGGTCGAAGTTGTACTCGAGATACAATATCTCGTACAGCTGGGCGTGGTTCTCGATGTTCACGCCGTTGAGGTGGTTGAGCCACGCCGGCGCCAGGGTGAACGTGCCGAACATCTTCGGCGTCGACAAAAACGGCAGGGTGACCGACAGCGCCCAGTACTGTGCTGTCCGTGCGTGCACGCCATAGACCGGGAAACCGTTGTACATGAAAGGCACGATGTCGTTGCCGCCCGCTCCAACCGTGGACCAGCGCGACAGGTAGACCGGCGAGATCACAAAGGGGAGCTTGCCCGCTCGGATCAGCCCCGATGCCGTGACGAACATGAAACGGTCTTTGGTCGTGGCATTGAGGCCGGCGGTGGCCAAGTTGACGGTGCTTATCTGTGGTGCAAAGCCTTGTACGTAGAGCGGCACCGTGCCGCTGTTGAAGCCGACCGGATAGTGCTGGAGTTCGTAAAAATCTATCGACGCCCTAAAATTAGGGTTGACACCGTAGCCGATGATGGCGTCCATGCCGCCGGGCAGCCAGGCGGTCTGGCTTCCGAGATCGCCGTAGGGCTGTGCCATCGAGAAATCGAGCGTATACGCGAGGCCGGTCGGCAAGCCTGTGCTCTTCGTGGCGGCGACCGTCGACGTGCCGGTCGGGCCGGAGCTCGACGAGGAGCCTCCGCTTTGCGCGGCATCATCGTGCCGTGAGCGCCACGAGGCGATCGCGTTCTTGAGCGCGATGTTGCTCGTCTGTATGGTCTGCGAGGCAGGCCCGGTTATCGTGGAGTCAGCTGCCGCGGGGGAGCCAGAACCGGTGGCAAGAGCGACAGCCGAAATGCCGGCAGCGAGCGCGACGCCCATCCTGTACGATCGGAAGCTCATGCGTCCTCCCTCCCGAGTGCAATAAACAATGACGCCGTGGCCCAAACGGCGCGAAAGGCGCGTTCAGGACCATACCCTTTCGAGGCGCATATCCCTTTCCCGTCGTCGGGCGATGAAAAAGTTTTGCGTCGGTAGAGCCTGAGGTCAGGCAAGATCGCGTGGGCCTGGCAAACGGCTAACGGCGACGCCCGCCACGGCCACCACGATGCCCGCGACTCCGAGGGTCAGCGGCAGACTTGTGAGGGTGGCGGCCATGCCGAGCAACCAGGCGCCGAACGGCATGAAGCCCAGGAAGATCATCGTGTAGAGGGCCATGACCCTGCCGCGCATCTCGAGTGCGGTGTGCACCTGCAGCAGCGTATTGGTCATCCCCATGAACAGCATGACGGTTGCTCCAAGAGCGACGAGCGCGACTGCACCGGCGAGGATCGTCCGCGTGAGCGAGAAGAGAAACAGCGACAAGCCTGCAAGCACCGCACTCGTGATGGCGAGCGCACCGCGGTGGCGCTTGTTGCCGATGAAGGCCGTGGCGATCGAACCGCCGAGAGCGCCCGCGCCTGACGCCGCCATGAGAATGCCTAACGCGTCCGGTCCTCCCGCGATCGTGGTTCTGACGAACGCCGGCAAGAGCTGGATGTATGGCCGGGCGACGAGCGAGACGAGTAGGCAGAGCACGAAGAGCGCCAGGATTGCCGGTTGTCCGCGTACGTACGCGAGGCCGTCGATCAGCTCGTGCCAGATCCCCGGGCGCTGCTTGACCGGCAGCGGTGGTTTGGGGGACATGGCAGCGAGCGCGATCAGCACCGCCACGTAGGAGACAGCGTTGAGATAGAACGTGTCGGCTACGCCGACCGTGCTCACGAGGATGCCGCCGATGGCCGGACCGATGATGCCCGGGCCATTGAAAGCGGCTGAGTTGAGCCCGATGGCGTTCATGAGCTCGCGCGGTCCCACGAGCAAAGGTACGAGCGATTGCCTGGTCGGGGCGTCAAAGGTGAGCGCGATGGCGGAGACCGCAGCCAGCACGACGACGTGCCAGACGCGCACGACGTGGGTCTGGGCGAGGATGGCCAGCGCCAGTGCCGACAGCCCGAGCACGCATTGCGTGACGATGAGCAGCCGACGCCGGTCGACCCGGTCGGCGATCGCGCCGGCGACTCCCGAGAGCAGCACCACGGGAATAGATCGCACGAAACCGATGATGCCGAGATAGAGCGGCGCGAGAGCAGGGCGTGGGGCAAGCTCCACGACGAGCCAACCCTGCGCCAGCGTTGCCATCCAGCTGCCCGTATTGGAGACGGCAAGCCCGAACCAGAGCAGCCGGTACTCGCGATAGGCGAACGCGCCGAAGCGTTTCGCGCTTGGCGGAGAAGGCTGGTCCCCTTCCGGAGCGCGCTCCGTTGCTGTCACGCCGACCCTTTGTATGCGGCTACCAAGATTTCCGCGGCGCCATCAAGATGAAACGCACACAAACTGGGCACCGCAGGATGGGGTGGTGAGGCCGCGAACGGCATGAGCATGAGGCAGGCGATGCCAACCGTCATTGGCATTGTTGCTGTGCTGTTCGGGCTCTTGGCGAGCGCGGCCGAGGGCTTGACCAACGAGCGCCATAGCACGGCAGCGCAGCGGCAGTCCATCACCGTCATCGTGTACGGCGATTTTGCGCTTATCCGCGATGTTAGGCTGCTCAGCCTCGACCGAGGTGAGAACCGGGTCATTTTCGACGATATCTCGAGTCAGATGTCGCCCGAGACCGCGTACCTCGCCGATCTCAGCAGTGGAGCGCCGATCGCGGTGCGGGAGCAGAACTTTGAGACCGCTGTGCTCTCGCCCGATCTCATGCTCACCAAAGCGGTCGGTCACACGGTCACCGTCATCCATCGCGTTCCCTTCACGGGTAAAGAGACGTCTGAGACGGCGCTGCTCGTCAGCACGAACGGTCCCATTCTCAAGTTCAAGGATCGGGTCGAAACGAGCATGCCGCCTGATTCGCGCATCGTGTATTCGACGATTCCGGCCGTGCGGCTGGCGCCCGACTTCCTCGTCGACTTCGAGAGCCCGGAAGCGGCTCAGCATCCAGTAGCCCTGACGTATCTGAGCGGCGGGTTCTCGTGGGCGGCCGATTACGTCGGCCGAGTCAATAAGGACGACGACCAACTCGATGTTGATGCCTTCATCACCCTTCACAACGACAGCGGCATGAACTTTGATAATGCCCTGGTCCGGGTGGTGGCGGGCAGCGTGCAACGCGCACAGCCAGAAGCGGTGAGAACAATCGGCCGAGTCGTGACGGCAGCGGAAGCCTCCAACGTCTATGCGGCCACCACGAATCGAGCGACGCGCCAGCCGGTCTCCGAGTTCTACGAGTATAGCCTGCCGCAGCGAACGGCGCTGCACACGGGCGAGACCAAGCAAACGCTGCTCTTGTTCGCCCGCGGGGTCCCAGTCCGGCTTGTGTATTCATCTGGCGTTGACGCCGAAGATTTCCAGAGCCAAAGCGGCGGGGACCAGCAAGTCCCAGTCGACGCGACCATGGAGTTTCAGAACGACGGCCACGGCCTCGGCGTGCCGCTTCCCACGGGCGTCTTTCACCTCTACAAGAATGACCAATCGGCCGAGCCCGTCTTCATCGGCGAGGATGCCATCCCCAACACGCCGCGCAAAGAACAGGTAGCCCTCGATCTCGGTCCATCGTTCGACATCCGGGTCCGCCGCGTACAGACGGACTACCAGGAGATCCCCCATCAGAACAACCGGACCGAGTACGTCACGAGTTACCGCGTGACGGTCAGCAACGCCAAATCGAAGGCCATGCTCTTAGAGTACAGCGAGAAGCTCAACGGCATCTGGCAGATCACAAACGAATCGCTGCCCCACGACAAGACCTCTAGCGCCACCGTCCTGTGGAAAATTCCGGTGCAGGCGGGCGGGCAGACCATCCTGACGTTCACTGTGGACTCGCGCTAACAACCCGCTTGCGGCCTCCTCGCGTCGCAACTCCGCCGCCACAACAGAAACGACCGAGCGGAGCTCGGTCGTTTACTGTTAGGTCGATGACGCTTTCGCCTGGCTTACGAATCTCGCTCTCTAGTCAGCGGATCCGGTCGCTCGGCTTAACTGGGACGCGATCCCCAGAGCCATCCCCCGGCGTGAGCCGGGTCCCCAACGGTAGGGGTACCATCTCCGAGTCCTTCAGCTCTCCACGCTTGCAAACGTGGCACCCGTTGTTGCTGAACGTTCTCGGCACCGCGGTCGGTGTATTGGCAGTATACTTGAGCACCAGTGGGAGCGCAAGTGAACGGTTGTTCGTTTTTTGCAGAAAGTTGTGGATAGAAAAACATTTGTTGTGGATAGTCATGCACTCGCGATCGCGCGGCCGATGACATCGATGCCGAAACGCAGCTGCTCGAGCGTGATGACGAGCGGAGGCGAGAGCGCGATCACGTTGCAGTGCGGGCCACTCGTCAGCACGATCACGCCGAGACGCATGGCTGCGAGAGATGTCGCAGCCGCGCAGGCCGTGTCGGGAGCGCCTGCGACATCGACGAGCTCGAGCCCCCACATCAGACCGCGGCCGCGAACGTCGCCGATCTTCCCCTTGCTTTCTTTCTGGAGGTTCACAAGCAAGTCGCGCATGGTGCCTTGAAGCTCCGCGCTGCGTTCGACGAGCTTGTGCTCCTCAAGCTCGGCGATCGAGGCCAGCGCCGCGGCGCAACCGGTCGGGTGGCCGAGGAACGTGCTCGTGTGGATGGCTTCACCGGCTGATTCGGGCCAGCGATCCATCACGCGCGCCGTGCCGATCGCTGCGGCTATGGGGAATCCAGAGGAGAGACCTTTTCCCACGCAGATGATGTCGGGGACGACGCCCGCGTGCTCGCAGCAAAACCAGCGTCCGCACCGGCCGAAACCGGCGAAAATCTCGTCGAAGATGAGCAGGACATTCCTCTCGTCGCACAGCCGGCGCAACTCTTGCAGCCAGCGGTCGGGAGCGGGAACCTCGCCACCGCGACCCTGCATGGGCTCGACGATGACGGCGCCGATCTCGCTGCCATCCGGGCCGTCCAAGATCTCCCGAACCGCTCCAAGGCAGGCTACCTCGCAGGACGGGTAGCGCAGCTGCAACGGACAGCGATAGCAGTGCGGATATGGCGCGCGCCGCGCGAAATCGCCCAGCTGGCGCCGGAACGGCTCCTTGAAGATGTCGCGATCGGTGACGCACAGCGCCCCATAGCCTAAGCCGTGATAGGCGCCTGTGAAGCAGATGACGCCAGGTTTGCCCGTGGCGATCGCGGCGGTCTTGAGCGCGGCCTCCACGGCCTCGGAACCTGTGGACGCGAAGATGACCCGCTTGGGGCCATCTCCCGGCACAAGCCTGCACAGCTCGCGTGCCAGCGCCACCTTATTCTCGGTCGGGTAGACATCGCCCATACCATGCAACAGGCGGTGCGCCTGCTCAGAGATGGCATCGGCCACGCGAGGGTTGCTGTGGCCGGCTGCAGCCACCCCGAAAAAGCCGCTCAGATCCACGTAGACGTTGTCATCTACGTCGACGACGTTCGCGCCCGCCGCCTGCGAGAAGAAGATCGGGAAGTCATGTCCTACGTAGGTGATGTTGCGGCTCTCGACCGCGCGCAGCTCGGCGGTCAAACGGCGGCTATGTGGTCCCGGCGGTGCGACGACGATCTGGCCCAGCTGAGCTCCAAGCAGGTCCTTCATGCGCTGGCCACAAGGCTGAAGTCCATAACGCGCGGCCGGTAGCCGAACGGCGGACGCTGCATCTCGCCGAGCGCGCAGACGCGAAGCGCTCCCGACTCCCCGAACAATTGGCGCAGCGTCGGCGTGGTGGTCCCGGCGATTCCCACCGAGTCGAGGTGGTGCCCAAGCGAGCTCACGGCAGCTGCAGCTTGTGCCGCATCGGTGCATGGTTTGACGATGACGATTCGGCCGAAGCCCGCGCACTGCGGGCCCGATAACGGTTCCACGCCTACCACGTACTCCGCGACGCCAGCGGTCTGCTCACCGGTGAAGACCGTGCCTAGCGCGTGGGTTTTTGGGGGCAACGCGCGGACCAAAAGACGCCGTACGAACTCGGCCACCGCGGCTTGCTCGGCGGCACCTGCCGCAGCGCGGGGCAACCGGTCGCCGAGCTTGCCGAGCGCGCGGCTCAGCCCGTGCGCGAAGAGGATGGACCGTGCCTCGTCGCCCTCGACGTAGATCGTCTGCGGCGAAAGGCACCCGCGCTGGTCGAAGAGCGCGACATCGAGTGCGGCGGCGTCGGCTGCGAGCGCTAGGTCGCAGCCAGCCGGGACAAACCCTAAACTATAGGCGCTGCCATAGCCCACGACGTTTGTTCCCTCGGGCGCGCGGCGCTTCACGTCCTCGATCGTCGCGTCATCTCCGAAGACGACGATCCGTTGGGCCTGGGGAAAGACGCGAGCCTCGAAGTCGGCGTCGCCGCCGCTCCAGCGCATGGGTAAGAGCGTGCCTGCGACCGGCGGACCCAGCTCGTCGAACTGCGCCGCCAGGATATCCGCCAGATGCAGCTCGCGGCTGGAGGACTTGAGCATGAGGCGAGCGCCCGCCAGGGCCGCGCAATACGCGGTCGCGATGGCGGGACCCACGATGTTGCCGGGAAGGATGGCGAGCACGGTCAGTTCGGATTCGGGTGCGTGCCACGCGCGCAACCGCTCGTCCGCGTCGGCAAGCACCGACTCGAGCGCGGCCTCGACGACCTGCGGCGGCCATTCGCCCTCGCGCATGGCCTCCCTTGCGCGGCGCCGCACGGTCGAGTCTGGGTCGCGCCACTGGGCCGCTCCGCGCAGCAGTGCCATCTGGCGCCTCGAGAGCACGGTCGCTTCAGGCATGGGAGCCAAGCGCAGAATCGATCGCAATGCTGCATCCCTTCGGGGGAGCTGCGCTCGCGCGCGCGACGTATTCGAAGCCACCCTCGCGCGCTACGGCGAGGTCACCCGTCACGACCGCGGCCACTGAACCGCGGTTGCTCAGGTCGAAGCATCGTAGGAGGCCGGTCGTTCCGGGTTTCTTTTCCTGCGCGGTCAGCGGGTCGACGACGAGCGTCCGTGTCCAGTGCGGGCCGATCTTGAGCTGTTCGCGCGGCTCGCGCCCGGCTAGCGCATCGCTCAAGGACGCATCGTACCACTGGCTGCCCAACTCGCACATGCCGTACTCGGCGATGCAGAAGTGGCGGGGGACGCCGAAGACGTGGACGAGTTCGTCGTAGAGCTCGTCGCGTCCGACCGACCGTGACTTGCCCTTGAAACCTCCGGTCTCGACGACACGGCTCCCCGAAGGCAACGAGAAAAGCCATCCGGTCTTTTTGCAACGGTCGAGAAAATGGACGAAGGCGAAGGCGGTGCCGAAGACGAGCACAGGCTCCGCGGACTCGCGCAGCGCGCCGGCGACACCGTCCGCATCGAGCACGTCGTCCGTGATGAAGAAGCCGCCGCTGCTGGCCAACGCCGCGTGCACGCTTGTCAGCATATAGGCGAGCGACGACCGCGGCGCTGATGCACGAGATGGCGACAGCAAGAGCATGCGCATCGCGTCGCGATCCGGCATCACGCAGGCCTTGAAATGCGCCAACAGCGACGCGTCGTACAGCAGCGGGTTTTCAAGCTCGTGGACGGACACGCGAGCGCCCGCGCTCGTCGTGCCGCTGGAGATGAAGGTCAGTGTCGTGCGCTCTGCTGGGAAACAGGCGAGGCGCGCATCGGCGAACGACGACGTCGACACAGGCGGTATGTCGCGCCAGCTCGCGACGTCGGCCGGCGAGCGTCCGAGCTGCTCGCACAGCGCGCGGTATGGAGCGTTATTGGCGAATTGATAGGCGAAGAGGTCGAGCGCGAGGCGCTCGAACTCAGGCTCGCTCGCGTCGGCGCTCGCGATGAACGCGTCAATCCTACGGTCGAGCTCGTTTGCGGTGCGCTCGTCGTCCGTGGGTGTCTGGGATACGCCTGAGTTCAACACGTTGTGCGTTTAGACGGCGCGGTACCGGCGGACCTCCGTGCGCGGCGGGAGGGGCGCTCCAGGCGCGACACAAACGAGACTCTTGCCTTGATCTTTGAGCATTTCCCAGTCGGCCCACTGCAGTGCAACTGCGTCGTCATCGCCGACGAGCACACCAAGCAGGCTATCGTGGTCGACCCGGGTGATGAGGTCGAGCGAATTTTTGACATCCTGAAGCGGCACGGTCTCACGCTGCGAGCCATCGTGGCGACGCACGCGCATATCGACCACGTCGGTGCGCTCGCCTCGCTCAAGCAGCTCACGGGTGCACCGGCGATGATCCATGAAGCCGATGTACCGCTCTACGAGCACCTCGCCGAGCAGGCGGCTTGGCTTGGCATACAGCCTCCCAGCAGCACGACGCTGGACCGTTACTTGCGAGAGGGCGATCGGCTTGCGTTCGGCGGGCGCACGCTCGACGTGTTGCACACTCCCGGACATTCACCCGGAAGCGTGAGTTTTGTGCTCGACGAAAAGTCGCCGCTCGTGCTATCGGGAGACACGCTCTTCGCGGGTAGCATTGGACGTACCGATCTGTGGGGAGGCTCATTCCCGCAGATCATCGATTCGATCCGTGGCAAACTTCTCACGTTTCCCGATGAGGTGGTCGTGCTGCCAGGTCATGGCCCGCGCACCACGATCGGCGCGGAACGAGAGTCCAACCCGTTTCTGGTCGATCAGGCATGAGCGACAAGCCCGATCCCCAGCGCAACCCATACCAGCTCGCGCGCGACCCCGAACTCGAGACCTTCGCGCAAGGCGTCATTGACGAGGCGATGGGCAAGACCGCGACCTCGCCACGTCAGTTCGCATATTACTCAGCCCAGGCCGCGAAGCAGATAGCACAGTACGTCCTCGACCGCTTCGCCCGCAAGAAACGATAATGTCAGAAGATATCGGACCCTCGCTCCCGCCGCCTTTGCGCTTTGAACTCGGCGCACATCCGACCGGTGAAGCGGCCAAGGCGATCTTGCTGCTCACCTCCGATGCGGACGGCACCCCGCGCGTCGCGGTGCTCGCCGCACCCGAGCTCACCGTGCGCGACGCAGGCCATATCGGCTTTCGACTTCATGCCTCTTCGACGGTTTGCGCCAACGTGCAGCGCACAGGGCTAGCCGCATTGTGGTACGTGCTCGACGCTGCAGCCTACTGCATTCGCGGCACCACGGCCAAGGCACCAGTGAAGATCGCCGACCCGGAGTTCGAGGTCTTCGAGCTCACGATCACATCGGTGCTGCGCGACTTCCATCCAGATTCGCCAATGGTTTCAGGCCCCACGTACAAGCGACTGGGTTGAAGAGGGCTGCGTCAGCGCGCAAGAGCGGTCGGGAACCTGTGGCTTATACTTGGAGCTCGTGCCAGCGGCGGACATATTCCTCGAACGCCAGGCAAAATGTGGCGTGGCTCCAGGTCAGGGGCGATACCGAGAGGGGCGCTCCTGTGAACGGATGCACTTGCTCGGCAAGCACGCCGCTGTGCAGCGCGTGGTCGCACGCCCACTGCAAGAGGGGTTTCGCAGCATTGAGCTCGGCCATCGACTGCGCGCTCGCGATCCCGTGTTGGGCGAGCCACAAGGTGCAGATGAACCAGGGGTTGCCGGCCACAGATTGCGGCACGTCCTTCCAGCGCTGATAATAGTCGTTTTCATAGCGCGCGCATCCACCTACCTCGGTCTTGATCCACAAGTGCTCCCGGATGGCGGCGACCGTCGACTCGATGCGCGGGTCGCGCGGTGAGAGCATGCCGAAATACCAAAGGCCGAAGAGCGAGCTGTCGACCGTCTCATCGCGGATGACCTTGCCGTCGGGCGAGAGGTTGATCATGCGCAAGAAGCGGTTCAGGTCGGGCGCCCACATGTACTTGCTGACCGCCTGGTGGATCTCTTCGGCCACGGCGTTGTACATGACGCTGCGGCGCGACTCGCCGAATAGCTCGGTGAAGTTAGCTGCCGCGCGCAGCCCGGCCCACACAGCCCCGACGGTGAAGGCATGGATGCCGTGGCGTTCTTCCCACAGGTCATAAGAGACGAGCGGCAGTTTTGTCGCCGGGTCGCGATAGCGGCACATGAAATCCGCCGCTACGGTGATGATGCGCCGATAGAGCGGCTGGATGAACTCCACGTCGCGGTACTTCTTATAGTGCTCCCACAGCGCGTAGAGCACGAGCGCAGTCTCGTCCTCTTGGATAGGCAGCTGCTCGCGACCGGACGAGTCCATCCACGCATGCCATGAGGAGCCGAGCGAACCATCCGGGTTATACTTGTGCAGCAGATAGCCCCCAGCGGTCATGGCGTCGGCGCAAAAGATGAAGAACTTCGCCGCCGTCGCGTGGTGCCCAGCCTTGATGAGCGCCGTGGCGACGAGGGCTCCGTCACGCGGCCACATGTATGAGTAGGTGTCGCGGGCGAATCTCAAGATGTCGGTGTCGTTTGCCGCGATGATGGCGCCGTGGTTGTCGATCTGCGTGCGGATGATGAGCAGGCTGCGCTTGTACTGCGCGAGGAACCGTTCTTCGAGATCTGCGGCGTCGATGGGCTCTTTGTTGATCCACAGGCGCCAGTAGTCCAAGGTGCGGGAGATGAAGGGTGCCGGGCCGCGCTCGCGCACGAGGTCGTCAAGGCCGTGCACGTCACCGTAGGTCTCGGCGATGGCGAGCCAGTGGTGGAAGGTGACCCGGCCATCGGCGGGCACGCCGGGCGCGTGCAAGGCGATCGTGCCATCCACCGACCCCTGCGCGATGGGATTACGGCTCAGCACGCCATCTTCGGCGTCGCGCCAGGTGCCCTCAAGTCCGTTGACCTCCTTGAGGCCGGTGGCCCACGACGAGATGCCGACGTGATGCCCGGTCTCGTCGCCGACCTGGCCGTTCATGAGGAAGTAACGCCGGCGCTTGTAGGCGACGAGCGCTCCCAGATGCGGATGGTAGGCGAACGTGTCGCCGACCACGTTGCCTTCGATATGGAGATCGTAATTATAGAACATGCGGATCTCGCGCGGCTGCGCGGCGAGATTGTGGACCACGAAACGGCGGAAGAGTATCGTACGGTCAAAGTCGACCGCGTCGTTGCAGAGCAGACGCACTTGAAGGCCATCGTGTTCGAGAACCACGCGCGACACGATCGAGTCGAGTTCGTAGTCGATCGACCGTCGCCACGCTTCATCTGAGAACCAGGCGAACTGACCGTCGATCCAGATACCGGTGCGGTTGACGTCGCCCGGGCTGTGGTTCTCCGATCCTATGTACGGGAAATAGATATCTTGCAGCCCGTAGACGCCATCGAATGTGATGAGCATCGACCCGTTGGCCACGGGGATGTCGCGAGGCATGGGCCGCCTCTTTAACGCCGGAGTGGAGTCAGACCTTTGCCGGTCAGGCGGCCGTCTGCGGCCGCGGCGCGCCGGCCAGTGCAGCGATCGCGTCGGGCGTGCGGCTGAAGATGCTGCAGGTGCGGTCGCGGGCGCACAACTCTAAGACGCGCTGCAGACGCGGCGAGTCGGTCACAAGACCGACCGATCCGCCGAGATCGCGGATCGTGCGCAATGCGCTGATCAGCATGCCGAGGCCCGGCGAGTCCATGCTCTCGACGTTGGAAAGATCGAGCACGTAGTTCCAGTTGCCGCGCTGAGCGCACGACATCACCTTGGCGCGGATAGCCTCCATGCCGTCGACGTCGAGCGCGCGGCCAGCAGCGACGACCTCGACACCGCCGGAATCGGTCTGCGTCCCGGAGGCCGCGGATCGAATGCCGAACAGAGCGCTAAAAAACTTATCCCGCGGTTGCATAGTCATTCACCGTTTGTAGGACCAGTCGCGCTGGCGTTCGTGACCGGCCGGGGCCTGGCAGTCCCGCTATTGTGACCTGGACCTCCCCATTCCATATGATTGGGGTGCCGTGCAGGGGGCTCAAAACGGGTGCCTCCCCGGATGGCCGAGCTGCCGATAATAATGGAAGAGAATAAGGTTTTCAAGGAGTCGGCAGATCCAAGACAAGGACGACAAAGCGCCTGCGGCGGCGGGTTCCGACCCGTCACCAGACTTCGCGCGCCTGAGCAAGAGTGTGACCGCTATCTTCGCCCGCAGCAGCGGGGAGAAGGCGCTCGCCGATCTGCACGACGTCTTCTTCGCGCTCGGCATCCGCCGGTTCACCGTCGCCACGATCGACCGCGACGTCACAAGCCCGGTGCGCTACCATTACCACGCCGACCGAGCACAACCGACAGCGGAGCCGCTCGACGCGCAGACGCTCGCGTTCGCGCTGGCCTGCGAGCAGCTGTGCGAGCTGCCCACGGTGGCCGGCGTCCGCAATATCGATCCCGCAGCGCGCGCCACCCGCGGCCGCCTGGCGTATGCCACCGTGTGTCCGATCCGCGTCTCCGGCGCGATCATCGGTTTCAGCGTGCTGCAATCCGACACGCAGTTCGCTCCGGCCGACATCGCGCTCTTGGAATACGCCTCGGTGCTCGTCGGCCAAGACCTTGAGATCGCCCGCGAAGCAGCGCTCGGCGAGCACGGCGCTAAAGCGCTCACCCTGCTGCTCGAAACGGCGCGCGCGTTGTCGAGCGGCCTCGACCTCGCCGACCTCTTCGCCAAGTTCCACACGCTCGTGGGCCGGGTCATGGATGCGTCGCTCTTCGTCGCGGCGCTGCTCACGCCCGACGGAGAGCAACTCGAGATCGAGTACAGTGCCGAATTCGGCCGCCGCTCGATCGAAAAAGTGCGCCTGCCCTTGACGACCGTCTCGGGCGATGTGTTGCGCTCCGGGCATCCGGTCATCATCCGCAGGCCTGAGGACTGGAACGCCGTCCGCTCGGTCACCCTCGGTGACATGCACGATCCGGCATCGGCGCTCATCGTGCCGATGAAGCTCGGCGACCGCGTCGTGGGCGTGCTGACCGTGCAAAGCCCGCGCGCCAACTCCTATTCCGAGTCCGACTGCGACCTGCTCACCGCCATCTCCGAACAAGCCGCCGTCGCGGTCGAGAATCTCAAGAACCTGCGGGCCAGCACCCAGCGCGCCGCCGATCTCAATCTGCTCGTCGAGGTGGCGAGCGCCGTCTCGTCCGAACTCGACCTGCACCGCGTCTTCGCCAAGATCCACGAGCAGGTCAAGAGAGTCATCGATGCGCCGCTGTTCTTTGTGGCCTTGCGCTCGGGCGAGAGCGACAACGTCACGCTCGAGTACTTGGTCGAAGGTGCGCGCGTCTTCCCGCCAGCTGAGCACAGCCTCAAAGGCACGATCGTCGGCCGCGTGATCGAGAGCGGCAAACCCGTGCTCGTGCGCAACACCGACGAGCGCGACCGCTTGACGAGCAAGAAGATCGGCGAAGGTCCGACGACCGTCCAATCGATCGTCGCCGTGCCGATGAACGCCGGCGGCAAGACGATCGGAGCGATCTCGACGCAGTCGTACGAAGCCAACTCCTACGACGAACGCCATCTCAAGCTGCTGTCCGCCATCGCCGAGCAGTCCGCCGTCGCGGTGCAGAACGCCAAGCTGTACGAACGCGCCAAGGAGCTGGCGGAGAACGACGCGCTCACCGGCCTGCCGCATCAGCGTTCGGTGCAAGAACGGCTGGCCTACGAGCTCAAGCGGGCGCGGCGCTCGAGCGCGCGGCTCTCGTTGCTCATGATGGACATCGACAAGTTCAAGGCGTTCAACGACACGTACGGCCATCCCGTCGGCGATCGCGTCCTGCGAGAGGTCGCGGCGGTGCTGCGTCGCGTGGCGCGCGAGACGGACGTCATCGGCCGTTATGGCGGCGACGAGTTCTGCGCCATCTTGCCCGAGACGGATCGCGAACAGGCGTGGAAGTTCGCCGAGCGGCTGCATGCCGAGGTCTCGCGCGAGCCGTTCCGCATCGACGAGCAGCAGTCGATCCCCATCCGACTGTCGATCGGCGTGGCGGTCTACCCTGACGAGTGCGAAGGTCGCGACGACCTGGTCGGCGTCGCCGACGCGTCGTTATACGCGGCCAAGCGCGGCGAGGCGCAGAAAGCGATCAAGTCAGAGGACATCATCGCCAAGCTGGAAGGCGATCTCAAGCCATTTGCCGCCTACATCGCGGCGCTGGCCAACGCCGGTCGCTCGAAGCGCGATCAGCTCATCAAGGTCAACGGTCTCGCAGCGCGCTACGGCCGGGAAACCGAGCTCGACGAGCATCAGCGCCACGTCCTGCTCTGCGCTGCAGCGCTCTTGGATATCGGCGAGCTCGCCATACCGGGGCTCATCTTGAGCAAACCGGGCAAACTCGAGCAAGAAGACTACGAGATCATCAAAAAGCACGCCGAATTCGGCTACGAGATGCTCAATGGCCTGAAGGATTGCGAGGCGATCGCGACCGTCGTTCGTCACCACCAAGAACGGTTCGACGGAAGCGGCTACCCGCAGGGGCTCAAAGGCTCGGATATCCCGCTCTTGTCGCGCATCCTCGCCGTGCTTGAGGCATATGGCGCCATGACGAGCGACAGGCCGTACCGGCGCGCGATGTCTCGCGACGAGGCGATCAAAGAAGTGCAGGCCGGCGCGGGGACGCAGTTCGACCCGCAGGTCGTCGAGATATTCCTCAAGCTGGAAAACAAAGAGCGCGAGTAGACTAAGCGCCCATTTATGACCACCCCGACGTGCGGTCAGTTCTTCTCGACCGGCACCTTGAGTTTGACGATGGCGAGCGCGAAGTGCCCGTCGGCCGCTTTACGGACGAGATACCCGTCCGGAATGCGGTCGAAGATGGCGAACCCCTCCGCCTGTGCTTGCGCGAGCGTCTCGAAAACTCGAATCCCGTTCATGATGACAGCCGCCTACTAGCTCGCAAGAGCTTCCGCTGTCGCAAGCTCGAGCGCGCGACGAGCCTCGCTCACACGGTCGACGACGCGGAACATCCGCGTCACCCCGGCGAAGTCCATGAGCCGGCGGACGGACGGGTTGGAGCAGACGACGAGCGGCGTCGAGCCGGCATCGGTCAGCTTCTTCAGGCCTGAGATCAAGGTGCCGAAGCCTGAGGAGTCGACGCTTCGCGTCTTCGACATATCGACGATGACGTGCGACAGCCGGCGATCGGCAAGGCGGGAGATGGCGCGGGCGAAACGCCGCGCGCTGGACGCGTCTAAGGTCGGCCCGACAGCAATCGCGTCGGCCGAAGTGCTGATGGCTCCGCGTCGGAGCTGGAGAGGCAGTGTGTTCGTCTTCATGGCGTTACGACCGGCGAGCCGGCCCTTTCGTTCTTCCTTATTCTACTCGTAGTACGTTTCAATCGTTTCAGGCGGATTGCACCCGCTCCGGACCCTGACTGCCGCATCTGTGCCATATGTCGTAGGCTGGTCTAGCCACGGTGCGCGTGCGCGCTCCGCTGGCCTTCCGGTATCCTTCGAGAAAGGAACGCGGGAGTGCCCTCTATTATTGCCGCGGGTGCGTTAAGATATGGTGAAAGTTTTAGCTGATCTTGGAGAAGCTCTCGGCAGCCGTCGTCGGCGTCTGCGCCTTGCGGTAGTTCCCAAGCGTTATATGCAATGCTTCAAGGACGCGTTCCGGGTAGTCACGCTTTCTCTCAGGATACCCACCCAGGAAGTCTTCTATGTCCTTCGCGCTGATCTGCTCGGCCTCGTCGACCGTCTTGCCCTTGGCGAGAGAGGTCACGATCGCACAGGTCGCGACGCCGAAGCCGCAGCCGGTCGTGAAGTAGCTGATATCCTCGATGCGTTCGCCCGTGCCGATCTTGACGTAGAAGGTGTACATATCGCCGCACGAGTCGGAGAAATATTCACCCGTGGCGGTGGGATTCTCCATCTGGGCAAAGCCGTCGCGGTTGGTGACAAGCTCCTGGAACTTGGGAAAATCCATCAAACGTCTCCGGACATGGCGGGCACCTTGGTGGTAAGCCGCGTGGGTGCGGCGGCGGGCAGTTCGAACTCGCAGCGGTCGTCGCCGCGTGAGATGGAGGTTACTTGCCGCGGCTTGTCCGGCAGCACCTCTTCCATGAGCGAGTGCACCATGGAGCAGATCTCAGGATGTTGCGCGACTGCGTCTTTGAACGGACAGTTGAGCTCGCGGAAGGCGAAGCCCGACGGTGTCTTCTCATATTCGACGATCACACCGCGCTCGCGCAAGAAGCGCGCCAGTTCGGCGACCGTCTCGGGCAGATCGAGCCCCTTGAACCGCGCGGCATGACGGTGCGCGGAGCGCCGGCCGATGTTGGAGAAAAGCTCGCGCAACTTGGCTGTGCCACCCTCGCGCTGCAGCTCGTCGAGCACAGCGGTGAGCAGCACCGGATGGCGCTGCGGGAAGAGCCGCTCGCCTTCAGAGGTCAGCGAGTAGACGAGCGTGGGCTTCGTGCGCCCGATGCGCTGCGCGCGCTCGGCGACAAGCCCGTCGCGCTCGAGGCGCGCAAGGTGCTGGCGGATCGCGTTGGGTGTTACGCCATGCTCGGCCGACAGCTCGGTGGCCGTTCGCGTCCTATGGCGCTTGAGCGACTCGACGATGCGCCCGCGCGTGGTTTGGAAGAAGCTTGACTCTCTCATCACCTTCGTACGCACCCGTTCGTCCAGGCCCCCCGTGGGTTGCCTGGCGAGGGTGACATCACTAGTATATAGAATGTAGCATAGATTTTCAATACTAATCTTGACTATTCCATAGCGCCCGCCTTACAATGAGAGCAAAGACATGTGGGTAGGCGGTCCTTAGAGCCGGCCGCCGCAACCATGGCGTTGGGCGGCCCTCCCGGACGCGCGCTTAGAGCATCCATCATGAAAGGACCCAAGTGGCAGACAGACTCCTCGAGATTCGCGATCTCCACGTCAGCGTCGGCGATAAGGAGATCATTCGCGGCGTGAACCTGAGTGTCGACCGCGGCACGGTCCACGCGCTCATGGGACCCAATGGCTCGGGCAAGAGCACGCTCTCGCTAGCGCTTATGGGTCATCCGAAATACACCGTCACCAAGGGCGAGATGCTGTTCAAAGGCCAGAGCATCAAAGATCTCGCGCCCGACGCACGCTCGCTGCTCGGCATGTTCTTGGGCTTCCAGTATCCCTCCGCCGTGCCCGGCGTCTCGGTGGCGAACTTCTTGCGCAACGCGCTCATGGCGCATCGCAAGGGCGCTGCACCGCTCAAGCCGGCGGAATTCAAGAAGCTGCTCGACGACGGCATCGCCAAACTGAAGATGGACCCGACCGTGCTCGGCCGCTACGTCAACGACGGCTTCTCCGGCGGCGAGAAGAAGCGTCTTGAGATCCTGCAGGCGTTCGTGCTGCAGCCCGAACTTGAGATCCTCGACGAGACCGACTCCGGCCTCGACATCGATGCGTTGCGCATCATCGCCGAAGGCATCGAAGCACAACGCGGCCCGCAGCGCAGCATCCTGCTCATCACCCATTACCAGCGTATCCTCAACTACCTCAAGCCCGACGTCGTGCACGTCATGGTGCGGGGCAAGATCGTCCGCGAGGGCGGACCTGAGCTGGCGCACGAGCTCGAGGCCAAGGGATACGATCCGCTCATCAAAGAGCTCGTGGAGGCGTAACGATATGGCCACCCAGCCGCAGACGCTCGTCGACAAAGATTATAAGTACGGCTTCCGCGACGAGACCACTAATTACGCCTTCAAAGCGCGTAAGGGCATCGACCACGACATCGTCGAGCAGATCTCGCAGATGAAGAAGGAGCCGCAGTGGATGCGCGACTTCCGCCATCGCTCGCTCGACATCTTCTTCGCCAAGCCGCTGCCGCCGTGGGCCGACCTCGAAGCCTTGGGTCAGATCAACTTCGACGACATCTACTATTACATGCGCGCGTCCGACGTCGAGGGCAAGACCTGGGAAGAAGTGCCCGAGGACATCAAGCGCACCTTCGACCGCCTCGGCATCCCCGAAGCCGAGCGCAAGTTCTTAGGCGGCGTCACCGCGCAGTACGACTCTGAGGTCGTCTACCACAGCATCCGCAAGGACCTGGAAGCACTCGGCGTCCTGTTCGGCGATATGGACACTGCCCTGCGCGAACACGAGGACATCGTGCGCGAGCACTTCGCCACGGTCATCCCGCCGGCGGATAACAAGTTCTCAGCGCTCAACTCGGCCGTCTGGTCGGGAGGCTCGTTCATCTGGGTGCCGCCGGGCGTTCGCGTCGACATCCCGCTCCAGGCCTATTTCCGCATCAACGCGGAGAGCATGGGCCAGTTCGAGCGCACGCTCATCATCGCCGAGCCCGGTTCCTTCGTGCACTACATCGAGGGATGCACCGCCCCGACGTATTCGAGCAACTCGCTGCACTCGGCCGTGGTCGAGCTCATCGCCAAAGAAGGCGCGCACATCCGCTACACCACGATCCAGAACTGGTACAAGAACATCTATAATCTCGTGACCAAGCGAGCCATCGCGCAGAAGAACGCGCACGTGGAATGGGTGGACGGCAACATCGGGTCGCGTCTCACCATGAAGTATCCCTCCGTCTACATGATGGGCGAGGGTGCACGCGGCGACGTGCTCTCCATCGCCTACGCGAGCGACGGCCAGCATCAAGACGCCGGCTCGAAGATGATCCATGCCGCGCCGAACACTACCTCGCTCATCACCAGCAAGTCGGTGAGCAAGGGCGGCGGCCGCACGAGCTATCGCGGCCTCGTCAAGGTGTATGAAGGCTGCGACGGCGTCAAGTCCAACGTGCGCTGCGACGCGCTGCTCATGGATCCCGAGTCGCGCTCGGACACCTATCCGACGATGGAGATCGACTCGAAGAACGTGCGCATCGAGCATGAGGCGACCGTCTCCAAAGTCGGCGAAGAGCAGCTGTTCTACGTGATGAGCCGCGGCATGACCGAAGTCGAGGCGACGACCATGATCGTCAACGGCTTCTTCGAGCCGTTCGTCAAGGAGTTGCCGATGGAATACGCCGTCGAGCTGAACCGGCTGATCGCGCTTGAGATGGAAGGCTCCGTCGGCTAGAGCATCGTGACTGACACCCTGACGCACGCGAAGATCGAACGCAGCGCGATCGACCGCCTCTCCAAAGATGAGCCGGCGTGGCTCGGGCAAATGCGCCGCGCCGCGTTCGCACGCTACGAGGAACTGCCGCAGCCCGGTGACGCAACCCCCGGCTGGCGTCGGCTGTCGCTTGAAGGCATCGACCTGCACGCCCCCACGCCCGAACCGAGTCGCATCGACCTGCGGGCAGCGGACGCCGATCGCACGCGCGGCCTTGTGGTCAGCTCGCTTAGGCCCGCTCTTGCGGCGCACGGCGACGCGCTGCGCGAGACGATCGCGGCCGCGCACCTGGGCAAGTCGGTTGGCCGCTACGCGGCGCTGGCCGAGGCGCTCTGGCAAGGAGGCGCGGTCGTCATCGCGCCGGCCGGTTTTCAGGCAAGCGTTCCCGTGTACATCGATGTCGGGGCGGGTCCCTACCATCGCGTCATCGTCATGGCGGGCACCGGTGCGAAGCTCACCGTGGTTGAGACCCATCGCGAGGCCGACCGCTTAAGCGCGGGGATCGTCGACGTCGTCTGCGGCGAGGGAGCGTCCGTCCACTACGTCCACGTCCAGGATTGCGCCAACAGTGCATCGGTCTTCTCGCACCAGCGCGCGACGCTTGCCCGTGACGCGCGGCTCGTCAGCCTCAACTTCGGGATTGGCGGGTGCCTATCGCGCAGCGATGTCGAGGTCGAGCTGTGCGGGCAGGGCGCCGAGAGCGATATGCTCGGGCTTGTCTTCGCCGAAGGGCAGCAAGAGTTCGACTACCACACGCTGCAGGGCCACCGCTCGCCCAACACGCGCAGCGACCTGCTCTTCAAGAGCGCGCTCGACGATCGCTCGCATTCGGCGTATACGGGCGTCATCATCATCGACCGCGGCGCACAACGCAGCGACGCCTATCAGGCCAATCGCAATTTGCTGCTCAGCGAGGGTGCACGCGCGGATACGGAACCGATGCTCGAGATCGAAGCGGACGACGTGCGCTGCACGCATGGAGCCACCGTCGGGCCCGTGGACGAAGAGCAGCTCTTCTACGCGCGCAGCCGCGGCCTTGCACCTGACGATGCCGCACGGCTGATCGTCGATGGGTTCTTCCAAGAGGTCTTCGAGAAATTCGGTGAGCCGGCGGTTACGGAATCGCTGCGCGAGAAGGTCGCGCCGCATCTCGGCCGCGTCAGCGCGTCCTAGCCATGCCGACGCAGACGATCGACGTCGCCAGCGTCGATGAGATCCCGCACGGCAAGGTCAAGGTCGTGGTCGCAGACGGCCG
The DNA here is from genome assembly GCA_036741695.1 of Vulcanimicrobiota bacterium. Lineage (GTDB taxonomy): Bacteria > Vulcanimicrobiota > Vulcanimicrobiia > Eremiobacterales > Eremiobacteraceae > JAFANK01. The sequence continues at coordinate 74,854 of DAINRU010000004.1, forward strand.
GCGCATCGCGCTGTGCAACTATGACGGCACGATCTATGCCATCGACGACGTCTGTACGCACGACCGCGGCCCGCTCGGCCAAGGCGAGCTCATCGGTCGCGAGATCGAATGCCCGCGCCACGGCGCGCGCTTCGACGTCAGCACGGGCTCGGTGACGCGCCTGCCCGCCGTGCGCCCGGTGCGGACGTACCCGGTGAGCGTGAGCGATGGACGCATCAGCGTGGATGTCTCCTCATGAAAAGCGCCATCGCGACGCCGCAGGCTCGAGGCGCCCTGACCCCGGCCGACGTCGCACGCATTCGTGCCGATTTCCCCATCCTCGCCGAACGGCCTCATGGCAAGCCGCTCGTGTTCTTGGACAGCGCCGCGTCATCCCAAAAGCCGATCCAAGTCATCGACGCGATGGACGACTACTACCGGCGCTACCACGCGAACATCCATCGCGGCATATACCACATCAGCGAGCTCGCCACCGAGGCCTACGAAGAGGCCCGCGCCAAAGTGGCGCGTTTCGTCGGGTCGCCGTGCTCCGCCGAATGCATCTTCGTGCGCAACGCCACCGAAGGCCTCAACCTCGTCGCCTACGCCTGGGGCCGCCGCAATATCGGCAAGGGCGACGTCATCCTCACGACCGAGATGGAGCACCACTCCAATTTGGTCCCCTGGCAGATCCTCGCGCAGGAGAAAGAGGCGCGGCTGCGCTTCGTGCCGATCACGCCGGACGGGCGGCTTGACCTTTCCCACCTCGACGAGCTGCTCGCCGGCGCCAAGATATTCGCCTTCACGGCGGTGAGCAATACGCTGGGCACGATCAACCCGGTCCAGGAGTTGTGCGCTCGCGCTCGGGCCGCCGGAGCGATCAGCGTCGTGGACGCATGTCAGGCAGTGCCGCGCATGCCCGTCGACGTGACGCAGTGGCAATGCGATTTCATGGCGTTCTCCTCGCACAAGATGCTCGGCCCGACCGGCATCGGCGTGCTCTTTGGACGCAAGGAGCTGCTCGACGCCATGCCGCCGTTTTTGGCGGGCGGCGGGATGATCAACGTCGTCACGTACGAGTCGTCGACCTATGCCGACGTGCCGGCGCGCTTTGAAGCGGGCACACCTGCGATCGCCGAAGCGGTGGGGTTAGGCGCCGCGGTCGACTATCTCGAGGCGCTTGGCATGGACCGCATCCACGCCTACGAACTCAAACTCGCCCGCATCGCGCTCGAGAAGCTCTCGCGGGTGCCGCTAGTCACGATCTACGGTCCGAGCATCGAGCACCGCACGGGTGTCATCTCGATGACGGTGGGCGACATCCACGCCCACGATCTCGCCAGCATCCTCGACCGGGAAGGCATCTGCGTGCGAGCCGGCCATCACTGCAACCAGCCGCTGATGGAGAAGCTGGGCGTGCCGGCCACGACCAGGGCCTCGTTCTACATCTATAACACCGAGCCTGAGATCGATGCGCTCGTCGCCGGCATCGACGTGGCCAAGCGGATCTTCAAGCTTGCCTGAGCGGCCACCCATGACAAACGACCTCACCGGGATGGACGAGCTCTACCGTGACTTCATCCTCGATCACTATCGCAATCCGCGCAACGCCGGCAAACTCGAGGCGCCGGATGCGACCTTCGAAGACAACAATCCCTTGTGCGGGGACAAGATCCGCATGGATATCAAACTGCGCGACGGCGTGGTGGACGACATCAAGTTCAGCGGCCGCGGATGCGCGATCTCGCAAGCGTCTGCCTCGTTGCTCACCGAGTCGGTGAAAGGCAAGTCATTGGCCGAGGTCGCCAGGATCGGCAAGGAAGACGTCTTAGAGAATCTGGGGATCGCGATCTCAGCGGCGCGATTGAAATGCGCGCTGCTCGGCCTCAAAGTCCTGAAGCAAGCACTGGCTATCTACAAGCCCTCAGAAGATTTGTAGCAACGGATCTTTAGATCCGTTCTTTCTTTTCTTACGACCCCTGATACACGACTTCGATGCGCAGACCGCTTGGGTCGCGCACCCACATCGCGTAATAGTCCTCGCCCATCTCTGAGACGATCGCCGGCGGATCGTCGATGTCGGCGCCGAGCTCGTCGAGGATCTTCGCGCACTCGTCGACTTTGGCACGCGAGTCGGCGTTGAGCGCGAGATGGTCGAAGCCGACGCGGCGCTCGGGGTCATACAGGTCGTCCTTGAGGCTCTTGCCCTTGACGATGATGATCTCGAAGCCTTCGCGCTGGTAGCCGAACGCATCGTCCTTCTCAAAGACGAGGTCGAAGCCCAGGGCGGGCAGCAACGCGCCATAGAACTTCTTAGCGACGTTGAAGGCATCCGTGCCTATAGAAAGGTGATGGATTGGATGAACCGGCATGGCGACCTAGTTGCGACGAATCAGCCGGTCCTTTCCTGCCCGCAGCGCGCCTTTTCCACGTTAAATCTGTCTTCATGACCTTGGAGGTGCATGGTGGACCATTCGCTCGTCACCACTGGATTCGAGCTGGAAGGCTACAGAGTCACGCGACACATGGGGATGGTGCGCGGGATCATCGTCCGCTCGCGCAGCGTCATCGGCAATTTTGGCGCCGCGCTGCAGCAACTGGTCGGCGGGAACATCACGCTCTACACGGAGCTGTGCGAGAAGGCACGTAACGACGCCTACGAGCTCATGATCGCCCATGCCCAGATGCTGGGCGGCAACGGCGTCATCGGGGTGCGCTACGATACGACGGAGCTCACGCCCGGCGCGACCGAGGTCGTGTGCTACGGCACGGCCGTGACGGTCGAGGCGCAATAGAGGTCACGCTGCGACGCCTGCGGGGAACTATCCGCGGCTGCCGGCGCAGACGTCCTCGGATTTCTTCAACCAGCTCTGCAGCTGCTTGATACGGTCTTTCGTGAGTTGGGCGCGCTCGGTGCACGTGCACATGGGCAGCGCGCTGCCGTTGAACGAATCCTCAGACGGATAGACAGCCTTGATCTCGGCGTCTCTGAACGCGCTCCAGGCCTTCTCGGCCGCCTTGATCTTGACGAGAAACACCTCGTCGTCTGCATGCGCCGCGAGCACTTGGGTGTAGGTCTGCGTGAGCTGAGCGTCTGCGCCTGCAGCGTCATTACACGCGTCACCGTTCATCTCGCCCTGGGTCTGCGCGCGCAGCAGCGCCGGCATCGCAATGGCCACGATCGCGGCAGCCAGCACGATCATCATCACAACGGATCGCATGGTGTTCAAAGACCTCCGCGGACGGGGTTAGGCCAGCGAGCGCTGGCGGGCAGACATGCGCGCCTTGCGGCGAGCATCTTCGGTAAGATCCCTCTTGCGCAAGCGGATGGATTTCGGCGTGACTTCGATCAGCTCGTCGGAGTTGATGACTTCCAGCGCTCGCTCGAGCGTGAGCGTCTCCGGCGGGGCGAGATTGGGTGCGTCATCGGAGCCCGACGCGCGCATATTGGTGAGCTTCTTGGCCTTGCAGACGTTGACCGTGATGTCGTCTTCGGTATTGGCGCGGCCCACGATCATGCCCTCATAGACGTCGGTTTGCGGGCCGATGAAGAATCGCCCGCGCTGCTGCAGGTTGTCGAGCGCATAGGCGGTCGTCGTCCCGGTCTCGGCGCTGATGAGCGCCCCGAAGCCGCGCTCGCTGGGCAGTTGCTCCAGCGGTTGGTGATCGTGATAGGTGTGGCTCATGATGACTGTGCCGCGCGACAGGGTGAGGAGCTCTCCACGCAGACCGAAGAGCGCACGCGTGGCGATCGTGTATTCGAGCCTGCGCTGCGAACCCAGCGTCAGCATGTTGAGCAGCTGGGCACGCCGCCGTCCCAGCGCCTCGATGACCGCGCCCGCATGCTCGTCCGCGACGTCGAGCACGAGGTACTCGATCGGCTCGAGCGTCTTGCCGTCCTTCTCGATGCAGATGACCTGCGGCTTGGAGACGGCGAGTTCGTAGCCTTCGCGGCGCATCGTCTCGATGAGCACCGAGAGGTGCAGCTCGCCGCGGCCCGAGACCGTGAACGTGTCGGGCGACGCCGTCGGCGCCACGCGAAGCGCGACGTTGCTCTCCAGCTCCTTGGTGAGCCGTTCGCCTAAGTGGCGGCTGGTCACATACTTGCCGTCGCGGCCGGAGAACGGCGACATGTTGACCTGGAAGTCGATCGACACGGTCGGTTCGTCGACGAGCACCGCGTCGACCGCGTCGGGGTGTTCGGCCGTGGCCACCGTCTCGGCGATGTTGACGTTTTCGATGCCGGCCAGCGCGACGATGTCGCCGGCGCCGGCCTCCTCGAGCTCGCGGCGCTGCAACCCGTAGAAATCGTAGAGCGCAGTGGCCTTGTGCACGGTCGAACCCTGGCGGTTGAGGCGCACCACCGGGTCGCCCTTATGGATCGTCCCACGGAAGATACGGCCGATAGCGATGCGGCCGACGTATTCGTTGTGGTCGATGTTGGAGACGAGCATCTGGAACGGTGCGTCCACGTCACCCGGCGGCTCGGGGATGTGACGGATGATCGTCTCCATGAGCGGATCGATGTTCGTGCCGGGCTGGGCCAGGTCGAGCGTGGCCGTGCCTTCGCGCGCATTTGTATACACGACAGGGAAGTCGAGCTGGTGATCTGCGCAGCCGATGTCGATGAAGAGCGCCAGCACTTCGTCAAGCACTTCCGTGGGCCGTGCATCTTTGCGGTCGATCTTGTTGATGACCGTGACGACGGGAAGATCCTGCTCCAGCGCTTTGCGCAGCACGAAACGAGTCTGCGGCAGCGGCCCTTCCGCGGCGTCGACGAGCAGCAGCACACCGTTGACCATCTGCAACACGCGCTCGACCTCGCCGCCGAAATCTGCGTGGCCGGGGGTGTCCACGATATTGATCTTGACGCTATCCCAGACGATGCCGGTGTTCTTGGCCAGAATCGTGATGCCGCGCTCGCGTTCGATGGGGTTGGTGTCCATGATGCGCTCGCCCGCAGCTGTCGGATCGCGGAAGATGCCGGCCTGGCGAAGCATCGCGTCGACGAGCGTGGTCTTGCCATGATCGACATGCGCCACGATGCCGATATTGCGGATATCTCTACGCGTTTGCATTTCAACTTCTTCACTTTGACGAACGCGCGACGAAGCCTCGCGCAGGCACGCAGCGGCGCCGGACCGAAGCGACTTTCGCATGTCAGACGCACCGAAAAGCGACGTCGCCGCGCGCAGCGAGCTGCATCCATACGGCAGCCCAGCCGGGGTCGCGCCGGACCTCGACCCGTCCTACGATCCACGGACCGACAACACGGTGCGCACCATCGGCGTCATGGGTTCGGCCGGTGGCGAGCTGAGCCTGGCCATCCGCCGGCGCTGCTACGACCTGGGAGTGGCGATCGCGCAAGCCGGTTGCGTCCTCATCACCGGCGCCTGCCCCGGCCTGCCCTACGACACCGCGCGCGGCGCGAAATCCGCCGGCGGTTTGTCGATCGGCATCTCTCCCGCGCTATCGCGCAACGAGCACGTCTTGCGCTACGCGTCGCCGGTGGATGAATACGACGTCATCATCTTCACCGGCAGCGGTCTCATGGGGCGCGAGGTCGACAACATCCATTCATCCGACATCGTGATCATCGTGGGCGGCCGCTCTGGTACCCTCGGCGAGTTCGCCATCGCCTACGACGAGGGCAAACTCATCGGCATCCTCGCGCACACCGACGGCATCGCTGACGACCTGCCCGATATCGTGCCCAAGATCCGCAAGAAGACCGGCGCGCGGCTCATCTACGAGGCTGAACCCGCCAAGCTCGTGGCGCGTTGCATCGACGACTATCGCAGCGAGCACTACAAACACCCGTCCGTGTTCATGGAGAACCCGGGCTAACGAGGACATCCATGGCCCGCATCACCTTCATCGGTGCCGCCGGCGTCGTCACCGGCAGCAAGCATCTCCTCGAAACGGACACAGGCGCCCGCGTCTTGCTCGATTGTGGTCTCTATCAGGGCCTCAAAGAGCTGACCGAACGCAACTGGACGCCCCCACCAGTGGATCCGAAGACCCTGGATGCCGTGCTGCTCTCGCACGGGCATCTCGACCACTGCGGCTATCTGCCGGCTCTCGTGCAGCAGGGTTTCAACAAGCCGATCTATTGCACGTCGGCGACCGCTGACGTCACGGAGCTCGTGCTGCGCGATTCCGCCGGTCTGCAAGAAGATGAAGCGCAACGCGCGCAACGTCACCCCGAGCGCGGGCTGCACACGACGCCGCTCTATACGAGCGACGACGTGGAGAAGGTCGTGCCGCTCTTCAAGCCGATCGCCTACGGCGACACGCGCTCCGACATCGCCGGCTGCACGTTCCGTTTTAGCGACGCGGGGCATATCCTCGGCTCAGAGATCATGGAGATCAGCTTCGACAAGAGCAAGCTCGTCTTCACCGGCGACCTGGGCCGCTACGGCCGGCCACTCTTGTGCGATCCCACGCCCATCAGCCAGGCTAACTACGTGCTCTGCGAATCGACCTACGGCGACCGTCTGCATCCACAGAACGATCCGCAAGACGACCTGTGCACGGTGATCGACACGGCGCTGGCACGCAAGGGAGTGCTCGTCATCCCTTCGTTCGCCATCGGCCGCACGCAAGAGATCCTCTATGCCATCGGGCAGCTGCAGGCCGCCGCCAAGATCCCCAAGGCGGCCATCTATGTGGACAGCCCGATGGGGATCGCCGCAGATCTGATCATGGAGCGGCACCCGGAGGCCACGCGCTTCAGTCTGCGAGAGCGCTTCGGCGCCGGCGATCAAAACATCGGCGCGAAAAACGTCAGCGACGTGCGGACCCAGCAAGAATCGATAGCGCTCAACGACATCCAATCCAATGCGGTCATCATCGCCTCGAGCGGCATGGCGGCAGGCGGGCGCGTGCTGCACCACCTGCGCAACCGTTTGCCGCGGCCTAACGATACGATCTGCTTCGTGGGCTTCCAGTCGCCGGGCACGCTCGGGCAGCAGTTGATGTCAGGGCAGAAGAAGCCTTATGTCATGGGCGTGCCGATCGACGTCAAGGCGGCGATCACCCATATCGATGGATTTTCGGCGCATGCCGATCGCAACGAGTTGCTGCGCTGGTTCGGGAACTTCCAATGCAAGCCCAAGACATTCATCGTGCATGCCGACCCCGGGCCGGCCGCGTCGCTCGCCGCAGCAGTACACGACAAATATGGAATTGACGCAAGCCCCGCTCGCCAAGGCGAAGTCGTCACGATTTGATTAAAGCGAAATTGTCGACTGAAAGGCGAAGCCGAAGCAACGGACCTTTAGGTCCGTTTTGCCGGCAACCGATCCTTAGATCGGTTTTACGGACCCGTTGGACGACCGCGCGCGATGATGTCCTCCACGGCCTCAGGAGCCTGCTCCATCATCTTTTGAGCCATCTCTCGCCACGTCTTGCGCCGTTCGTACTCGACTACGGGGTCGATGTGCAGGACGTCGTCTTCGGTGGGCTCGCGAACGAGTTCCGGTGGCAATGACATCATAAAGGCGGCCCTCCCTGTAGTCCTAAGTATACCCAGCCGCGGCAGAAGTAACCATATGCCAAAAGTATCCTTCCGCTTCGTGAAAGCTAGCTGTAATGGACCTTTGGGTCCACAGTGAGCTTGAAGCAACGGACCTTTAGGTCCGTTCTCAGAGCTTGAGACAACGGGCCTTTAGGTCCGTTCTCATGCTGAAGAACCTTACGACAAACGCTTGAGATGCTGGTCGATGATCTTGTCGGCTGCGCTCTTGGGATCGATCTCTCGCCGCAGCACTGCAGCCAGAATATCTTCCATCGCGCCGTTCTGTGACAGCGCGCTGTTCACGTAGGTGCCGACACCACGGGTCACGGCCTCAAGCACCTCCTCGCGCAGGCGATCGCGCGAGCGGCCCATGCGTTCGTCGGCGGTCAGCACGAGGCGGTGGCGCTGGCACGCATCCCAGACCTTGTCGACGCCGCTGCCTGTGATGGCGACCGTCTCGATGATGGGAGGGACCCAGCGACGGCGACGCTCCTCGGCGCCGCCCAGCGTGAGCATCGTGCGCAGGTCTGCGACGGTGATGGCCGAGCCAGGCCGGTCGGCCATGTTGACGACGAAAATGTCGGCGATCTCAAGCAGACCCGCCTTGATCGTCTGCACCGAGTCGCCGAGCCCAGGGACCGTCACGACGATGACCGTGTCGGCGACTTTCATGATCTCAAGCTCGACCTGCCCGACCCCGACGGTCTCGACGAGGATGATATCGCACCCGAACGCGTCGAGCGCACGGATGACATCGCGGGTCGTCGGCGCAAGCCCTCCGGGCGTGTGACGCGCGGCCATGCTGCGGATGAAGACGCCGCTGTCGCCGGCGTGGCGTTGCATGCGCACGCGGTCGCCGAGGACCGCGCCGCCGGTGAACGGGCTCGACGGGTCAACCGCGACGATGCCGACGGTGCGGCCGTCCTCGCGGATGACTTTGGTCAGCGCATCGACGAGCGTGCTCTTCCCCGATCCTGGAGGCCCCGTCACTCCTATGACGTGCGCGTGCCCGGTCTGCGCGTAGAGCGCCGCGACGAGCGTGCCGGAATCGGGTTCGCCGTTCTCGATCTTCGTGATCGCGCGGGCGAGCGCGCGCCAGTCGTGTGCGACGATGCGGCGAGCCAGCTCGAGCCCTTCAGCGTTGTCCGTATCGGCGGATTTTCGTGCGCCCATGGGATTTATGCCTTCCCGCCTTCGCGCAGGCCAGCCTGCAGGGTAAAGCGAGCGCGAGCACCCAAGCTCATATGCATGCAGACCACCAGCGCGCGCCTCTCGGTGAAGAGACCGTTCAGCCTTTTTTCGACGGTCGTCTCGCACGGCTGGTACCAGACGCTGCCATTCCGCTGGGTCGCAGGCGATGCTGCGCTGCTGCGCGCGGAAGCTCTGCACGACGGCCGCGTCATGCTGCTGCGCGTGGAAGAAGCGAAGTCGATGAAGCGCAACCACACTGATCTTGCGATCACGATCTCTGGCGAGAACGCGCGCGATCCCGGCGTTGCGCTTGAGATGGCGCGCCGAGTGAGCGTCATGCTCCACACGGATGAGGACCTGAGCGGCTTTTACGCCCTGTGCGCGACCGTGCCGGATCTGGCGGCTGCCCGCAAGCTGGGCGCCGGACGGTGCATGCGCGCCCCGACGCTGTGGGAAGACGTCATCAAAACGATCCTGGGCACGAACGTCACGTGGCGTCAGGCGGTCACCATGATCAACCGGCTGGCCGAGCTCGGCGATCCATGTCCGGCCGATCCGACTCTGCGCGCCTGGCCGACGCCCGGGCAAGTCGCGCGCGCCAAGGAGAAATTCTTGCGCGACACCGTCCGCGCAGGCTATCGCGCGCCCTATATCATGGAACTCGCCGCGGCGCAGAAGTCGGGTGCGATCGACCTCGACACGATCGATGGCGCCGCCAAGAAGATGACGGAGCAGGAGCTCTTCAAGGCGCTCGTCGCGCTCAAGGGCGTCGGCAAGTCCTCGGCCCACTTCCTCATGAACCTGCTCGGCCACTACGACCATCTGCCCGTCGACAGCGCGACATATGCCTACGCGAAGCGAGAGCTTTTCAACGGCAAGCGCCCAACCGAGAAGCAGATCCGCCGGCGTTTTGCGAGCTACGGCAAATGGCAGTCGCTGGCCTATTGGTACGGGCGCTGGGAGCCGCGCCTGGAGTGGTGGGAGCCGGTCAAGCCGGGCGCATGATCCTGCACGCCGATCTCGATGCGTTCTATGCAAGCGTCGCGCAACGCGACGATCCAAGCCTGCGCGGCAAACCGCTCGTCGTGGCCGGCTCGAGCAGGCGTGCGGTCGTCCTCACCGCATCGTATGAAGCGCGCCCGTTCGGCATCTCAAGCGCCATGCCGCTGTATCAGGCGCGCGAACGCTGCGCGCATCTCGTCGTGGTCGAGCCTGACTTCGCCAAATACCGCGAGGCCAGTCGCGCCGTGTTCGCGATCTTCCGCGAGCACGCTCGTACGGTGGAAGGGCTCTCGCTCGATGAGGCGTTCTTGGACCTCGGCGATCTCTCACCCGACGATGCGGTCGTGAAGGCCACGACTATCAAGTCCGATGTGCGCGGCGCGACTAAGCTTGCGATCTCGGTCGGCATCGCCAGCGCGAAGATGGTCGCCAAAATCGCTAGCGACGACGGCAAACCCGACGGCCTCGTCGTCGTGCCTCCAGGTTCTGAGGCCGCATATCTCGCCGACAAGCCCGTGCGCCGGTTGTGGGGTATCGGACCCAAGACCGAACAGCGGCTGCTCGGCCACGGGCTCGAGCGCATCGGGCAGATCGCGGCGCTCTCCGACGACCGGCTGCACGCATTGTTCGGGCGCTGGGGCACCGAGGTCCGCGATCTCGCGCGAGGGATCGATCCGCGCCCGGTGACCGAAGATTGGGAGGCTCGCTCGATCTCGAGCGAAGAGACGTTTGAGTACGACGTGAAAGATATCGCCGATCTGGAGCGCATCGTGCACGCGCAAGCCATCGAGCTCGCCGAGCGCCTGCGTCACAAGCAGCTGTGCGCGTACACCGTCGGCATCAAGGTGAAGCTCGAGGACCGTCGCGTCTTCGGCCGCCAGACCTCGTTCGTCGAGCCAGTGGAGGATGCCGAGACGATCGCAAAAGCCGCGGTGCACTGCTTGACGAAGACCGCGATCGGTCAGCCCGTGCGCTTGATCGGCGTGCGGGTGACGAACCTCGCGCCGCAGACAAACCGCCAGACGAGCCTGTTCGGGGCAGATGGACGCTAGGCTTCGCCCCGAACGCTGGCGCCGGCGGCGCGCTACGCGCGCGCGCCGGATCGGGCTGCTGCTCGTTGCGGTCATCGCGCTCGCGCTGCTCGCTGTTCTCATCTTGCGACCTCACCACCATACCCTAGTCGCCGTGGAGCAAAGTCCGGCGCCGCGCACGCACAAGCAGACCGCCTGGCTGCGCGCCGGCGCCGCGTGGACTCCTGCGCAGGCCCAGCGGCTGCATGCACAATTGGCCGGTCTCGCCGGCAACGTCGCCTTTCCTGCGTCGACTGGTATCCTCGTCCTCGATGGGCGCGACGGCAGAGTGCTCTATGGCCTTAATGGGAAGCTGCCGCTCGTCCCGGGGTCGACCATCAAGCTGATCACGGCTGCTGCTGCGCTCGGCGCACTCGGGCCCGACCACCGTTTCATGACCTCGATCGTCTCCGATGCCGCACTGGATGGGACCGCGCTGCAGGGGAGCATCTGGCTCGTCGGGGGCGGCGATCCAGAACTCACAAGCGATGAACTGCGCGCAGGCGTGCGCGAGCTGCAGCGTGGCGGGCTCGAGACCATCACTGGCAACGTGTATGCGGACGGCTCGAGATACGGCCGCGACGAGGTGAGCCCGAGCTGGCAGAGCGACGATCTGCAGTACGGCTGGGCGGCGCCGGCAAGCGCGATCTCGATCGATGGTGGTTCCGTGCAGTTCACCATCACGCCGCACGCCGGATCCGAGGCGACGGTCGCGGTCGATCCTCCTGGCCAGCGTGTGATCGCGTCAGTGGACACAGGCTCCGCCGATGCTGACAACACGCTGCGCATCGACCTGCTGCCGAACGACTCAGGATATGAAGTGCGCGGCCAGATCCCATATGGCGCGGCGCAGAAATATTGGCGCGCCGTCCCTCATCCCACGCAAGCGGCCGCGGTATCGCTGTTCTCTATGTTGCGCCTTGCTGGCGTCGAGGTCTCGGGGACAGCATCCGAGGGGACGGCGCCGTCGCCAAGCTCGACGTTATGGGAACACAGGTCGCGAACGCTCGACCGTGTCATCCAGCAGATGTTCTTCCTCAGCGATAACCACTACGCTGAAGAATTGTTGCGGGCGGTCGGGTGGCAGGCGACGGGCCTCGGGGACCTGCACAACTCGCTGACCGCGGAGCGTGCGTTCATGCAGGCTAACGATATTCCCATGCAAGGCGTCGTGCTGGCCGACGGTTCGGGACTCTCCGCGCAGAACAGGGTGACGGCGCAGAGCCTCGCCGCGTCGCTACATTATCTCTTGAATGAGCCGCTTGCCGAGCCACCGTTCACCCTTTTGCCGCGCGCCGGCATTGAGGGGACGGTGAGGGTCCGCGACCTAGCACCCGAGGCGAAGGGCCGCGTCTTCGCCAAAGATGGCTATATCGAAGGAGCGAGCGCGATCGCGGGCTACGTGTTAACCGCGCATCACGGCCCCGTGATTTTTGTGTTCTTAGTCAACGACTGGGAGCACGGCCTCGACGCCGTTTGGGCCAATGAAGATGCGATGCTCGACCTCATCGCGCAGAACTAGCGTAACAAAGACTGCTACTCGCATCGTTGTTTGCCGCAGTGTTTCCGCTTGCGGGCCCACGCTACGTACGGGTGATGGACGTGCCGGGGAAATAGGCGGCCAAGATCTGCGCTGCGTTCATCCCGGCTTCGGCGCGGCCACGGGCGCCCCACTGGCACATCCCGACCCCATGGCCCACCCCATGGCCTACTGTTTCGAACTGCTGTCCATCGCGTGAGATGTCGAAGAGGGCGCTCGGGATGACCTTGTAGCCCAAGACGCTCAGCGCTCGGGAGTAGAACTCGCGGCCATCGAGGGTCACGGTCAGGGTTGGGCTCGCGGCGATGACTTTCTTCACGCGGCCATCGGGCCAGCGATCGGCGATCGTGATCGAGGTGAGCTGCCCGGCCGGGATATCGACGATGCGCGCCATGGCATCCACGCTCACCGAGTTCTTCCAACGGAAGTATGGCGCGCCGCTGCAATACGCACGTCCGCTCGGATCGAGGTCGGAGACGCCCTGCAGATACGAAGGCGCCGGTTGACCGGTCAGCTCCTCAGACGAGGCGGTGTGGCCGCCGCACGACGAGCTGTAAAAGACAGACGCCGGCGCGCTGTTCGCGGCGACGATCTGCCCCGCCGTATCCTGGGCAGCGCTCACGAGGCTCGGCGCGACGTCGTCGATGCCATGATACACTTGGCTCGACGTGTCGTCATTGAGGTCGTAATCGCGCGCTCCTCGGTTGGCGCGCGAACGCTCGGCGTAGGTCCGCACCGCGATGGCCTGTGCGCGCAGCGACTCTGTCGCCCACCCGGGACTCACCTCCGCCGACATCACGGATGCCACATACGTCTCCACGTCGACCTGGTCGATGACGAGCAGCTTGCCATCGCGTAGCTGCACGAAGAGCGTGCCCGGGTAGCGCCGCTGGATCGAGCCGTTGCTTATGGTGACGGCGGTGACGTCGAGATATGGATTCGCGGAAAGCTCGACGATCTGGGTGCCGATCGGCTGCGATCGTGCGCCCGAGGTGATGGTACCCGCCGCCGCGTCGAGCGAGACGCCCGCGACGTCGAGCCGTGCGAGGTCCATGCCTGCAAAAAGCCGTATGCGCAGCGGAGCGCCGAGCTCGTCCGCCCGCGCAGATAGAGGGTGATCCCGAGCGAGCGCGGCGAGCATCGCGCTGCCGGTGACGCTCAGGAAGAGACGCCGGCGCACGACGACCGCAAACCCTTGTGCATAGACGAGGAAGAGCGTTGTCGTTTGGCACGAGGCTGTCCTGGGGCGAGGGTAGGCGGCTACGAAGACGACGTTGAAAATGCATCACATGACAAAACGACTGATCACTTTTTTATGTGCTGCAGCCATGACCGCGGCGTGCGCTTCAGCCGCCACGACGGCACCGACAAGCACGGCGCCTCTCGCCTCGACCGGACCGTACACAAAGGCTCCGGCGCTCGGCATCCATCTGGGGAGCCTGCCGCACGGCCGCTATGACGCGATCACCGACGTCGCCGGCGTCATGGTCGGGCAGGTGACGCTCATCGAAGGCTCGGGCAAGCTCATCCCCGGCGTCGGGCCCGTGCGCACGGGCATCACCGGCATCATCCCGCGCCAAGACATCTGGCATCACCGCGTGTTCGCTGCGGTGTGGCCTCTCAACGGCAACGGAGAGATGACTGGATCGCTGTGGGTCAATGAAGCGGGATTCCTCGAGACACCCATCACCTTGACCGACTCGCTCTCGGTGGGGCGCGTTGACGACGGCGTCGTCTCGTGGATGATCAAGCACAACCCGAAGATCGGCTACATAGAGGATGTGCCGCTGCCGGTCGTGGCCGAGGTGAACGACGATTTTCTCAACGACCAGCAAGGGCGCCACAACACCGCGGAAAAGACCGTCACCGCCCTTGATAGCGCGACGAGCGGACCCGTCGCTCAGGGAGACGTCGGCGCCGGCACCGGGGCTGTGGCGTACGAGTTCCATGGCGGCATCGGCACGGCGTCGCGCGTCATCGCCAAAGCGGACGGCGGCTATACCGTCGGCGTCTTGGTCAATTGCAACACCTTCGCGCGCCGCCAGGACTTCACAATCGACGGTGTGCCGATAGGGGCCAATTTCAAGGACCTTTTGCCCGTCGACCATTCAAACGAAGGGTCGATCATCATCGTGGTCGCGACCGATGCGCCTCTGTCGCACATCCAGCTCGTCGATCTTGCCAAGCGAGCGGCGCTGGGACTCGCGCGTACCGGCGCCTCGTCGCGCGAAGGCAGCGGCGACATCATCATCGCCTTCTCTACCGCCAACGTCGTGCCGTATGCCTCAGACCAGCGGACGTTTCAGGTGACGGAGATGGACCGCGCATACCTCAATCCGATCTTCGTGGCGGCCATCGAAAGCACCGATGAGGCGGTGATCAACGCCATGCTGGCCTCGTACACCATGGTCGGGCGCGATGGTGACACCATCTACGCCCTTCCGCACGACCGCGTGATGCAGCTCATGCATCGCTATGGCAGGTAAGGCGTTTCGAGCTTCCTGCAGCACCGCGGTGATCTCTATCGCCGGCAAGCGGCTGCGAGCGGCATGGACGCACGCCGGACTGTGCGCTGTGGAAGAAGAGTCGTTGTCGGCCAAGCGCGATCTCGAACGCCGCCTCAAGATGACGCTTGTCGAGGCCAAACCGCCGCAGGCTCTGCGCCGTGCGCTTGCCGCCGCGGCGAAAGGTCGAGGCGACGACTTCCCGCTGGATCTTAGCTGGGCGCGGGATTTCGAACGCGAGGTGCTGGTCGTCGCACGAGACATCCCATATGGTGAGACCCGCTCGTATGCATGGCTCGCGCGGCAAGCACGGCGCCCCCTGGCCGTCCGCGCTGCAGCGACCGTCATGGCGCGCAATCCGCTCTGGCTCGTCATCCCATGCCACAGAGTCATCTACGCCGACGGCCGCCTCGGGCCATACGGCTCATCCGGTCCATCGCGCAAGCGCGAGCTGCTGAGGCGCGAGGGCGTCGTGCCCGCCCCCAAGAGATCTGCAGGCAAACGCAGTGGTTAGGCGTTGATGATGGACGCGTCCAGCTCGTGGAGCTTGTCACGCCCGCCCGCCAGATGCTTGTGCGCCCAGGCGAGTACTTCTGATTGTTGCGTGAACAAGATGATCTGCCGCCGCGCGCTCAACTCATGCAGGAGCTCCAACAGAGCGTAGGTTCTCACGCTATCGCATTGCGTTGTCGCATCATCAAGGATGAGCGGGCAGGTGTCGCCCGAAGCCTTGGTGAGGTAATCAGCCATGGCGAGCCGGAGCAGCAGATAAATCTGCTCGGCTGTGCCGCGGGAAAGCCACATGGCGTCGCGCCAAGGTCCGGTCCCCGAGCGCACCTTGACCGCCAGCGTCTCAGGGTCAACCATTGCGTCATCGTACCGTCCGCGCGTGATGTGCGGCATGGATTGGCGCAGCGCCGCCGCCAGAATTCGGGCCACGTTTCTATGGACGTGGACCTGGGCCGCTTCAAGGAATTCTTGGGTGCGTTTCAGCGTCCGTTCGAGGTCCGTTATCCTGTTCAGCTCCGTTGCCAGCCGAGACACCTGCTCATCCAGATCGACAACGCTTTGCACGTTCTTGGATAGCTCGTCGACCTTGCCTTGCATCTGCTCAGCGGCTCTCCTCGCCGATTGCGACTCGGTTCGAAGCCTCTCAACTTCCTGATCCGGGTTCTCTCCGTACGCAGCCTCGGGTATGGCGATACCGCCGAGCCGCCCGGCGACCGCATCGGCGTGAGCCCCCTTTTGAGCGGCAAGCCGCTCGAGCTCACGTAAGCTGCGCCCCTTGAGCAGCCCTTCGAGCTCCCCCCATTCTTGTTGTGCTCTATCGGCTGCCGCGACTTTTTCCTCATAGTGAAGCTGCCAGCGCAGCAATTGGGAAGCAAGCTGCTCCTCGGTATCGGCTTTCATGCCGCACTGCTCTGCAACGTTTCGAAGAAAGGCGCCCGCTTCCACGAGGCGCTTCTGGGAGTCGCCGAGCGTCTGCTCCGCTATGGCGCGAGCCGCGATCTTCGTCTCGAGCTCAGACCGGCGCGTCCAGGCCTCGGCGATGTCTTTTCGTCTCAAGCAATCGCTGCTGTACCGCTCATAGAGTTGCTCGATGCCCATGTCCGCGTCGAGCCCACGTTCGCGCAAACGTTCACGAAGCAGATTGCCGCTCTGCATCATGGCTAAGGTCAACGATTGATTGCGCTCATTCCACGCGGCGGCGTTCTGTTGCAGCGCCTCGATGCGAACCAGCGAGGCGTCCGCCTGACGATTGCGACGTATGACGGAGATCAGGAGAAGGCCAAGCGCGACCAGACCGACGCCGATCAGCGGAAGACTTACGTCGGGATGGCTGCGAAGAAGCCCTAGCCCAACTACCATCATGACGATGATGAACGCCGATGTGAGGTTCTGGATCGCCCGTATCTGGCGGGGCTTAGAATCCGTGGACGCCCAGTCCACCACATAGGGAGGTTGATTCGATGCGTGCAGTTTGACGGCGAGCGCATCCTGCTGATAGCGGAGGTGAGCCGCCACGACTGACGCATGGGGCTGTTGGTCGCCTTCCTGGGGCGATGGAATCGGCACGAGCTGCTGACGAAGCTGATCGGCGGTTTCGCCCTCGAGGACCCGAGGGACAGGCCGCTTATCCCAACCATCCAAGGCGGCCGCAACGGCCTGCGCCACCTTCGCGTCTCCTGCTATGGAACTGGGTCGCGCTGGATACTTGTCTGATAGCTCGCGAGCACGATTGACATCTTCCCGTGCGCGGCGCGCCTCCAGTCGCGCTCTGGCTGCCTCGACCAAGTTGAGTCGCTGCTCGCTGTCTGCGGCGCGCCTTTGCAATTTGTCCAGCTCTTCGGTCTTCGCCAAGTAGTCCTCATGAACGAGATGTCCCCTGTGAGCTCTTTCCTTCGCTTCCTCGAGTTTATTCTTCGCTATTCGCAGCGGCTTGGTGCTATTGGCTCGGTCCAGTCCGACCTGTTCGCTCAAGAATTCATCGATGCGGCTCAGCGCTTCCGCTGTCGTCTGGTCGACACCGGCACTTGCAGCTGCACGCTGGAGCTGATCTTGCAGCGAGCTTGCATGCTGGATCACGGACAGGATCTCATTCTGTTCGACGAGTGCAGTCGCTCGGAAACTGCGGCGATCCAGACCCAAAAGGACGGCGCCGGAGGGGGAGCCGTCATCGATCATGCTCGATGACAGGTCCGTACCCACGTCGCGATCCAAAGCGCGGCAGTCCACCTTGTCGAGAAGGTTTTGCGTTATCTCGATCTGTTGGCCCGAGTCTCGCG
Source organism: Vulcanimicrobiota bacterium (assembly GCA_036741695.1). GTDB lineage: Bacteria > Vulcanimicrobiota > Vulcanimicrobiia > Eremiobacterales > Eremiobacteraceae > JAFANK01. The sequence continues at coordinate 92,445 of DAINRU010000004.1, forward strand.
TGAACTGCGTCGATACTTTCCAGGCTGTGCCGTCATCCCACGGCCGGTGCCTGTCAGCCAACTCCTTTTCTTCTTTTCGTAACCCGCTCGCGCGTCTGATCCCACAAAAAGCCAAGTATAAGGCATGATGCCAGGAGGACTTGCCGGAGGCGTTCTCACCGTAGATGACGTTCAGACCTTGAGAAAACTCAAGATGCCGGTCCCGAAAAGGACCAAAGCTGTGGGCGTCAACCCTGACGAACCACATTACGGCACCTCCAGGTCCGTGCGACCTTCCAGTGCCCGCAGCCCAGTGATGAGTATCTTGCGCTCCTCCTCCGCCGGCAGGTTTGCCGCTCGGACCGATGCGACGAACTGTCCTTTGACCGTCTGTTCCCGTGCGATGGCGTCGAGTGGATACGCCGTCTGTAAAAGCCCGACCCTCAAGCTGAAGGCGACCTCCGGCAGGCTGTCTGCGAGCGAATCCCCCAAGGCATCGAGGTTGAGGTCAACCTCGGGTTTGAGTTCGCCGGCGAGGGTCACTCGCACGATCCCATTCAGGTTGCCGAGCTCACCCCTCAACCGCTCGAGCAGTTCTTGTCTGGATCGGATCGACGAGATGTCGCACTCGATGTCGTGGACCTGACCCGAGGCAACCCTATGGCGTTCGCGCGAGATGCTTCCGTCTGCGGCGACCGTGATGACCACGCCGTCGCCGGGCGGATCGCCGAAGGCAAGCGGTTCCGGACACCCAGCGTATGTGTAGAGCACGGCATCCTTCGGCCGATGGAAATGGCCAACGAAGACGTGGCGTAATCCGGCAACCTCTATCTGCGATTCCGAAAACGGTGCATGCGGTTGGTTTGACTCGCCCTGATCCTTGTAGAACCCCCGCTCGGAACCGTGAAAGAGGCCGAGATTGATTCCGCTGCGGTCGACTTTGAAACCATCAAGAAAACCATCCGTGTTGGCTGGAACGCGATGCGCGGCGCCCCACAGCGTCACACCATCGGCCAAGGAGACCGCTTCCAGGCGGGACTCCCTAAACACATGGATGTTCCGGCCGGTCAGTTGATAGTATAAGCTCTGCTTGCTGTACCAATCGTGGTTCCCGGGCGCAAGGTATATTGGGATCGGATCAAGCCCCTCAAAAACGCCCCTCACAAACGCCAACGTGTCCGGTGTGAAGTACTCGTGCTCGTAGAGATCGCCGGCGCACAGCACGGCCTGGACGCCGACCGCCTTGGCCACGCCGGCAAGCCGAACGAGCGCGTCGCGCAGTGCTTGACGCCGTCTGCCCGCTGCCTTCGAGCCCGCCCAGACGAACGGCGCATCGAGATGCAGGTCAGAGAACAACAGCAGCTTCATGACCGCATTCTTTGGATGTGGACGAGCCAATACTTCCTATGCGCCATGATGTGCCAAGCGCCCGAGGGCAGCCATGACGGCCCGCTTGAGCTGCGGGATGCCTGCGCCCGTCTTCGCCGACACCAAGACTCCGAAGTCGCCCAAATCCACCGCTGGCTGAGGTTCGGGCTGGGCATCGATCTTGTTCCAGGCGTAGATCACGGGCTTGGCGCCGGCGCCGAGCTCGCGCAGCACGACGTCGACCGATTCGCGCTGCCGCTGCCAATATGGATTGCTCGAGTCGATGACGTGCACGAGCAAGGTCGCGTTGGTCACCTCCTCGAGCGTAGCTCGAAACGCCACGACCAGCTCCTTGGGCAGGTCGCTGATGAAGCCGACGGTATCCGCGAGGATCGCCTCCTGGCCCTGTTCGAGAAAGACCTTGCGTAGCGTCGGATCGAGCGTGGCGAACGGCTGATCGGCGACCAGCACGCTCGAACCGGAGAGCGCGTTGAGCAGTGATGACTTGCCCGCGTTCGTGTAGCCCACGAGGGCGACGACGGGCGTGTTCTCGCGGCTGCGCCGCTGCTCGCCGCGCCGTTTGCGGACCAGGGCGAGCTGCTCGTCGAGGTGCGAGATGCGCAAGCGGATGCGCCGGCGATCCACCTCGAGCTTGGTTTCGCCGGGCCCGCGCGTGCCGATGCCGCCGCCCAGCCGCGACAATGCATCTCGCGAGCCGATGAGGTTCGCAGCCCGGTGGCGCAGCTGCGCGAGCTCGACCTGCAGCTTGCCTTCGCTCGTGCGCGCGTGGCTGGCGAAGATGTCGAGGATGAGCACCGAGCGGTCCATCACCGCGACGTCGCCAAACATCTTCTCGAGCGCAGCGCGCTGACGGGGGCGCAGCGGGTTGAGCGTCACGACAAGAGTGGCCCCTGTCGCCGTCGCCAGCTGTGCGATCTCCTCGACTTTGCCCTGGCCGAGCATCGTCGCCGAATCCACGCTAGGCCGGCGCTGCACCGCACGGGCCACCACGGTGGCGCCGGCTGCGCGCGCCAGGGCGTCAAGCTCGTCCATCTCGATCTCGAAAAGCCCGCGGTCAGCGCCTGTGTCGACGCCGGCGAGGATCACCCGTTCGGGTTGCGGTGCGGTCGAGTGCAGCATAGTCTCCACGCAAAAAGAAAAGGACGGCGATAGCGCCGTCCTTGGTGTTCGGGGAACGGACCTAAAGGTCCGTTGCTTCAGAGGTTCTTCAGGTGACGGACCACGAGGTCCGTTGCTGCAAAGGTCAGGCTGTGGCAAGCTCCTTCGTCTTACGCAGGCCGAACGGATGGTCCGCGACCGGCGTCAACGGTGTGAAGCGCAATTGTTTTTGATACGTCGAGACGAGCAGCTCGACGCCGCCGCGCACGCACCCCTCCTCGGCGACGCATTTGGAAAGCTTCTTCGTGAAATAGCTCTCCAGATCGCCAAGCGCATGCTGCCAGTAGGCGTCACGGGTCAGACCGCCGCTATCGAAACGGTTCTTGTCGACGAGCCAAACGAAAACCGGCTCGCCGCCCTCTCGGAATCCCAACACGAAGAGTGGGATTGGCTGCGCAGCCGGTTCTGAGTCTGGATTGAAGGAGCAGATCGTGAAAAATTCGAGCAATACGTGTTCGGGCTCGATTGGTTTGCTCAAGCGTTCGCCTCCCATCACTGCCGTAGCCGGACGCGCGCGCGATACGAGCGTGGTAGGTCCGCACCGCTTCAGTTCTCACGCCAAAGCGTCCGCTCCCCTAGCGGATATCCGTGTCCCCTTTTCCAGGACGGAGCGGTCCACAGGCCCGGCGCAACCTCATATGGCCGAAAACCTATATAGATGAAGGTCGTCGGTCAGATCCACGTCGGCCCCACGTGGCCGGACGAGGTTCCTTTGCCTGAGGCGCTTGAGGCCTGGGTGCAGCGCACCGTTGGCGATTTCGAGCTTGCCGCGCTGCGCATCTGGTTCCGCCTTGACGGCAAATACGAGCCCAGCCCGCTTTTGAGCTGGAGCCCCGATGGCATGCTGCGGGGCGGCTTCGACGCGCGGGCGGTGGGCTCCATCGTCCGTGCGCAGCGCGACCTCCTCGCCCTGTCAGCGACGGCGCCCCCCGCCATGATGACGGTCGACTTCGACACGCCCACCGAGGGAGAAGAGCGCGGACAGCCCCTCAAGGTCACGGGTGTCGCTTTGGCCCACGGTGGAAGCCTCGTGGGCTACCTCGAGTGCCATGCCCACGCCGCGCTCGGTGCCGAACCCGCGATCGCCGATCGGATGCGGACCCGCGGCGACGAACTGGCACGCATCGTGGCGGAGATCCGCGTTCCGACCACGACCGCCGCGAAGACGCGCGGCCACGTCTTGCTGGTCGAGGACGACGCCGAGCAGCGCAAGTTCGTGCAGGCCAGCCTCGAGCAGTTCGGCTACAAGGTGTCGCTGGCGAGCAACGGCGCCATCGGCCTGGTCACGGCGGAGTCAGAGCACCCCGATGTCATCATTTTGGACTGGGCGATGCCCGTGATGGACGGACTTACGACCTGCCGGCGCCTGAAGGCGCAGCCGAGCACGTCGGGCATCCCGATCATGATGATCGCCAATCGCGTGGACGTGGACGACAAGGTCCTGGCGCTCGAGACCGGCGTGCAAGACTTCCTCGTCAAGCCCCTCCATCCCAAAGAGCTCTCCGCTCGTGTCGCGCAGCTCATCAGTTGGCGCAAGCAATTCCTCGTGCAGAAGGCGGCCACGCAGCCTGAGGACGACTCGCAGGTCGCAAGCGCCATCGCCGAAGCCAGCCTCGCCACGGCCGACCAAGACCACTGGATGTTGGGCCTTGAGGCCTCGCGCCTGGGCAAACACCACGAGGCCCTGGCGAACTTCGTGGCTGAGGCCGAGCAAGCCGAATCGCTCGGCCGCTATGCGCGTGCCGCGCTCGCCTACCGCAGCGCGTCGGTCACCGCCGGCGAGATGCGCGATCGAGATTCGGCCAACAAGTACTTGCGCCTGGCAGGCAAGATGTACTTCAGCTGGGCTGAGCATGACGACGACCCTGCCCACGTACGCGACGCGTATGTCAATGCGGCGCGCTGCTTCCTCATGGCCGGCAACCTCAAGCTCGCCAAAAAGTCCGTCGACTACGCGACGTCGATCGACGCCGTGCTGGCCGACGACAGGCCGACGCCGCTGCAATGAAAGTCGTTCTGTTCACCGAGGGCACCTATCCTTTTGTCCGCGGCGGCGTCTCGACGTGGTGCCAGCATCTCATCTCGGGACTCGAAGATATCACCTTCGACGTCTACGCGGTCATCGGCACGCCTGAGGGGCGGACCGAATACACGCTGCCGCCCAACGTCAACAAGCTCATCCCGCTCGCCATGTGGGGCATCGAAAGCTTGCACGAATACAATAGCGAGTTTCTCCCGAGGCGAGCACGGCGCAACAGCACGGCCCTGCAGACCGAGTTCTTGCCGCTCTTCCGCGATTTTCTGCAGAACATCGCCTACGGCATGGAGTCATCCGACCCCAAGGCGCTCGGTGAGATCCTCGCGGCGCTGTACGTGTACTTCCGCACGCACGATTACGACTGGACCATGCGCCAGGAGGCGACCTGGACCGCGGCGCTCGAGTTCCTGCGCGAGCAGGCTTGGCACGCCCGCTTTATGACCATGCTCGAGGCGGTGGAGATCGTGCGCACGCTCTACCGCTATCTCATGCCGCTGGCCATCGAGCTGCCCGAGGCCGACGTCTACCATGCGTCGGTGTCAGGCCTTGCCTCGGTCCCCTCGATCATCGCAAAATACGCGCTCGGCAAACCCGTGCTGTTGACCGAGCATGGCGTCTACCTGCGCGAGCGCATCCTCGCGCTGGCTCGCGGTGGCTTTCCGCTCTCGGACCGCACCATCAAGAAGAACTTGTTCTCGGCGTTCGCGCGGGCGTCGTACCAGGCAAGCGACGTCATCGCACCGGTGTGCAGTTACAACACCCGCTGGGAGTCGTTCTACGGGGTGCGCAGCGACCGGCTGCACATCGTCTACAATGGGGTGGACGGTTCGAAGTTCAACGATCAGGACTACTGGCCGGCACGACCGACGGTTGTGTCGGTGGCGCGCATCGATCCGCTCAAGGATATCCTCACGCTCATCGCCGCCAGCGCCGAACTGCGCAAGCTCGTGCCCGGGGTGGCGGTCGAGGTGTGGGGGCCATCGCCCGACCCGGACTACCGGCGCGAGTGCGAACGGCTCATCGACGAGTTCTCGTTGCGCGACACGGTCTATCTGCGCGGCCCGACAGAAGACCCAGCGACAGCATACGCGCATTCCCACGTCGCGGTGCTGAGCAGCATCAGCGAGGGTTTCCCGTTCTCCGTCATCGAGGCCATGATGTGCGCCAAACCGGTCGTCGCCACAGACGTCGGCGGCGTGCGCGAGGCCGTCGGCGATTGTGGTTTGATCGTGCCACCGCGGCGTCCCGATCGCCTGGCCGAGGCGCTGGCCACCTATCTCAAGGATCCCGACCACGCGCGGACCACGGGCAAGAGCGGGCGGGCGTTCGCCGTCGAGCATTTCGAACGTAGCGTCTTTTTGGGGCGCTACCGCCAGCTCTACCACACGCTTGCCGCGGGAGCTGCCGAGGTGCGCCGTGCTGGATGAACTGCGGCCCTTCGAAGAACGCGAACGCCAGCTCGAGAGCGCGGCGCGCACCATCATCACGCTGTGCAAGCAAGACAAGTTCGGCAAGGGATGGCGCCCTAAGGGTGTGGATGAGGTCGCGATCCTCTTGGAGAGCCTCGGCTATAGTCAAGAAGTGGTCGAAGAGCTGTGGTATGATGATCTCTTCGCCATGGCGGCCGATGTGGCTGTCTTGCTCAACCGCTTCATCAGTAACGAGTCGGTCGCGGCTCCCCCGGGCGTCGCCTGGTTCGTCCAGGCCTTCAAAGACTACGCCACGGGCTCGCTCTATTCGGGCCCGTGGCTGGCCGCCGTCATCGGGCTCTTCGTCTTCGGCGCGGCGTTCTGGTCATCGACCGGCAACAGCATCGCGCTCTCCACGACTGCATCGCTCGGCATTTTCAGCTCCCTCGTCGTCACCGGGTTCTTCTCGCAGGCGATCGCGCGAAAGCTCATCTTCTATTATCTGCAGGAGAACTTCCCCATGATCGAGTGGATCATGCGCCGCTTCATGGCTATAGCCGTCCTGGGGCTGTGTGCTACCACGTGCCTGCTGCTCGTCGTCATGTGGGATCTAGGCTACGACCGCACGGAAGCCTTCCTCGGGGCATCGTTCATGCTCGCCGCCGGTCTGTTCCAGCTCTCGCTCGCACCGCTCTACACGACCCGGCGCTTCGGCTGGCTGGTCGGGGTTGGTGCAGGGACCGCGCTCGCCACGGCGGCCGTGTATCGGATCGGTTTTCACGGCAAAGTCATCGAGCCATGGGAGCCGCTGGCAGTGGCGGCGACCGTCGCCGGCGTGGGCATCGCGGTCATCGTCTTCACGTTCCGCTGGATACACCGCAGCGCGACCAAGACGACGGGGACGGGCCAGCTCTTCCCGCCGAGCTTTCGTGCCATCGCGCGAAGTGTGCGCATTTATGCCGTCTTCGGCGCGCTCTACTTCTTGGCGATCGTCATCGACCACATCGGAGCGGGCGTGCTCTACGGTCACGGCCGCTTCACCTACAACCCTGCCTACGAGCTTGGCGCGGACATCGGTCTGCTCGCCATGGTGCCGCTCACCGGTCTCGTCAACGTCATCCTCGAGCGCCTTCCGCCGCTGCTGCTCGACGCCTCGACGCGCTATCGCATCGGCGCAGAAGCGGACTTCAACGCCCAGATATCCCGGTATTTTTTGGGAAGCCTCGCGGCGTTTGCCGGCATGGGTCTGCTCTCGTATCTCGTGCTCTTGCCGATCGGGCTGCATCTCATCGCCCACACGGCGGTCGCCGCCGGCGTCGACGTGGGCCAGGCGCGGACCGTGCTCTACGTCGCTGCGCCCGCTTACGTGCTCCTCATGATCGCGCTCTTCTCAGCCCAGGTGCTGTTCTTTTTGAGCAGGCCGATTGCACCGCTCATCGGTATTGCGGTTGCGGTCGCCATCGTCGGGGGCGTCGCGCTTGCCGCGTGTCTTTTGGGCGCCCCGACCATCACGCCGGTCTACGGTCTCTTCGCCGGCATGCTCGCGTTCTGCGCCGCAGCGGTTGCCGGCGCCTATCGCGCGATCTCCAGCTTTGCGTATAGCTACTATGCGGCATATTAGAACGTCGCTGCTCAGTGCGCTCGCCGCGTTGCTATGCACAGGCATTGGACCTGGCGCACGGGGCGACAGCCCGCCGGCGCGACTAAGCTTTGTGATCTATCCCCAGAAGCAAGTGCTCGTGCTCATGTACCACCAGGTCACGAATGCCCCGGAGGGGACGAGCGCCGGCGAGGGCCACTATGGTCCGGCGGTCTCACCGCAAGTGTTCGACGCCGATCTTTCCTACCTGAAGAGGCGAGGGTTTGTGCCTGTCGATCCGCTTGTTGCGCTTGCCTACCTTGACGGACGAGCCGGCGCGGCGTCGCTGCCCGCGCGGCCATACATCGTCACCTTTGACGACGGCTTCGTCTCTGCGTGGACCACCGCAACAGCCATCCTCAAGCGCCACGAGGCCAAGGCGATGATGTTCATCGAAGGCCAGAGAACTGACCGCACGCCCGGGCGCCTCACCTCGCCCGAGATTCGCGCCATGGCGCGCAGTGGTGTCTGGGAGATCGAGTCCCACGGGTACACGGGTCACTGGGCGCTGCAGATCGGACCCAAGCCCACCGACCTCTCACCATACTGGTACGCAAACCTTGCCTGGCTCCCCGCAGCTGGGCGCCTGGAGACGCCTTCCGAGTTTGAAGAGCGGTTGCTCCAAGATTTCCGGCACTCGCGGCAAACGCTCGAAGCGATGAGCGGCAGTCCCGCAACCGCTTTTGCCTACCCGAGCGGCGAATACGGACAAAATGTGCCGCTGCTTCCTGGTGCGAACGCCGATGTGTTCGCGGGCGAAGAGGGCCACTCGAACGCCGCGGATCTCACCCCGCACATCGAGGCAGCGTTGCACGGTGCCGGCTTTCAAGACGCCTTCGCAGTCGTCGTACCGGGTACAGAGATGGCGGCCTCACCGGCGGACCCACCCTACCTATTCCCACGGATCGGTGGGAGTCCGCAACAATACAACCCCGACGTCGCGGTAATGACCAGCGGGGAGATGAAACTTCCGGCGATATCACCCGACTATCAGTGGGTGGACTGCCGATCGATCGCCGCCACGCCGCAGTCGATATGGGTGGCAGGTGGCGCCGCCCCGTACATATATCGCCTCGACGCGCTGACAGGTCGCACGCTGGACGTCGTGCACGCCGCGGCGCTGCAAGACGGTCGCACAGGGCAACCGGTGCTTGTCGCAGCGGTCATCGCGCTATCCGACGGCAGCTTTGTCGCGTATCAGCAAAAGGGCTGGTGGGATGGCGGACAGGCCCGGCTCGTCAGCTTCCGCGTCGAAAACCACTCTGTGGCAGATGTGAAGATGCAGCCGCTGGGAGAAGATGAGGCGTGGTTTGTCGGCATGACGCAGGCGGACAAGCAACTCATCGGGATGACCGAGGACGGCCAGTTCTTCGCCCAGGACGGCGCAACGTGGCGGCAACTCTTCAGTCTGCCCAACGACGCACCCGGTTGGAAAGGCAATGACGTCGGCCGGTTCGCCGGTCTCGCCTTCGCGCATGGCCTCCTCTACGTCACCGACCGCAAGAACGCTGAGCTCCTCGGCGTGGATCCGGCGACGGGCGCGCTGAAAGAGAGCGGGGCCCTGCCCAAGGACGCGGACATCCGCGCCGTCGGGGGCGATGACGAGTATCTCTGGCTCGTCGATTATTCGCACGACAGGCGACTGGTCATCCGCATGCGTTCGACGCAGGGAGCGTCACGATGAGCGGGCGATTGCGGGGGACCTTTGGCGGGGTCGTAGCACTGTCACTTGTCGCGATGCTCTGCACCGCGCCGGCACGCGCCGACGATGCCGGCTTCTTGTGGGCCTATGCGCTGCACGATTCCTTCTCGGATGACACCTTCTATTCGGCCGACTTCACGAAGCCGTTCGGGCCATCCGCCCCGATCAGGCCCTTTTGCGAGTTCCTGCTGCAACGCGATTCGCAGACGACCGCGGGGGTGCTCCCCGAGACGCTCAACGATAATTACGGGTTGGCGGCGCTGGGCATGCAGTATGAATCGAACAGTGGCCTGCGCCTCTTCGCCCAGCTCGGATCGTCGTTCGACTTCGGTCCCACGATATCGGGCTTGCCCACCACGTCGCATTTCGACGCCCGCGGCGGCGTGGAATACTATCGAGACTCGAACGTTCCACCTGAGGGCGGGAGCCGTTACTACGGCTCGTTCTACGGCGATTTCATCTATTACACACGCTATCAGAACGCGCTCCTGTATTTTGAGGCCGAGCGGGGTCGCGAATTCGGCTCGAGGAAATTCCCCCTGCAGGTCTTCGTGCGGGCATCCGGGTCGCAAGACACCAAGCGCATCTATTACAACGACGTCGTCGCCTTCTCAGGCGGTGCGCAGATACTGGCGCTTGGGCGTCACGGACCGGCGATCGGGTTCGCCGAAGCGTTCAGCACCTATACCGGTCCCACGGCCACGCTGTACGCAGCGGGCGTGCAACGCAGCTACTGGTCATTCCGCCCACAGATCACCTACGGCTTGAGCTTCTAACCGCCCGAGCACCGCTATCATATGATGCAGGCCACGCCCGCGCCGTGCGGCGGGCGGGTATCCGGCATCACATCCGCCAACTTCCGGCGAATCGCAGCCGCGCAGGCATGCCGGTTTTCAGGCCTAAAGAGTCATACCGGCGGATGCATCAACATCGTAGGTGAGGGAGAGACAACCGCCGCCTTGGTTCGTGAGCCATTCTTCATCCAGATCTCCGACACGCATCTCTTCGAAGACCCGGCGACTAAGCTGTGGGACGTCGCGCCCGATCCGATGCTCGATCGTGCGCTCGAAGAGCTGGGCAAGCTCGACGGCAAGCCCGCGTTTGTCATCGTGAGCGGTGACTGCTCGAGCGACGGCTCGGTCGGATCCTACAAGCGTCTAGGCGAGAAGATCGCTACACTCGGCGTGCCCGTCTATTACATCCCCGGCAACCACGACGACCCCCAAGTGCTTTCGCAGGTGCTGTGCGGCAAAGAGCTGCCCCCGAAAGAGAAGATGACGCAATGCTTTGACGCCTTCGGCTGGCGCTTCATCCTGCTGGACAGCTCCGTTCCCGGCGAAGACGGCGGGGCGCTGGGAGACGCACAACGCGCCTGGCTGCGCACGACGCTTGCGGCCGAGCCGCGCACCCCGACCATCGTCATCGTGCACCACAACCCGTTGCCCACGGGCTCGGCGTGGCTCGATCCGATGACCATTGCGGACGCCAACGCACTGATGGCGATCCTCGACACCTCGTCGCAGGTCCGGGCCGTGCTCTTCGGGCACATCCACCAGGCCTTCGAAGCCAATCGCGACGGTGCGCAGTACTTGAGCGCACCATCCACCTTCTTCCAGTTCAAGCCCAACTCGCCGCGCTTCGGCAAGGACGAGCGGCCGGCGGGCGCGCGCATCGTCCGGCTTAATGGCGACACCGTGCGCAGCGCCGTGATGCGCTTTGGCGAACCACTCCCTCCCATCTAAGTCGCGCCTTCGAGTGCGTCGTAGAAGGACGCGCAGCGCGCGCCCCTAATCCACGTTCATGCTGAACGCTCGCGCAAAAAATCTCTCTCCCTCGCCCACCATGGCCATCGATGGGCGCGCCAAAAAACTTATGGCCGAGGGCGTCGACGTCGTCAACTTAAGCGTCGGCGAACCGGACTTCGACACGCCCGAGACCGCCAAGGCGGGAGGGCGGGCTGCCATCGACCAGGGTTTCACCAAATACACCGCGGCGGCGGGCGTCATGGAGCTGCGCGAGGCGATCGCCGAGAAGCTGCGGCGCGAAAACGGTCTCGACTACACGGCCGAAGAGATCGTGGTCAATAACGGCGCCAAGCACTCGCTCTTCAACGCTTTCATGGTCCTGCTCGACCCCGGCGACGAAGTCATCATCCAGGCTCCCTATTGGGTCAGCTATCCTGAGATGGTCAAGATCGCGGGCGGCACACCTGTGATCGTCGAGACCGACGCCTCGACCGGATTCGAGCTGACCCCCGACATGGTCGAGCGGGCGCTGACGCCAAAGACGAAAGTGATCAACCTCAACAACCCGAGCAATCCCACCGGGGTCATCTACTCTCGCGACAAGCTCGAGGCGATCGCTGAGATCGCGGTGCGCAACGATCTGGTCATCATCAGCGACGAGATCTACGAGCGCCTTGCCTACGACGGCAAAGAGGTCGTCTGCATGGCGACGCTCGGGCCGCAGGTGCGCGAACGCACGATCACTGTCAACGGATTTTCCAAGGCCTTCGCCATGACCGGCTGGCGTCTGGGGTATACTGCCTCGCCGAAGCAATTTGCAAAGGCGATGACCGAGCTGCAGAGCCACTCGACATCTGGACCCTCGTCCATCACCCAAAAAGCCGCGCTGGCCGGCCTGCGCGGCGACCAGAGCTTCCTCGCGGGCATGCGCGACGAGTTCGACCGCCGGCGCCGCTTCGCCGTGGAGCGCATGCGCTCCATCCCAGGCTTCGAACTCGAAGTCGTGCCCTCGGGCGCGTTCTACGTCTTCCCCAATATCACGAGGCTTCTCGGCCAGACCATCGGCGGGCGCAAGGTGGAGACGACGGACGACCTGTGTCTCACGCTGCTCGACGCCGCCCGGGTCGCCATCGTGCCGGGCAGCAGCTTCGGCTCTCCCGAACACGTGCGCATCTCGTATGCGACCTCGATGGAAAAACTCGCCGAGGGACTCGATCGCATCGAGCGCCTGCTCACCGCCGACGTTTCAAAGGGAAATGCGGTAGCGGCTCTTTAGAGCCGCTCAACCAAGCGCACGCGGATCAAAGCGCCTGGCCGGTGGTGTCGCTGCGCAGCGAGCCCAGATGCGCCGTGTCGTTGAGGCGCAGCAGTCGCAGCTTGCCGCTTTCGAGCGCGAATTCGTTGAGCGCGGCGTTGTCGATGTGAACCTCGTTGAACGACGAGAGCTCTTTTCCCGACGCGAGAAGCACCGCGATGCGCACGATGACGTCGTGCGTGACTGCCAGCACCGTTCCCGTCTCGTCACGCAGGCCATGCAGGAAAGAACGAAGACGCAGCTCGACCTCCTCGAGCATCTCTCCGTGCGGGAACTGCACGAGATGCGGATTCGACCGCCACTGGGCGAGCATATCCGGCCAGCGTATCGCCACCTCGCCACGCAGCTTGCCCTCCCAATCTCCGTGGGAGATCTCGGTCAAGCGCTCGTCGGTCCCTAGCCTGAGCTCGATGGCATCGGCGCAGGCTTGGGCCGTGTCACGCGCGCGAGAGAGTGGGCTCGACACGATCAGGGTCACGCGGTTCTCGGGAGGCGCAGCCGACTGTTCGCGCGCCACGCGCTCTGCGAGCGTTTGCGCCTGCGCGCGGCCGCGGGTCGAGAGCGGCGGGTCCATCCGGCCCTGATAACGGCCTTCGGCATTCCACGTGCTCTCGCCGTGGCGCACGAGGACGAGCTTCATAGCTCGATGGCGGCGACGCGTTCGACGTCTAAGATCGCACGCAGGCGCTTGAGCAGCGGCGGATCGGGCGCTCGGTCGATGCCGAGCAGCATGATGGCCGCGCCCGCGTCGCTGCGCGCGACCTGCATGGTCGAGATGTTGATCGTCGCTTTGCCGAGCATGGTGCCGACTTTGCCGACGATGCCGGGCACGTCGCGATGGCGCGTCAAGAGCAGATGCCCCTGCGGCACGACGTCGATCTCAAAACCGTCGATGCCGACCAAACGCAACTGTTCGCCGTGGACGACCGTGCCGGCGAGCGACGTGCGGCTGCCCAAGACGGCGAGGGCTCCTGTGAAGCCGCGTTCGCACGGCGCGCCCAGCGTCTCGACCGAGACGCCCATGCGGCGCGCGATGTCGAGCGCATTGACCGCCGACACTCGTTCGTCGGTGAGATGGGGCAAGAGCCCGACAAGGAACGACACCACAAAGGGCAGGCCGTCATAGCCTGCGAGATCGCCTTCCAGCACGAGGTCGAAGTGCGAGAGGCGTTCTTCATCTGATATCTGCGGGAAGGCATAGCCCAGGCGGTGGGCGAGCTCGACGAAGGGGCGGACCTCGGGCGGCGCCTTCACCGGTGCGTTGACCGCCCCTGAGGGCGGACGCCCGCGCAAGACGGCGACGACGTCGCGACACAGATCAGCGGCGATGCGGTCCTGCGCCTCGAGCGTGGATCCGCCCAGGTGCGGCGTCGCTAAGACGTGAGGGTGGCCGAGCAGCGCCCATATCGCTGCGTCTGCTTTCGGGGGCTCGTCGGCGACGACGTCGAGCGCGGCACCAGCGATGTGGCCGGACTCCAGCGCCGCTAAGAGGGCGGATTCATCGATCAGGCCACCCCGTGCGCAGTTGATGATGCGCGTTCCCGGCTTCATGAGCGCTAGCTCTCGAGCGCCGATGAGTCCTTTCGTCTGCGGCGTCAAAGGAGTGTGCAGGGTGACGACGTCTGACTGTTTGAGCAGCTCGTCAAGCGGCACGAGCTTGACGCCTAGGCTCTCAGCGCGGGCCTCGCTCATGACCGCATCATGGGCGAGCACGCTCATGCCGAAACCGCGTGCCCGGGCGGCCACAGCAGCGCCGATGCGGCCGAGCCCGATGACGCCCAGCGTCTTACCGGCGAGCTCGACCCCGGTGAGGCCAGACGCACTCCAGCGGCGTTCGTCGACGCGTTTGTGACCCGCGGTCACATGCCGGCACAGAGCCAGCATGAGCGTCATCGTGTGTTCGGCGGTGGCGATCGTGCTCGAGTCCGGCGTGTTGAGCACGACGATGCCCGCACGGGTTGCCGCCTCGACGTCGATCGTGTCGACGCCGACCCCGGCGCGACCGATGACCTGCAGCGACGGTGCGGCGTCGAGCATCGCGCCGGTCACCTTCGTCTTGCTGCGCACGATGAGCGCGTGCGCTCCGGCAACCAGCGCCTCGAGATCTTCGCGCGGCTTCCCCGCGGCCTCGCGCACCTCGAGTCCGCCGCCGCGCAGCACGGCGAGACCGGTCTCCGCCAGAGGTTCGGCCACGACCACGATGCGTTTCGCGCGCCCGCCGTGACTGTCGTTCATCTACTTGGCCGCTAGCCTTTGCGCCGGTTGCGCGTCGACCTGCTGACGCGCCTGCGGACGCATGATCCACAACCAAAAGGACGCGCACAGGCAGATGTCACCACCGATGGCAAGCGTGGTTGAGGCGCCGAAACGCTCGGCCAGCGCTCCCGCTTGCAGCGATCCCAGTGGCGAGAGTCCCATGAGCAGCATGTTGTACAGGCCGAGCACGCGGCCGCGCATGGCATCGCCCGCCTCCGTCTGCAAGAACGTCGTGAAGCGCACGACGAACTGCACCATGGCGAAGCCCAGCAGCGCGACAAGGACCGCCGCCGCAGTGAGGTTACGGGCCAACGAGAAGGCGACGATCGAGGCGGGAAAGACGAACGACATGGCGCTGAGCGATGAGAAACGGCTGCGGCCACGCCCGGCCAACGTGAGCGACCCGACGAGCGCCCCCGCGCCCAGGCAGCTCAGCAGCAGGCCCAGAGCGCCCGCGCTACGGTGCAGCTCGAGCTTGACCACGACCGGCATCAAGAGCACGTAGTTGAAGCCGAAGATGCTGTAGACGATGAGAGCGATGAAAAGCCGCGAGAGCAACGGGTGGCGGACCACGTAGGTGACGCCGTCGAGCGCGTGGCGCACGAGCACCAGATGCGCGTCGCTGCGCGCCTCGACCGGTTCCGTGCGCATGGCGACGAGCGCCGCGACGACGAACACGTACGACGCCGCGTTGGCGAAGAAGTTCGCGGCCTCGCCGGCCCCCTCGATGATGATGGCGGCGATCGCCGGGCCGATGATGCGAGCGATATTGAAGACCACCGAGTTGAGCGCGGACGCGTTGAGCAGATCCTCGGTGCCGACGATGTCGAAGATCAGCGACTGGCGCACGGGCAGGTCGAACGCATTGATGACGCCGATGAAGAGCGCGAGCCAGAAGATGCGCCAGAAGGTGGCATGGTTGGTCGCGACGAGCACGCCCAGCGCCAGCGCCTGCAGGGCGGCCAGCGACTGCGTGACGATGGCGATGCGGCGCTTGTCGAAGAGGTCGGCGATCGAGCCCGCGACGAGCGAGAAGAACAGTGAGGGCAGAGTCTCCATGGCCGTGACCACGCCCAACAGGAGCGGCGAGTTCGTGATCCGCAGGACCAGCCAGCCCACGGCCACGATCTGCATCCACGTGCCGATGAGGGAGAAGACCTGGCCGGACACATAGAGCCGATAGTTGCGGTGCCGAAGCGCACTAAAGGTTCGGCCCATGAACGGATTGCGCAGGGACGCGGGAAGCATCGGCAAAGATTGTCTCCGTCAGGGCACATGTATGCCGATGACGACTGCACAACCTTGCGCGCAGACGCCTAACGCACACCGTCCGCGCGCTGCATGGATAGGGGACTGATAAAGACGTGCCGAGATCAAGGCGCTGGACGACGGAGATCAGCCAGCAGGAATCAATCGGCGCGGGCGGCCGCGGATCGACGCGATGGGAGCCCACGCTTGCATTTCCCAAGACGGGCGGGCACCGTGCGACGCTGGGCGACCGTCTCTTCGCCGAAGTGCACATCGACGTGAAGCTGCAGCAAGAGCGCGAAAACGTCCGCACCGACACCATCGACAGCACGACCTCGCGCCTGACGACCCCGTTCGTCGAGAGCGTGGTGTACGATTACATGGGCGTCGAGGGCTTGACGCTCGTCATCCGGGAGACGTCGCGCCAGGGCGAGCGCATCGAACGCTCCCAGCTCACCGTCCGCCTCAACGAGGGCGAGCCGACCAAGATCCGTTTCCCCTCAGGTGTGGTGAGCGTGGAGATCGATGACGAGCAGGTCGCGGTCGTGCGCTGGATCGGTCCATAATTGTAAGCAACCTTTGAAGCAACGGACCTTCAGGTCCGTTATACCAATAGGAGGACCCACGTGCCGCGCACAGCTCTACGAGTCGGAACTTGCGACGCGATCCCAGGCGAGCTCAGTTACGGATCCTTTGATGGCCCCGAGCTCCCGACTGGCGGCACGGACTCCTTGCCCGTCATCATCGCACAGGGCCGTGAAGACGGCCCCGTCTTCTGGCTCACGGCCAATATCCACGGCAACGAGGTGTGCGGCATACCTGTCGTGCATCGCATCCTGACCCCAAAGCTTTGCCAGGAGCTCAAGGGCACGGTCGTAGCGCTGCCTACGCTCAACCCCTCGGGCCTGCGCACCAACCGTCGTCATCCATACTACGACGACCGCGATCCCAACCGCACGTTTCCCGGCATGCGACGAGACACAGGAGAGCAGCGCGAGCCGACGGTCTACGAGCGCCTCACCGCACGGCTGCTCGACGCGATCCGCGATTCCGCGAACTATTACGTCGATCTGCACACCGCGTCAGTGATGTCGGTGCCGTTCTCGATCCGCGACCGCGTGCTGTATAAGAAAGAATCGGAGAAGGCAGAGGCGGTCGCCCTGTCCGAGCGGCTGGATGACATGGTCGAGGCCTTCGGCTTCCCCGCGGTCATGGAATACCGCGTCGGCGGGTATATCGCTAAGGAGCTGCACCGGTCGACGACTGGCGCTGCGCTGCAGGAGCTGCGCCTGCCGGCGTTTACCGTGGAGCTCGGGCCCCACACGGTCGTCGACGAACGCAACGTCCGCGCAGCCGTCATCGGGCTACGCAATCTCCTGCGCTGGGCCGGCATGCTCTCAGGCGACCCCGAGGGCATGCCGCCGTTGCCCAGGCCCAAGACGCAACGGCGGTTGCGGCGCGAAGACGGTCCCTATCCACCCGCCTCCGGTATCCTCGATTACCGCGTGCAGCCGGGCGACACGCTGCTCCCCGGCGGCGTGATCGCCGACCTGCGCGACATCTGGGGACGGCCGATCGGCGATGGGGTCGTCAAGGTGGAGACCGAGTCGTGGATCATCGGCATCGAAGATGGCTTGCTGGCCTATCCAGGTGCGGCGATCGCCCATGTCGGCGTGATTGAGGATTCGCCGGTCGTGGACGTGTGGCCGGCGTGAAGTGATATGAAGTGAATAACCCTGGTGGCGAGACGATAACTATAGCATGGGTGCGAGTGAGGCGAACGACATAGAACCTGACCTCGTGGCGGCAGGCGAGCAGCCTGCCGCTCATCTGCCTCGGTTATTGGTCCGCTCGGTTGTCGGTTCGCTCGTTGCTCTCGTCCTGCTCGCCTCGATGGGCAGCACGGCCGACATCGCCGCCATCTATGCCCGCGCAGCAGACGTCAACGCCCAGCTCTTCTTCCGAGACGCCGATCGCACCACATACGTCAGCACGGGCGACATCGACGCCATGTGGCTGCGCGATTCGAGCGTGCAGGCGATGGCGCGGCTCCATCAACAAGCCCTCGTGCGCGGCGTCATCGAGCGCCAAGAGCGGCTCATCGCCATCGATCCCTACGCCAACGCGTTCCATCGGGATTACGGCGTGGCCGAGCGCAAGTTCGAACTCGACTCGCTCTGCTACCCGGTGCGCCTTGCTCAGCAATACGTGCAGGCCACCGGCGATTCGTCGGTCTACGACCGCAGGTTCTACGCCGAGCTGCACATCATCTTACGCACCATTATGGTCGAACAGCAACACGGCAGCCACTCGAACTATCATCGCAACGAACGTCCGATCAAAGACGGCATCGGCCTCGTGTGGAGCGCGTACCGGCCAAGCGACGATCCTCAAGCCTTCAATTACAACATTCCGGAGAACATGTTCGCCGCCACGACGTTGCGCGAGATGGCGCAGCTCTTTTCGCAGCAGTACCATGATATGACCAGCGCCCACAAGGCCACATTCGCGGCGGAGCGCATCGAGCAGGCGATCGAGAGCCGGGCGATATTCTCTACCCACCACGGCCGTATCTATGCATACGAGATCGATGGTCGCGGCGCGGCCAAGTTCATGGACGACGCGAACGTGCCGAGCCTGCTCTCCGTGCCGCTGCTCGGCTATGCCTATAACGCCAAGGTCTATGCGGCCACGCGAGCCTTCATCTTGAGCCCCGGCAACCCGTACTACTACCGCGGCCGATACGCATCAGGCATCGGGAGCATGCACACGCCGTGGAACTTCGTCTGGCCGATGAGCCTCATCATGCAGTACCGCACTGCCGCTCGCAACGCGGAGAAGGATCAGATCGTCAGCGAACTCGCCCTCTCCACCGCCGGCGACGGCGCGCTGCACGAGTCGTTCGACGTCAACGATCCGCGCCGTTACACCCGGCCGAAGTTCGGCTGGGTCAACGCGCTCTTCGAAGAGACCTTCCTCACCCGGTAAAAAAGCGGCTCTAAAGAGCCGTTACTTCAATTACTAAAGACGTTTACTAAAGACGTTTACTAAGGACGTTTGAAGCAACGGACCTTTAGGTCCGTTCTCTCTTTATAACCCCGTATACACAGGGCCGCCGCCGCCTTCTGGCGGGACCCAATCGATGATCTGATAGGGGTCCATGATATCGCAGGTCTTGCAGTGCACGCAGTTGGCGAAATTGATCTGCAGGCGCTTGCCTGAATCTGCGAAGCCATCCTTGTTGATCTTCTGCGCACCGAGCGCGGCCGGGATCATCTCGTAGACGTTCGCCGGACAGAAGTACTGGCACGGATTGCCGAACTCTTCAGCACAGCGCGTCGCGCAGATGTCGGTGTCGGCCACGTGCAGATGGCAAGGCTGGTTCTCATCGTGCTTCGTGCCGCTGCGAAAGACGTCATCGAGCTTGCTGAACGTCAACTTGCCATCATAGCGTGGCCGCTCGAAGCCGGGCACGTTGCGGCCGAAATAATTGACGAGCTTCTCCATGTCGGCGTAGCCTTCGTGTCCGGGCAGGCGGTCGTAGATGCCGAAGCCGCGCCCGCCGGTCAGATGGCCGAGCGCCGCATTGATCATGCCTGCGATTCTGCCGCGCTCGAAACCCTGGTGGAAGTTGCGGGCGCCGTACAGCTCGGTGCGGATCCACGAATCCTCGACGAGCTTTTGATGCGACGCAAGCTGGCCGGCATCGCTCACACCGGCGAGGACCGCCTCGTAACACGTCTGCGCCGCGAGCATGCCTGACTTCAGCGCCAAGTGGATCCCTTTGAGCCGCATGGGGTTGAGCGTGCCGGCGGTATCGCCCACAAGTAACACGCCATCGGCGTACGGGCGCGGCATCGACCAGTACCCGCCTTCAGGGATCGCCTTTGCTCCATAGCGGAACATCTCGCCGCCGGCGAGCAGTTTCGCCACGCTTGGGTGCGCCTTGAACTTCTGGAACTCGGCGTGCGGCTCGAGCTGGGGATTGCGGTAATCGAGGCCGACGACGATCCCGATATCCCAAATGTCGTCGGCCATCGAGTAGATGAAGCCGCCGCCGAACGTCCGGTCGTCAAGCGGGTATCCCAAGGTGTGGATGACCGCGCCGCTGGGCGTCGATCCTTTGGGCATCTGCCAGAGCTCTTTGATGCCGATGGCGTAGACCTGCGGGTTGCAGCCCTTTGACAGCTGCAACGTCCGCTCCAGCTGCTTTGCAAGCGTGCCACGCGGCCCTTCGCCGAGCACGGTCACACGGGCGCGTAGATCTGCGCCCGGTTCGTAGTTGGGTTTGGGATTGCCGTTCTTATCGACGCCTTTATCGCCCGTGCGCACGCCCACGACCCGTTCGCCGTCGAAGAGCAGCTCTTGACCGGGGGTCTCGGGGAATACCTGGACGCCGAGCGCCTCTGCTTGGCTTGAGAGCCATTTGACAAGTTTATTGAGGCTTGCGACGTACTTGCCGTGGTTGTTCATCGGCGGCGGCACCATCGGCGCCTTGATGTGCTCGGACTTGCTCAAAAACCACAGCGCGTCAGAGGTCACCGGTCCCTCGACCGGGCAGCCAGCGGCGAGAAAGTCGCCGAAGAGCTCGTTCAGGCTGATTGGGTCGAGCACGGCACCCGAGATGCCGTGATCCCCGATCGCACGAGCTTTGTCGATGACGAGGATGTTCTCGCACGAGAGCTCGGGCCCGCTCTTCGTGCCTGCTTTGACGGCCTGGTTGTGTTCGGCGTAGAGCTGCGCGAGCCGGATGGCGCCTCCCAAGCTCGCCGGTCCTGCGCCGACGAAGAGCACGTCGACTTCGAGGACGTCGCGTTCACGCGCCATAGGTCATCCTAGAGCAACACGGCCGTCGACTTGGCGACTGCGGTTCCGTTCTGCATGGCGGTGACGGTGTAGGTCCCCGAGGGCAGAGACTTGCCGCCGTACGGCACGACGACGCTGACGAAGTCCGAGACCGAACGGGCTGGGACGGGAAGCGGTATCGCCACCTTGACCACATCCCCTTTGGGCGGCTGGATGTCGAACTCGGTGACCGAGACCGCCGTCTGGCTCGCGTTGGTCACGGCAAAGGTGCAATCATAATGCGGCCCCTTGGGCGCGGCGATCGCCGAGATCTCCAAGCTGTCGATGGAGAACGGACCTTTGGGGTGTTTCTCATCGAGGGATGTGAATTGGGTGTCCATCGGCGGAACGTCCAGATTCACCGATCCGATCATCTTCTTCGAATCGTCGAGGAAATTGACG
Organism: Vulcanimicrobiota bacterium; assembly: GCA_036741695.1. Classification (GTDB taxonomy): domain Bacteria; phylum Vulcanimicrobiota; class Vulcanimicrobiia; order Eremiobacterales; family Eremiobacteraceae; genus JAFANK01. The sequence continues at coordinate 113,570 of DAINRU010000004.1, forward strand.
TTGATCTCTTTGTATGTGATAGGGTCATCGCTCGTTTTGAGGACGAGCGACACGACCTCAGACGTATCTCCGGCGCCCGCCGAGACCGAGACCTGCGAGCTGCCCAGCGCTGTCTTGTCTGCGTACGCTGAGACCGAGGTGATCTTGGCGCCGTTCTGCGTCGTGTTCTGCAGCGCAAAGGACAGCTCAAGCTCTCGCGCTGCTTTGACCGGGTCCTTCGCCGAGCCGTCGAATGCGAGCCGCAGCGACGGGCCGACGATGGCTAGGCTATTGGGGATCGGCGTCGGCGTGGGTGCCGCGGAGCCCGTCGGGCTGGGAGCCGGCGAGACGCCTGGCCGCATGAAGTAGGGTGAGATCGATCCGCTGATCGAGGGTGCAGGCGATGCGCCGTATGGTTGACCGTAGGGCTGATTGGGGTTACTGACCGGGTTTGGGCCGGAGACCGGCGTGCCAAAGCCCGCATTGGTGCTGCAGCCCGCGAGGACCCACGCGAGCGCAAGGCCGAGCACGCGATTCGCGCGCAGATACGTCATAAGGGACATCGTGCAGGATTTCGCGGCCCCGTCAGGACCGGCCTTCGGCGGCGCCCGCCCGCTTGTGTCAGAAGAAGGGGTTGTGCGCGCGTTCCTGCGCTACCGTCGACGCTGGGCCGTGACCGGGGAGCACGACCATCTCTTCGGGCAGGGATAGTATCTTCGAGCGGATCGTAGCGAGCTGGTCGTCATAGCCGAAGCGCTCGCCGAAGACGCGGCCCACCGATCCAGCGAACATCTCATCGCCGGTGAAGATCATCCCCTTATAGATGAAGCATGATGAGCCGTCGGTGTGCCCAGGCGTGTGCAGCATGGCGATCTCGCCATCGCCGAAGGGCAGGCGGTCGCCATCGCGGATACCGATGGCCCCGCGCGCCGCAGCGCCACGCGCGGCAGCATCGAGCTCGTGCATCACGGGTCGAGCCTTGGGAAACGCTGCGCGCACGGGCGCAAGCGCGTCGGCGTGGTCATCGTGTTTGTGAGTGAGCAAGATATACTGCAAGTCCACGTGCGCCTGCTTGAACGTCTCGACGATCGGCGCGGGGTCGCCTGCCGGATCGACGAACGCTCCGACACCCTTGCCGCGCAGCATGATGAAATAACCGTTGCTCGGATGCGGCCTGTTGATCTGATGCTTGAGAAAGCCGGGAGCCGCGAAATCCCGTGGATACCAGCGGTTCAGACCGGAGTCGGCGAGCTTTGCCGGATCCAGCCGCAGAGCTTTCGCGATAGCGTGCGCCTCGGTCTCGGTTGGCTGTGCTTTGTCGGCGATGAACAGGTCGAGCCGCCCCCGTTCGATGCCGGTGTGTTGCGCGAGACTCTGGGAGCTCAGCCGCAGACCGCTGCTCGCTTTGCGGATGATGTCGCCGAAGGTGTCCTCGAGCTCGATCCGCGCGTTCATGTGCCGGCGGGCCTATTGAGCGGGTGAGGCACGGCCGGCTGCGCCGCGCGTACCGTGACCAGTATCGTGCGCACACCCCCGTGATCATCGGCGATGCGGATCGTCGCGACCCCCGCACTGCGCGCCGTGATGATGACGCTTGCCGTCGGACCGTTGCTCGCTCCTGTGCCAATACTGGCGACCGCCGCGTTCGACGTTGTGATACTGAAGCTGTGCGTGTAGCCAGGTTCGGAGATGACGATCGTCTGCCCAGGCGCTCCCGCGGCGAGCACGAGGCTAGGCGCCGAAACAGCTAAGGGCGCGGTAGCCGGTGGCATCGTTTGGCTCGGCATCGGCGTGGGGCTCGGCGACGAGAGCCCAACAACACCGGGTTGGGCTGCGCTTTCGGTCACGATATGGTGAGGCATCGTCGGCCCAATGGGTCCGAGGATCGGCCGTTGCATGCGCGGCCGCGGTGTCGGCTTCGCGACGGGCGTCGGATGGAGCGCTTTGTGCGGGCTGACGGGATGACGCTTCTTAAGCAGCGGGCTCACGCCCACGCCCACGCTGACCACGGCCGAGCCTCCGATATCGTCAGTCACGGTGATCGACGCCTGGCCGATCGTGCCACCGGCAATGACCCCGAACGTCACGGGTCCCGGTCCAGGTAGAGTTCCGATATCCAGGACCGCAACGGCCGTGTTCGAGCTCACCGCAAAATAGTGGGATGCGCCCGCGTCGGATGCAATGAAGGACTGCCCTGGCGAGCTTGTGCCGGCGAACGCTAGTGTCACCGGGTTGACGACGATGGCGCCCGTCGTCAGCGACACCAGCACCGTCGCCGCTCCGCTGTGATCATCCGTGACGTTGATGTTGCAATTGCCGACAACGGTCCCGGGCGTGACGGTGAAGGTCGTCGCGCTTGAGCCGGAGCCCGGGCTCTCGGTCGCGACGCTCTTGCTCGCACAGGTGCTGGCATCGACCGTGAAGTTGCCCGTGTAGTTGCTTTCCGAAACCGTGAAGGTGCCGTTGGAGCCTCCTACGGTGAGTCCAAGCGTCGTCGGGGTCGGGGTCAATGCGCCGAACGGCCCGACCGTGATGCTCATCGCCGCTGATGGACTATGGTCGTCGGTGATATTGATGTTACAGGGTCCGCCGCCCCCAACTGGAGTCACGGTGAACACCGTGCCGCTCGGACCGCTGGCCGGGCTGACCGTGGCGATGCCCGCGCAAAGGGAGGCATCGGCGTTCAACGTACCCGTGAAACCCGATTCACTCGCGGTGAAGGTCTGTGCTGCGCCGGCTCCGACATCGGTGAAGGCCGGGAGCGTCGACGGGGAAAGCGTGATCGGCCCAAACGTCGCGACGGTCGCGCTGACGCTTGCGGTCTGGGTATGGTCATCGTCGACGGCGATCGTGCACGTGCCGCTGAAGACCGGCGTCACCGTGAAGGTCGTTCCGGCATTACCGGACGTGGGGCTCACGGTGGCGACGCTAGATGGGCAGGCAGTCGTGTCGATCGTGAAGGCTCCGGTGTAATTCGTTTCGCTCACGGTGAATGTCTGGGCCGCACCCGCTCCGACATCGCCGAACGAAAGCGTGGTTTTCGACGGTACCACGACTCCAAACGGTCCGACCGTGACGTTCACCGGCAAGCTGACGCCGCCATTGACGTTGTCCTTGATGCTAAAGGAGCAACTCCCACCGCTTGCGGTCGTTGCGAGCGCTGTGACCGGCACCGTCGTGCTCGGGCCTGTGCCAGCGATGGGTCCCACTGTGGCGATACTGCCGCACGAGTTCGCGACAACGGAGAAGGTGCCGGAGTAGCCGGGTTCCGAGATCGTTGCGTTCTGCGCGTTGGCGACGCCCACGTCCGTGTACGTCAAGGTCGCGGGCGTGACCGTCGGCACCGCGGTCACGGTGATGCTGATGGGCTGCGTTCCTCCATGATTGTCGGTGACGTTGATCGTCGCTGGCCCAGGCCCCACCGCGGTAACGGTGTATGTATTGGGTCCAGGGCCGGCGGCCGATGCTGGACTCACGGTGGCCACGCCAGTATTCGTGCTGGCTGCGGTGATCGGACCCGAATAGAGCGTCTCCGAAGCCGTGAAGCTGCTACTCGAGCCGGCGCCGACGAGACTGATCGACGACGTGCTCACGCCGAGCGCACCGGGGTTTACGGTGACGCTCGCCGATGTGGTGCCGAGGTTAGCGTCGGAGAAATTGATGGTCGCCGATCTGCCCGATACTGGCTGGTTGACCGGCGTCACCGTGAAGCTAGCGGTCGGTCCCACTCCCGGCGACGTCACGGTGGCGACGCTCAAGTCTGTGCTACTCGCGGTGATGCTGCCCGTATAGTTCGGATCGTTCACGCTGATCGATTGCGTGGCAGTCGTGCCGTTAAAAGTGAGGCTTGTCGGCGTCGGCGTCAGCGGCCCGGTCACCATGATCGCCACGAACTTGGTATGGGCGTGCGTATCGCTCACAGCGATCTCCGGATTACCCGCCGCGACAGGGGTCACCGTGAACGTGAAAGGATTCGGTCCGGTTTGGGAAGCGGGGCTCACGCTGGCTTGCCCCGGGTTGCCGCTCGTCGCAGTTATCAGACCCGTGTAATCGCTTTCGCTCGCCGTGAATGTCTGTGATGCTCCCGTGACCGTGAATACCAACGACGTCGGGTTGACGACCAAGCCGCCTGCGCTCACGACGATGCTGACCTGCGCGCTCTGGCCGAGCGTGTCGCTCACCGTTATGTGCGCGCTGCCTTCGGTGACCGGCGTGACGTTGAACGTCACGGGTCCCGGGCCGGTCCCAGACGCCGGCGATACCGTTGCCACACCTGTGTTGTCGCTGCTTGCACTGAGCGTGCTCGTGAAGAACGGATCAGTTGCATTGAACGGTTGACTCACCGTCGTGCCAACAAAGGTCAATGTTGTCGGAGTCACTCCGACCGGACCGGCAACGGTTACGTTGACTGTCGCAGGTCCGTCACCGCCGCTGACGGTGATCGTCGTCGTGCCCGCACCCACCGGGTTGACCGTGAACGTGACCGGTCCAGGACCTGTTCCTGAACCAGACACCGTGGCGACCGCTGTATTGTTGCTCACCGCTGTGATCGCGCCCGTGTAGCTTGCTTCCGAGGCCTTGAAGGTTTGGGTCGCACCACCGACGGCAAACGTCAAGCTGCCCGGCAAGACCGAGATCGTTCCAGGAGGCGTGACCGTGATGCTCACCGTTTGGGAGCCACCGTGATTGTCCGTGACGGTGATCGACGTGATTCCCGCTCCGGTCGGCGTGACAGTGAAGATGACGGGACCCGGACCAGTCCCTGAAGCTGGCGAGACCGTTGCTTTCGTCGTATCCCCGCTGCTCGCGCTCAGGGGACCGCTGTATGATGACTCGCTCGCCGTGAACGTTTGCGCACTTCCACCGACCAAGAACGACAGGCTTAGCGTGCTTACCGTGAGCGAGCCCGGTGGTGCGGTTGGCGGAGTCGTGGGTGGAGCGGTCGGGGGCGGCGAGCTTGAACCACCGCCGCCATGGCCGCCGGCCAGCGCGGCGATCACGCCCAGCCCTGCCAGGATGCCGAGGAATCCAGCGCCGCCGCCATGGCTTCCACCTTGCGCAGCCGGCGCTGGACTCGGCACCACTTTGGCGATGATCGCGTCATCCGGACATTTGAGCGCCGCGAACTGCGGCTGCACCGTCTGGATGGGAACCGCTACCAGGTTACCGCCGTGTGTGCTCACGGCCGCATCCCCGGCATGCAGAACGGTCAGCGTCCTGGCTTGCGACGCGGCCTGGATCTGTCCCTGATACACGGCGATGGTTGTCGTATCCGCGTCGCGGATCAGGCTGAAAATCGCTGTCTCATCGCCCGCCGCAATCGAGAGACCGCCGGTCTGAATCGTGATCCCGGTCGTCTGCGCCTGCGCGCACACCGAGCCAAGGTCGAGGTTCAGTCCAAGACTGTTGGCGGTCGATGAGGCGCTGGCGGTGCTGCCGGGACCCAGGCGCACGCTGCCGACATCCGCCAGACTCAAGACGGCGATCGAATCAACGCCGGTGACGAGGGTGTCCCCGGGGCGCACGATGCGCGAGGAGAGCACATCGCGCGAAACGCCCGAGGCCGAGCGCACGACGACCGCCCCGGAGACGTTCGTGACGACCGGAACGGCGGCCGGCGGCGAGGTTTCTGCGGCGCCGGAGAAGCTCGGCCACAGGGTGAGAAAAAGACACAGCCACGCCAGGTACCGAATTACCACATCGGGCCGGCGCGTGGAACGGCGGGGTCGCACGACCGATGCTTCGTGGGTTCAAGCTCCGGGACCATAGGAACAACGTCGCAAAGGCCTAGTGCTAAAGAGCGAGCAAGCACCGCAGGCATGGAAAGACGCACGTGGCGCGACTCGTAGAGCGGATACTTGTCTGGGTGGCCGCCCTCGTGACGATCGCGGCGGTCGTGGCAGTCGTCATCAATTTCGTCCCCGGCACGCTGGGTGGACTGCGCTGGTTCCACCCGAGTCAAGGCGGCGGGAGCGCGACGCCGACCATCGGCCTTGCAGAGCAAGCCGTGACGCGCGGCGACACGCGTGCGGCCATCAAGCTTGCGCAGCGGGCAGTCGAAGAAAACCCTGGTGACGCCACGGTGGCAAACCGGGCCGGCAACGTCGCACTCCGCGCCGGCGACACGGGCGCGGCTGAGAAATATTATCTCGCGGGCGAAAGCGACGACAGGCGATATCCATGGAATTTCGTAGCGCTTGGGCAGCTCTACGAACGCGAAGGCAAAAAAGAGCTCGCCGACGAGCAGCTCCGAGCTGCGTCGGTGGCCGCGCCGGATCAGCCGTTCATCCATTACGATCTTGGGGTCGTGGAGATGGAAGAAGGGCTTTATGCAGCCGCGCTCGCCGACTTCACAGAAGAGCTCAAGCGATCGCCAACCTATAGGCCCGCGATGGTCGGCCGCGCCGAAGCGCTGGAGAAGTTGGGTCGCAATGGCGAAGCGGTGGCATCGTATCAGCGTGCCGGCGTCAAAGCGCAGACCCATGGCAAACCACGACCGAAGTTGACCGTCGCGCCGCTCGTCGCCCCGAGCCCAAGCCCGCTCCCCTCGCCGTCCGCGAAGATCGCGCTTGCAAAGCCCAGCCCCCGCCCCACACCGAGCGTCCGCAAGTCCGCCGCTCCGCTGCATCCAGTTGTGATCGCTGGCGCAAAGCCTAGCCCGAAGCTGGTCCGGCCGCCGTGGGCCACAGCGCCACCATCGCCCGTGGCAAGCACCGTGGCTGCGGTTCCATCGTCATCGGCCAAACCGCTGAGCGAAGTCTCGGCGGACGCCCGCAGCTATCTGCTCGATGTGGCGCAGGATCTCGATTTCACTCGCGCGCTGCCGTCCGGCGATCCCAGTCAGACAACCGCCGCGCTGCGCTTCAGCCTGATGGATGCCCTTGCCAAAAAACCAGTCGACGTCGAATCGCTGCTGACCGTCGGCACGTCGGCGCTGCTCAGCGGCCGTATGACGCTCGCCTCGGCCGCCTTCAACGCCGCCTCCGACGCGGCACCGCACGATTGGCGTGGTCCGTATTTCTCCGGTCTCACCGCTCAAGCCAACGGAGACACACAGCAGGCGCGAACGCTCTTCGGCACGTCGTTGGCACGCGCACCAAGGGCGGAGACGTACACGAGCATCGCCCTTGTAGATCTGCAAAATGGCGATACCGGCGCAGCTGCTGTCAACGCACATCGAGCGGCAGCGATGCAACCATCGTACGAGCCCGGGCGGTTCGTTGCGGGGATGATCGACCTGATCCAGTCGGACGTACGCGGCGCTGAAGACAATCTCACGGCGGCGCAAACGCTTGGTGGTGCGCCCGCTAGGACGGCGTACTTCTTGACGGAGCTGCACGACATCGTCGGCACGTCGGCCCTGCCGGGCGGTTAGGTTACTCGAGCGCTGGCGCTGCCGTGCGCTGCTGCAGGTGGCTACGTTCGTCCCGGAACATCGGAATCAGGATGGTCGTCAGGACAAAGGCCACCGCCAGCGCAAGGGCGACGTCGTCGAACGCCGAGATGTAGGCCTGCTGCGTCAATTGTAAGTAGAGCACTCCGAGTGCTTTGGCGTTGGTCAGGCCGGGCGAACCGCCGTGCGAAGCGAGGCCGGCGGCCAGCTGCGAGAGCCGCGTCTGGGTGCCGATGCCATATTGGGTGATCGATTCGCCGAAACGCTCGAAGTGGAACTTCTGACGGTTGACGAGCCCAGTCGCGATAATGGCGATGCCAATCGATCCGCCGAGCGTCCGCGTCAGATTGAACAGTGACGACCCATCAGCTTTCTCTTGTGGTTTGAGCGAGACGAGCGCGAGAGCGCCCACTGACGTGAACAGAAACGGCAGCGACGCACCGCGCAGGATCTGCAAGAAGACGAGCCAGCCGAACGATGTCTGAGCGTTGATGAACCCGTTGCCCACGAGCGATGCGGTGAACAGGAGGATGCCAATGAACATGAGGATGCGCGGGTCGATAAACGACCCCAGCCGGCCGACCACCGGGAACAACAGTATGCTCACGAGTGCGGCGGGCAGAAGTACGAAGCCGATCTGCAGGGCGGTGTAGTGCAGAAGCAGCGACGCGAATAGCGGCAGGATGAAGATGGCGCCGAACAGCGCCGCGCCGAGCATGGCCCCCGCGATGGAACCGACGGCGAAGTTGCGGTTGGTGAAGATCCGCAGATTGATGAGTGGGTACTGGATGCGCAGTTCGATAATGAGGAAGGCCACGAAGAAGGCAAGCGACGCCAGGCTCAACCAGATGATGAGCGGGGAATCGAACCAGCCGTCTTTTTGACCCTCCTGCAGCACAACTTGCATGGTGCCAAGCCATCCAGCGACGCAGACGAAGCCCCAAAAGTCGATGGGCGCGGAACGGCGCTTGGCGTTGGCCTCACGGTTCTCTCCGATAAGCAGCTGGCTCAGCACGACAGACACTGCCACGATCGGGACGTTGACGAAGAAGATCCACTGCCATGAGAGTGTGTCGGTGAGCCAACCGCCGAGCGTCGGTCCAATTGCCGGACCGAGCGCGGCGCCGACGCCAAAAAGGGCCGAGGCCATAGACAGCTCCTGGGGTGGGAATGCCTCGAGCAGGATCGTGAGGGCGACCGGCAGTATCGCTCCGCCCCCGATCCCTTGCAGGATACGGAAGAAGACGAGCGACGGAAGATTCCAGGATATGCCGCACAAGAACGAGGCGATCACGAAGACGATCTGGCTGATCGCGAAATAGCGTTTTAACCCGAACGTGCTCGACATCCATCCGGTGGTTGGGATGATGATGACGTTGCTGATAAGGTAGCCGGTGATGACCCAGTCGATCTCGTCGACACCGGCGCCGAAACTCGACTGCATATTGGGAATGGCGACGTTGACGATGCTGGCGTCAAGCACCGCGATCAGGGCGGCGAGCATCACCGGGATGGTGATGAGCCACTTGTTGCCTGTGATCAGTGGTTGCCGAAGCGTCTGCATGATAATAATGAAGCAACGGACCTTTAGGTCCGTTTACCTCTAAGTCCGTTTAATGATTCGTCGTGTCGATCTGGACCTCGACGGACAGGCCCTGACGCAGCAAGCCCTCTGGATCCGAGCTCGGATCGATGGCGATGCGTACCGGCACGCGCTGGACGACTTTGGTAAAGTTGCCGCTCGCGTTGTCGGGCGGGATCAGTGCGAAGGTCGCGCCCGTTGCGGCTGAGACGCTCTCGACGTTGCCTTTGAAGACACGATGTGGGAATGCATCGACGTGGATATCCGCGGGTTGACCCACCCGCACGTTGCTGATCTGCGTCTCCTTGAGGTTGGCGGTCACCCAGAGGTGGCGCTGATCGGCCAGCGCCATGAGCGGTTGATCGACGGATACCGTATCACCGACGTTGACTGATTTCTTGCTGACCACGCCGTCCACGGGCGCGGTGATGAGAGTGTAGGACTCTTGCAGCCTTGCGTTGGCCAAAGCCGCAGCGGCTGCCTTGACCTGTGCCGCGCTCACCGCGGCTTGCGCAGACTTGATCTGGGTAGATTCGGAACCGGTTCGCGCCTGCGCGAGTTGCGCCTGGCTCGCGAGCACGCCTGACTGCGCTTGGTCAAGCGTCGCACGCGCGGCTATCACTCCCTGAGCCGCGGCATCGCGTTGCGCTACGGCTGTGGCGTATGCCGCTTGCGCCGCGTCGAGTTGCGACTGCGAGATCGCCCCCTCGCCCGCCAGCTCTCGGGCACGTGCCACGTCATGCTGAGCCTTCACCGCGTTTGCTTTGGCCGCGTCGAGGTCGCTTTGCGCTGTGGCGATGCGTTCTTGCGCGTCGAGCACGCCGCTCACCGATTCGGAGACGCCTGCCTGGGCCTGTGCTGTTTGCGCCGATGCGAGGGTCGATTGCTGTGGAACGGCGGTGGTGGCTGCTAGCAGGCTACTGACAGCCTGGTCGTACGCAGCCTGTGCCTGCTGGAGCGCGACTTTGTAGTCGCGATCGTCGATCTGCACGAGCTTGTCGCCCTTGCGCACGAATTGATTCTCTGAGACGTAGACGGAAGCGACCTGTCCCTTCACCCGCGGGCTGATGGTGGTGATGTTGCCCTCGATCTGCGCGTCGTCGGTCGACACATGGTGCGCGGCATAGATAAAGTACCGGATACCAAAGATCAATCCGATGACGAGGGCGATCGCGACGATGGGGACGATGATGCGGCGTTTTCGGCCGGCGGCCTGAGGCTCGTTCTCCGCGACAACAGCCATGGGGGTTATGCTTCCTCCAACTGAGGGATCTGCACCTCGCGAAGGCGCGAGCGCAGCTTATCGAGCAGTGCGACGAGCTGGCGTTTCTCTTGTTTATTCATGCCTGACATGATCACGTTGAGGGCTCGATGGTGAAAGGGGACAAACTTACGCATAAACTCGCGTCCCGCGGGCGTCAACTGTGCGAGGACCATGCGGCGGTCTTCTGGATGATCGATACGCTTGACCATCCCGTCGGCGACAAGGCCATCGATGAGACCGGTGACGTTCGGTCTCGTCACAACTAGGTATTCCCCGATTTCGGAAAGGGCCATGGCCTTTTCAGGCGTAGCGTTCAATGCCATGAGCACGTTGAGGCGGCCCGTGGACAGCTCGGCCTGCTTGCAATATGCGGACGCAAAATTCTCGAGATCAGCCGCGGTGCGCTTGAGCGTTAGTATCGCGTTAACGGTGTCGAAGTCCGTGACGCCATACCGTTCGGTGTATCGAGCGATGCCACGACGGATAAGGTCCATACCGTCCGGTTCGACCCCGCCGATGGTCCGGGGAGAAGACGCCATAAGTAGTTCAGCTCCTAATGGTTTAGCACCTAATTATAAACCACTAGTGGTTATTCCTGCACCACGGCTCGGCTCGGGGGTAGATAAAGTTGCGCTGGAGATGCGGTGGTTTTGGGAACACATAACCGTCCACTACAAACCTCAATGCGGGATGTGTTCATCTAGAAACGTGTGATGCCGGTCACCCTGGTTCTCTGAGCGGGTTATCCGATGCTGAACTTAAGAAACGAAGAGCAATATCTCAGCGTTCATAAGGTAGAAGCCAACAACATGAAAAATCTAGATCAAACCCGTTGCTTTAAGTGCGAAACAGAGTGTA